>JAHBXR010000002.1:0-300000 GCA_019636335.1 Pirellulales bacterium
CGTCTGCAAGCACCGTGGCCCGCTCTAGGGCTGAGCGTAGAGTATCGCAACGGCCGTTGTTCGCTAGCTCTTGCGCCCTATTGGCCACGGCCAGCATCGCAGCACGCACTTTTCTATAGTCGCTGTCTGTATAAGTCGGACCGCCCAATGCCACATATTCTTCATAATACGGTGTCAAGGGCAGGCCACCCCCGCCGCTGTGGTCCGGCGCAATCGGATAGGCCGCCAGGCCCGTCGGATCGGTGAAATTCGTGGGGTTGTTGCTCACGTAGCGGTAGGCGTTGGTGTCGTCTTCCGGCCAGATTGGGTCTTCGGTCAAGAAGCGGCCGACTTTGGGGTCGAGCATGAGGATCGTCCTCCGTCTGCGTAGACTGGGTACAAGCTGATGTAAGGTGGTTCGTCACTCTGCTTGAGACGATTGCGCAATAGACGTGTCAGCTCTTTCTGGACGATTGGATAGAGTTGCCGCTCCCACTCCTCGGTCGGAGTGGGGATCTTGATTCGCTCTGGTATTCTCCCACCGGCCGATTGTTTCCTCAGGTGCCTTACGACATCGTGTAAGAGCAGAGCGATCCCCCAACTTTGATGATAGCCGGGAAAATCGGGCATAAGACGATGCGCGTAAGAGAACATCGTCGATGCCGCCGCGAAGTCGAAGTTATCGAGCAGGCAATGCGCTCGGTGTGAGAGGAATATCGCTAATTCCTCGCGAGGTGACTGGCTCTTCAAGTACCAGCCGCGCTTCACGTCGGCTGGGTTCAACTCGCCTGGCCACGTCATGTAGTGCTCGTCGTCGTAGTCAGCATGGAATCCGAGCGATGTGGCTTCGATATTGAACCGCTCCCCATCTGGATCGTCCCAGCGACAGAACAGATGCTCTTTCGCCGTAGCAAGCTTGATGGGATATCCCAGCCGCCGACTAATCGCCGCATACAGCACCGGCATGGTACAGCACGTGCCGCCATGGCCGTCGAGGATGCCATGGATGAATAAGTTCTGTGAATCAGTGCCGTCATAGTCGCCTTGGCTGAACGGCAGATAGTATCTCAATCGAAGATCACGCTGCAGGACCGTGATCAGCACGAGGATGCGGTACTGGTTTGTCGAAAGGTCCGCATCGGCGCCGTGCTTTAATCGTCGTCGGATCGCGCGTCGAGTCGCTGTCTCGACAAGCTCTGTCCACTCATCGATCTTGCGCAGGTAGGGCTCGATGTCATAACCCCAGACTGGCGGCAACCCGAACCCTAAGAAAAGGTTGGTTTCCGCAATGTCGCGTTTCGCGAGATCATCATCCGAAAGCGACCACCAAGTCTGCCACTGCAGGGAACTGCCCTCTTCGTGGCGGCGGAAAGAGATGGCCACCAACAGAGGGCAGGCTAGCGGCCTAGAATGGCCCAGTCAACTTTTTTCTCGGGAGTTTGAGGTACCCGATTGACCGACGCTTTTTGTGATCGCCTCATTTGCCATAGCATTTCGCACAGGCTGACAGCTTGTGCCATTTTGTAGGTCAGGTACTCCGTACCTGACAATGTGCGACATTGCGAACTCGAATGATTGTCATGCACGGGGTGCGTGACCTACGAGGCTTAGGCCGAGGTGGTGGCTCCGAAGCGGTCCATGGCCATCTCTTTCAGCGCCTTGAGGTCGAGCTTGCCGCTGCCGAGGATCGGGAGTTCCTCGACTTCGACGAAGCTGTCGGGCGAGGGGATCCAGAGCTTGGGGAGGCCCGAGGCCGTGAGCTGCCGGTAGATCTCTTCCGGCGTGCGGTCGAGCGGCAGGTGGAGCACGACGATGCGCTCGCCGCGTTTGGGGTCGGAGACGGCGGTGACGGCCGCCTTGAGCTCTTCGTCCGACTTGAGCAGCTCGGCGATCGTCTCTTCGATCTTGATGTGGGGGACCATCTCGCCGCCGATCTTCGAGAAGCGGCTCTGGCGGCCCGTGATGGTGACGAAGCCGTCCTCGTCGATCTTGGCGATGTCGCCGGTGACGTACCAACCGTCGCGGATCACCTTCGAGGTGAGGTCGGGGCGGTCGAGGTAACCGGCCATGACGTTGGGGCCTTTGAAGAGGAGCATGCCCGGCTCGTCGATGCCGAGATCCTCGCCCGTCTCGGGATGGACGATCTTGGCCGTGACGCCGGGGATGGGCCGGCCGACGGAGCCTTCCTTGGTGCCGGGGCTACTGGCGCCGTGCGAGCGGCTGTCGGGCACGTTCAGACAGGCGAGCGGGGCGAGCTCGGTGGCGCCGTACGCCTCGGAAGGACGCACGCCGAACTTGCGCTCGAAGGCGTCGCTCACGTCGGCGGGCAGACGCTCGGCGCTGGCGAACACCACGTCCAGCGAGGCGAAGTCTTCCGGCTGGCAGCGCTTGATGTACGAACGCAGGAAGGTCGGCGTCGCCATCAGGATGTTCGCGCGGTGCTTGCGACTCAGCTCCCCCACCTGCTGCGCTTCGAGCGGGCTGAAGTGGTAGACCCCCTTCGGCGCGAGCGCGAGCATGGTCCACATCGTGGCCGTGTAGCCGTACGAGTGGAAGAAGGGCAAAATGCCGACGGCGGTGTCGGACGTGGTGAGGTGGACGATCTCGTCGATGGCCTGCACGTTCGAGCCGACGTTCTGGTACGTGAGCATGACCCCCTTGGGCTCGCCGGTCGAACCGGAGGTGAAGAGCACGGTGAGCACGTCGTCGGGCTTGATCCGGTTGACGCCCAGGTGATGCTCGAGCCAGGCCAGGGGCATGGCGTAGGTCATGGCCGCGGCGATGAGCTTATCGGCCTTGGTGACCTTGGTGATGAAGTCTTCGAGATAGATGAGCTCGGCGTTGACCTTGATGTTCAAGCGCTGCATGACGCGGCGGCTGGTCAGCACGTGCTTGATATTGCACTGGCGGATGCAGGAATCGATCACCTCGCTCGAGGCGCTGTAATTCAGGTTGACCGCCACGCGTCCGGCCAGCGGCACGGCCACGTTGGCCAGCACCGCGCCGACCGAGGGGGGCAACAGCAGGCCGACGTACTTTTCGTCGGGGCCGAGGATCTCGCGGAGCAGCAGGCGGCGGAAGATGAGAGAACGGAGGAGCAGGTTGGCCCCGTTCACTTCCTGCCCGGTGGTGTCGGCGGCTTTCGGTTGCGATTTATGGTTGCGGCAGTTCCGAACGAACAGACGCAAGAGATTGGTGTCTTTGTCTTGGCGATCTTGCATGGATTGGGCACCCAGGTCCTGGACGGCGCGCCGGATTTGATGGACGTGCTTGGGTTGCTCGAGGCGGTGGCCGTAGGTGATTGTTACGGGGAAGGGCCAACGACTCGGCCACTTCCAAAAAAACCGTCCGCCACGATTACTAAAGATACTGCCCCACAGTCCATCGAGGTAGACCGGTATCAACGGAGCCCCGGTTCCGGCCAGGATGGACATGACCCCGGGCTTGAAGGCCTGGAGCTGGCCGTTGCGGGTCAGGCCCCCCTCGGGGAAGACGCAGACCAGCTCCCCCGCGCGGACGGCATCGCGGGCGGTGGCCAGAGAGCGCATGATCGAGACCCGGCCCGACCCAGGCCGGATGGGGATGGCGCCGAAGGCATCGGCCAGCCAGCGGACGGGCCAGCGCTGGATGTAGTCGGCGTAGCCCAGCATCCGCACGGGGCGGCCCGAACTGAGCACGACGAGCACGGCATCGATCCACGAGACGTGGTTGGCGACGAGCACCGCGCCCCCTTCGGTGGGCACGTTCTCGAGGCCACGGACCCGCAGCCGGTAGAAGACCCGGCTCACGAGCCAGATCAGGAAGCGGATGGTCGGAGCGACAAGCTGCTTCAGGGCATAGAGGGCAACCGCCAGGCTCAAGAGACCGGCGCCAAGGAAAATCGTGCCGGCCGAAAGCCCGAGCGGTCCGCGCACCAGATAGAACAGTCCCGAGACGAGGAGCGTGCCCAGGAAGGTGAGCAGGTTGCTGGCGGCGAGCATCGCTCCGCGCGACTGGGCCGGACTGCGTTCTTGCAGGTAGGCCTGGAGTGGTACATCGAACAGACCGCCCGAGGCCCCCATAACGAAGAGCGAAGCGAGACTCCAGCCGTAGGAGTCGGTGGAGAAGAAGAGGACGAACGAGCCGGTGGCCATGCCGAGCGCGCCGAGGGGGACAAGCCCCAACTCGACGCGGCCGCGCGACCAGTAGCCGGCCAGCAGATTGCCCACGCCCACGCCCAGCGCGATGGCGGCCAGCAGCGGACCGACTTGGTGTTGTTCGAGCCCCAGTTCGTGACAGGCGTAGGCATCGACGTTCAGATTGGCGAGCGACGCCAGCGACCAGAAAAAGGCGGTACCGAGCGCCACTCGCACGAGCGACACGCTGCCGCAGAGGAGGCCGAGATCGCGGAACGTTTGCCGGGCGGGGTTCCAGGGAAACTCACGCGCGGGATTCGCGGGCGCGAGGCGCCCGATGCCGAGACTCGTCAGCCAGCCGACGACGGCAACACCGATCAGCGCCGTGGCCGAGATCCACAAGTTCGTTTGACCCGTGGGACCGGTACCGAGGAACAGGTAGCCACCGGCGATCGAGCCGAGGACGATGGCGAGGATGGTGGTGAGGCCGATGAGTCCATTGGCCGCCGAAAGCTTTTCGGGGCGGACGATCTCGGGAATGCTGCCGAATTTCGATGGGCCGAACAGCGCGCTCTGACTGCCGATCACCATCAGCAGCACGAACATGGCGGTGGTGCTGCCGGCGTAGATGGCGGCGACACCGGCGATGACGATGGCGATCTCGGCCACCTTGCACCAGATCATGACCTGCCGCTTGCTGAACCGATCGGCCAGGTAACCGGCCGGGGCGGCGAGCAGGACGTAGGGAAGCACAAAGGCCGCCAGGCCGACGGCCAGGGCCAGCGCTTCGCTCTCGCCACCGTAGTAGTGTTTGCCAATGGGCACGATCAACCAACGAAACATGTTGTCGTTGAAAGCTCCCAGGAACTGCGTCGCAAGCAATCCCAGGAAGCTGCGGGAAAGCAGGCCGCCGCGTGGGTCGGCGGGGGCGACGGTCGCCGCGGCGGTTAGAGTCTCTGTTGCCATCGGTCCACTCCCGGTCACTCGGCTGGCGAATTGGGGACAACTTGGGTCACAGGCTATAGGGGCGGCGGAGCGCGCCGGGATGTAACGCGGCGGCAGACAAGAATCTGGTAAGTTGTCGTAAGGCCTTGCTCGCGAGCCTGTTGCAGGCGCGGAACAGGAGCGGAAGCCGGGGATCGATCAGGCCGATCGGGCGGGTGATGCGGAGCTGTCGGGGATGAGCTGGGGATGGAATGTGCCCGAGTGGAACGGCGCGATCGGCTGGCTCGTATTCGGCTCGGTGCTGATGTTCGTCGGCAGCCTGGCCCTGCTGCCGGTGATCATCGTGCGGATGCCGCACGACTACTTCACGCGGAAACGTCCGCCGGAGGACGGCCGCAGAAGCGCAGTCCGGCTGCTGCTGCGCGTGCTGAAGAATGTGCTGGGCGCGCTGATCGCCCTGCTGGGCGTGCTGTTGATCTTTACGCCGGGCCAGGGGCTGATGACGATCTTTGTGGGGGTCACGCTGCTCGACTTTCCGGGGAAACGGCGGGCCGAGATCGCCATCCTGGGACGCCCCGGCGTGTTGGGACCGATCAATCGCCTGCGTACGAAACTGGGGCACCGGCCGCTCGAGATGCCGCCGCGAGCATCGCCCCGCCCCAAGTGACGAGGGGACGGAGCAGACCGAGCAATGCTCACGCGAGTTGGAGCGAATGGGGCCAAGCCGACGACATGCTCGTCGAGACTCCGAGAGCGCGGAAGGCCGACACGCCATGCGGAGGGACGAGGCGGAATGTCCGTCGAGCGCTCGGGCACGTTGGGCGAGGTGCTACGAGGGTTTTTTCCAGAAAAGCTGGCTTCGAGGCGACGAAGACCCTACCATAGTAGTGGGGTACCTGCTTTCCCTCTCTTAGGTTGATTGTTCCGTTCATAGGGGGGGTGTCGTTCTGGCATCTTTGACGGGGCTTTGATCTGACTTTTATTGAGGGGGGGCGCCCTCGGTCACTACTGTCGATCTGTCCACATCAGCGGGAGCACGAGTCGGGAGGACGTTTATGTCCATCAGGCTACTGATTGCGGATGATCACGAGGTCGTTCGCCATGGATTGACCAGTCTGCTCGCCGACACCGATATCGAGGTGGTGGGCGAAGCGACCAATGGTGAGGAAGTGCTCGAGCGGGCGCGCGAGTTGAAGCCCGATCTCGTGCTGCTCGACATCCGCATGGGAGAGAGCGATGGGCTGAAGGCGCTCGAGCAGTTTCGCCAGGAGCAGCCGAAGCTGCCGATTCTCGTCCTGTCGATGTACGACAATCCGACGTACACGGCGCGTGCCGTGGCGCTCGGCGCGAACGGCTACCTGCTCAAGGGTTGCAGCCGCGACGAGCTGATCGAGGCGATTCGCATCGTGGCGGCCGGCCATGACATGTGGACGCGCGACGAGCTGCGCCGCGTGAGCGGGGCGCTCGCCACGCCGCGACTCTCGGGCGATATCGAAGTGCCCCTGACGCGCCGCGAGGCCGAGGTGCTGGCGATGGTCTCGCAGGGGCTGACGAACAAGGAGATCGCCAAGGCGCTGTTTATCAGCGCCGAGACGGTGAAAGAGCATGTGCAGCGCATCTTGAAAAAGATCGGCGTGGCCGATCGCACGCAAGCGGCGGTGTGGGCCGTGCGCAAGGGATTGGTTTAGGGGCGTGCGTCGCCGCTTTCACGCGATGATGATGGAGAGCCCGAACGGGATCTCCAGCTCGGTGAACATTTCCAAGCAAGTGTGGGGCACCTCCACGCCCGCGTGATCGCAATTTGAGCGATAGCCCAGGAAGACGTCGACCGTCGCGTGGCGTTTGAGTTGCTTCAAATAGTCGCGATGACTCTTGATGTCAGACCAGAGTGCATCGATGTGTTTCTCGAGCGGCTCGGTTTCAGCCACGCGTGGCGAGTAGCTCCACATGTCATGTCGATAGGGCGGCGACTTCGGTCCTTTGCGCTCACCAGCGCGATGGCTTGAAGTCGGCTCGAGTCCGAGCGTCGATGTAATCTCTTTCAAGTTGAGGCTGGCGCCGAAGATGCGCAGCGACGCCGAGCAATGGAGATAGTTCTCCTCATCTGGCTCATGCCCTACGGTAAAGTCTCGTAGAGTACGGAAGCGCTTTGCTTCATCCATGTCCGGGTACTTTTTGCGGTCTACTGATGAATCCCGTGGCTCAACAACGCCGGCTGCTTTCACAGCAAGTCGTAGTGCAATGAGTGTACCTGGAGGCCCGGCGTGGTTCATCCAAGAGTCGGTGTTGCGAAGCAACCTGAGGATGAGGGTTGTGCTGCACTGTCTCGAGGTCACGACCGCTGGCTGATCCTCTTGTCGCTGCGCGACACGGACGATTCTCCGACTACGAGCTCTTTGGAGTGGCCTATCGCTTGCGGAGTAATCGTCCGTGCCACCCGCGCCCTCATTCGTGATGCACCGCGCGATTAAGCTGACGGGCCGCTCGACGTGTCGGCTGGTACGAAGCCGGCGTGGCGGGGTTCGACGAGGCGGAAGGTGACGAGTCCGCCGAGGACTAACATTGCCGCGCCGCCGAGGAAGACGCGCTCGAAGCCGAACAGGTCGACGGCCCAGCCGACTAATGGCGACATGCTGAAGGGTACCGCCAGGCAGAAGCCGAGCGTGCCGAGGTAGCGCGGGTGATCGACCGCGCGGCAGATCTCGAGCGTGTAGTTCTGCGTCGTCCGCATCATGACGGGCGTCAGGCCCAGGAGCGCGAAGACGCCGGGATAGAGCTTGCGCCCCAGCTCCGGCTCGACGTGGCCGAGCACGATGGCCAACAGCGGCGTGGTGGCGAGCGTGAGGATGATCACGCGCAGCGCGAGTCGGTTGCCGAAGCGATCGGCGATGGGGCCGATGAACAGGCTGTAGACGCCGAGCGCGGCGTTCTGGGCGATGACCCAGATCATCAGGTTGCGGCCCGCGAGTCCGAGCCGCTCGCGCGCGAAGGCCTGAAAGTGCGGGAAGAGGATCAGGATCGTGCTGAAGAGGACGACCACTTCGATCAGCCGGCGAAAGTTCTTGTCGTCGCGCAAAATGCTCCAGGCATCGGCGAGCGATTCGCGAATGCCGGAGGCCTGATCGAGCGGCGCGTCGTCCTTGGGTTCGGCGCAGAACATGGCCGAGATGCCCGAGATGACGAAGACGATGCCGCAGAAGGCGAAGATGCTGTCAAAGCCGCCGGCGGGATCGTCGAGCCAATCGCCGAGAAACCACCAAGTGAGCCCGATGGCGGTGATGGCGCCGACGATGGCGGCGAGTGCGAGCAAGCGGCCGCGATGCTCGGCGCGAATCAGCTTGCCCTGCACCGTGTTGTACGAGATCTGGTTGATGCCGTTCGAGACGCCGAACAGCGTGTAGATGATGAGGAACACCGGCGCCAGCCAGGCGGGGGGCGTCGTGCCGTGGTAATTGAGAAACAGGGCCAGCACGAGCCAGGGGACGCCCATCACGAACGACGAACGGACGAGCGACCACTTCTTGCGCGGCATGGCAGAGAGGGTCGAGGCATAGAAGAGTGGTGGCACGCTCTGGCCGAGGCGATTCAGCACGGGGAGCAGTCCGCGCATCCAGCCGGCGCCGCCGGCGAGCGTGTCGAGAAAGGCGGGTACGATGACCGTTTCGGTCTTGAAGATCCAGCCGCTACGCAGCACGACCTGATTGACCACGAGGGCGATGAAATTCCGCAACTCGTGCCGCAGGAGATAGGCGTCGTACGCCGAAGGCTCGGCGGCCGACGCCGCGGGTGGTGCGTCGGCGGCGGGCTCGTCGGAGGTCGAAACGGCGGTGGGGGATGTCGGGGCGGGGGGAGATTCGTGCGACCGCATGCTGCCATTATAGCGGGTGGGCATGAGAAGACTGAATTTCGTGTTTGGATACGTTAGACTGAGAGGCGATGCGGCCGGGTGGCACTGGCTCCGCCAGTGCAGCGGGTAGCACCGATCATTTTGCGGAGCAAATGGACCATGCTCTTCGACGCCAAGTCGCAAAATGGTCGGTGTCGCGCAGCGACAAGAGGATCGGTACGACGTGTGCATCGCGAGGGGAGGGAACGGCGAGAACCGTGTGGTCGCCGTCGCTCATCCTCTTGTCGTTACGCCACATGGTCTGGGTGGCACTGGCTCTGCCAGCGCAGTTCGATTGGCCATCCATCGTTGAGTCGGATGCTACGCTCGACATTCATCATTCATCGCTGAGGAGTCGACGATAGTTGCAGCATGTATTTGCGATGGCAATGATCCAGAAGTGTCTCACCGAACCACGCACTGGCAGAGCCAGTGGCACCCCGGAGTTCCCCACTTCGATTCCGAACGATTGCTAACGAAAAGACTGTCATGCGAGGCAGCCTTTACATTCCTGTCAGGTACGGCGTACCTGACCCACAAATCTGCGGCGTTAATATCTCGTCGTGCCTTTGTGCCCTTATGGTAAATCAATCGGCCGCTGAGCTTGAAAGCAACCACGACGACACGACGGCACTACGGTAAGATCCGTTTTTTCGTCAGGCACGTCCATGCCTGACCTATTTGCAGGGGACCGAGCATGATTCGCGAGTTCAGCCGGCGGCAGTTCTTGAAGACCGGGGCGGCCACGGGAGCAGGCGTGATGACGCTGGCGAGCGTGGCTCGTGCGGCCACCGCCGCCAACGATCGCGTCGTGATTGCCGTGATGGGCACGAACGGTCGTGGCTCGGCGCTGGCGGGTCAGTTCGCGGCCCTGTCCGACGCCCAGGTGGCGTACATCTGCGACGTCGACGATCGCGCCGCGGCCAAGGGCGTGGCCGCGGTCGAGAAGCAGGGTGGATCTTCTCCCCAGGTAGTGAAGGATTTTCGCCGCGCGCTCGATGACCAGTCGGTCGATGCCCTGGTGATCGCCGCGCCCGACCACTGGCACGCGCCGGCGACGATTCTGGCCTGTGCGGCGGGCAAGCACGTCTACTGCGAGAAGCCGGCCTGCCACAACCCGCGCGAAGGGGAGCTGATGGTCGAGGCGGCGCGGAAACATAACCGTACGGTGCAGATCGGCACGCAGCGACGCAGTTCGCCGACGATCGGCGCGGCGATCGAACGGATGAAGGCGGGCGAAATCGGCAAGGTGCGCTTCGCGCGCGGCTGGATCAATGGCGACCGGCCGAACATCGGGCGCGGGCGAGAGATACCCGTGCCGACGGAACTCGACTTCGACTTGTGGCAGGGGCCCGCCCCTTTGCGGCCCTATCACGACAACCTCGTACACTACAACTGGCACTGGTTCTGGAACTGGGGGACGGGCGAGTTGGGGAACAACGGCGTCCACTCGCTTGATATCGTGCGCTGGGGATTGGGCGTCGATCACCCGACGCGCGTGGTGTGCGGCGGCGGCAAGCTGGCGTTCGACGACGATCAGGAGACGCCCGACACGCAACTGGTGACGTACGAGTTCGGCGACAAGGGGGCCACCTGGGAACACAAGACGTGGCACCGCCGTGGCCTCGACGGACAGGGCTGGGGGACCAGTTTCTACGGTGACGCGGGGAGCCTGGTGATCGGCAGCAGCCGGCTGGCGTTTTACGACCGCATGGACAAGGAGCTCGAGAGCCTCGAGATCAACCGCGGCGACGGCGAGCATTTGCAGAATTTTATCGACTGCCTGCGCTCGGGCGAGCGGCCGAACTGCGACGTGGAAGAAGGGGTGAAGAGTGCCCTGCTCTGCCACCTGGGCAACATCGCCTACCGCACGGGGCGCACGGTGAACCTCGACGCGGCGACGGGGAAGATCACCGGGGATGAAGAGCAGATGGCCCTGTGGCAGCGCGAGTATCGGCCGGGGTGGGAGCCGAAGGTTTAAGAGACCCTAACACAACCCAAACTGCTCTTCATGGCCTTGGCCGTATTTGATACTTTTCGCGGTGGGATGGCGAGCTTCGCAGCTTCAGTCATGGAGGATCCTGCGATGGCCAAACCACTTCTTTCCGACGAACTGTGGGAGCGGATTGAACCTCTGCTCCCACCATTGTCGCCTCATCCCGAAGGCGGTCGCCCTTGGGTTGGCAACCGTGAGGCGTTGACGGGCATCCTGTTTGTCCTGCGAACGGGAATTCCGTGGGAAATGCTGCCGCAGGAAATGGGTTGCGGTTGTGGGATGACGTGTTGGCGACGTCTCCGTGATTGGCAGGCCGCCGGCGTCTGGCGGCGATTGCACGAGATTCTGCTGGCCGAACTGAACCAGGCTGACAAAATCGACTGGTCGCGCGCGGTCGCCGACAGTGCGATGTTGCGGGCCATGTGCGGAGGCCCAAAAACCGGCCCGAATCCGACCGATCGGCGAAAACCGGGCAGCAAGCACCACGTCCTGACGGACGGCAACGGCACTCCACTGGTCGTGATCCTGACGGCGGCCAACGTTCATGACGTGACGGAACTCCTCCCGTTGGTCGACCACATTCCACCGGTCCGAGGCAAGCCAGGTCCGCCTCGACGTCATCCCGACCGGGTCCAAGCCGATACCGCATACGACTCCGAACCGCACCGCAAGGCACTTCGCAAACAAGGCATCACCCCTGTGATCCCGAAACGCAACCGGGAACACGGCAGCGGGTTGGGAGTCTTTCGCTGGGTCGTCGAACGCACGCTCTCGTGGCTTCACCATTTCCGCCGACTCCGCATTCGTTGGGAGCGCCGCGACGACATCCACGAAGCCTTCATCAACCTCGCTGAAGCGCTGATCTGCCTCAACATCGCCAAAACCGAGTTGTGTTAGAGTCTCTAAGTTACTTCTGGCTCAACCAAAGATACCAGCCGCCCGTAGAGCTGGTGGATGAACGTCGCGTTGTCGCATTGCAGGTAGTGCATGGCTCCGCCCATGCGGGAGTAGCTTTTGCAGAAGCGCAGGTAGTAGGCGGGGTTCGTCTTGGGGGGCTCGCCCTGGGTCCAGTCCCAGCCGCCGCCGTCTTGCAGATCGACGACGAAGATCGTGTGGTGGTGGATGATGTTCCGCCCGTTCTGCAAGCGCAGGTTGTTCACGCAACTTTCGCTTTTCTCGAAGACCTGCGGGCCCATGATGGCCGAGCCGACCGAGAGGACGACCCCCTCGTCGAGGCCTTCGACCGAGCCGCCGAAGAGCTTGAAGTCGAGCTCCGCCGCGCGGCCGATCGCCGAACCGCTGAAGACCGGATGGTTGGCGATGATGTCGTAGCCGATGCCGGGATGCACCGTGACCGGCACGCCATGCTTGTAGGCGCTGGCGAGAATGGAGGCGTGCTTCCAACGATGCTCGACAGCATTGCGGCCGGCGGGCCAGTTCTGCTCGCGCATGGCGCGCAGCAGATCCGCGCGGGCAGCCGTGAGACGATGTGCGGGTTCGTCCGCGATCTGGGCCGCGAGCTCGTCGGTCGTGGGGAGCGTGACGCCATCTTCATGGATGTGGCGGCCCAACGAGCGGCCGTAGCCGAGATCCTCGAGCGCGCCGGCCATTAGCGCGCGGTGGATGTTCGTGGCGGTCTCGTCCCAGGTGCCGAAGGTGCCGGTGGCGACGTTCATCTCGACGCTCTCGGTCGAGGCGCCGAACCAGGCGTATTCCCAATCGTGGATCGTGCCGGCGCCGTTCGTGGCCAGATGCGTGAGCCAGCCCCCCGCCATCAGTCGATCGAGCACGAGCGCCGCGCCGTTGCGCAGCAGATGCGCGCCGTAGATCAGCATCACCGTGGCGCCGCGCTCGCGGGCATGGCGGATCTTGGCGGCGCACTGGTCGATCAGCCGCGCGTTGGCCTCGTGACAGGGCTTCGGAGGGGTCGTCGGGTCGATGAGAATGTCTTCGACCGTCGTGAGATGGCACCGCTCGCTGAGCGGATAGACTTTCAACTTGCTGAGATCGATGGGCTGGACGGGCATATGCTTTCAACGCAAAGTCGCGTGGGAAATTTCAACGCAAAGACGCAAAGGCGCGAAGACGCCGAGGAGTTAAGGGTAGAAGAATGCCGCCGAGATGCAAGCGGCGCTGCGCGCGGGAGGAGGGGCGAGGCCGTATGTTCCTTTGCGCCCTTCGCCTCTTAGCGGTGAAATAATCTGCTTTTCACAATTCCTCTTGTCGCTGCGCGACACCGACCATTTTGCGACTTGCCGTCGATCGGTCGCCGCGGATCGTACCGCAAAATGATCGGTGCCACCCGGCCGATTTCTGGTACGCGCGTAGAGGGCTTCGATCGCCGTCGTTGCCAGGAAGCCCCTCGCTTACGCTTCGGGTTAGGATGCCTTGCGCCTTAGCGTCTCTGCGTCTTTGCGTTGAAAAACTAAAAACGCAATCTCACGCCGAGCGCATCAGCTCGGCCTTGTCGACTTCGACGCCGGCGAACTGGTGGGTGATCCAGCCCCGGTTCATCACGAGGATGCGGTCGGCGTGGGCGAGGATCAGTTCGGGCTCGTTCGAGGCGAGCACGATCGCGGCCCCCTGCTGCTTGAGCTCGGCCACCAGCCGCATGATGTCTTCCTTCGCGCCGACGTCCATGCCGCGGGTCGGTTCGTCGAGCAGCAGCACGCGGATCGGTCCCAACAGCCATTTGGCGAAGACGACTTTCTGCTGGTTCCCCCCCGAGAGGCTGCCGGCCTTGAGGTGCGGGTCCGGGGGCTGGCAGCCGACGCGCTCGAGCAGCGGCCGCGCGACGTTCGTCTCGCGGCGGCGGGTAAGCCAGCGCCCGACGGCGCGGCGCAGATGCGCGAGGGTGGCGTTCTGATAGATCGGCGCGTTGAGCACGAGGGTCTGCTTGCGATCGGCGCCGACGAAGAGCACCCCGCGCTCGACGGCGGCTCGAACGCTGCCGGCCCGCAGGGCGCGGCCAGCGAGGGAGATGGTACCGGCGGTGGCGCGTCGCGCGCCGGCCAGGGTCTGCACGACCTCTTGATGCCCGGCGCCGACGAATCCGTAGATGCCGAGGCATTCGCCCGGCGCCACGGAGAAGTTTACTTCGCCGAACGCCCCGGCGAGTCGCAGATGGCTGACCTCGACCAGCGGGGGCGCGGCGGAGCGTGGCGGCAGCGCGACCGAGGTCTCGTAGCCCGCCTCGCTCCCTTCGAGGCCGTGTCCCAGCATCGTGCGAATGACGTAATGCTTGTCGAGCTGCGTGGAGGGGGTGGTTTCGATCCGCCGGCCGTCGCGCAAAATGGTCACGTCGTCGCAGATGGCGAGCACGTCCTCGATGAAGTGGCTGATGAAGACGAACGACACGCCCAACCGCTTGAGCCGCGCGACGAGCGAGAAGAGCCGTTGTGTTTCGGGGGGGCTCAGCGCGCTGGTCGGTTCGTCGAGGATCAGGACCCGCGCCCCGCTGTGCAGGCCACGGGCAATCTCGACCATCTGCCGGATGACAAGCGGATAGCGATCGAGCCGCTGGCGCACGTCGATATGGATCTCGAGTTCTTCCAGGTACTGCTGCGCCTGGCGGTACATCGAGCGCCAGTCGATGCGGCCGAGCTTTGTTGTCGGCTGTCGTCCCAGGAAGAGATTCTCGGCCACCGAGAGTTGTGCAATCCCGGACAGCTCCTGATAGACCATAGCGATGCCATGCGCGAGCGCCGCCTGGGGACTCGAGAGGCGAATCGGCCGGCCCTCGAGCAGGATCTCGCCGTCGTGGTCGGGGAGCACGCCGGCCAGGATCTTCATGAGCGTGCTCTTGCCGGCGCCGTTGCTGCCGACGAGGCCATGCACGCGTCCGGCCTCGAGGGTGAAGTCGACCCCCTCGAGCGCCACCTCGCCCCCGAAGCGCTTGCTAATGCCGCGGCATTGCAGAAGCGGAACGACTGGCTGGTCCGATTGAGTCGACATGCGAATTGATAGGAATTAACGCAAAGGCGCGAAGAGGCAAGGACGCAAAGGAGCAAACAAAGTAGGTCAGGTACTCTGTACCTGACACTTCTCGATGTAGCGAACTCCAACAAGTGTCAGGTACGGAGTACCTGACCTACAAGCCAGCGGCGCCACGCGGCTATCCATCATTTGTCTTCTCTGCGTCTTCGCGCCTTTGCGTTGAATTCTGGATCTTGCAGTTCTAACTAAACGAGACAGTGGCGCGGATCGGCCAGGTATTGCATGGCTGCCAGGTTGTTCGTGTCGCGCGAGACGAGCGGGCCGGGGGTGATGATCTCCAGCGGCAGGTCTTCCATCTTCTCGCCGTTGCGGGCGATGAATTGACCCAACACGAGCGACGTCATGTGGATCAGGCAGACGGGGTTCACCGTCGTCGCCGCCAGCCGGCCATCGGCGATCGCGGCGAGCCCTTCTTTCTGGCCATCGACCGCGGTGACGATCATCTTCTCGTGGATCGTGCCGTTCAAGGCGGGGAGCGCGGCCAGGGCCATGTCGTCGCTGTGGAAGAATGCCCCGGCGATCGGCTCGCTCGATTGCTCGAGCAGCGCCTCGAACGTGTTGCGGGCCTTTTCCTTTTTCCAGTCGCACCAGCGGACATCGCCGCCGATCACCTCGACCTCGGGATACTGCTTGACGACGTTGTCGAAGCCCTGCTTGCGTCCGCGCGCGCCGCTGTGGGCGCTCAGTCCACCGATATGAATCACGCGTCCGCGACCGCCGATCTTCTCCATCAGATAGCGGGTGCTCGTCTCGCCCATGAAGACCTGGTCGGGGGTGACTTCGGTCCAGACGCCCACTTCACGCATGCGCTCGGGCGCGACGAGGAGCGTATCCATCGAGATCACCGGCACGCCACGCTTCTTGAGCGTGGCGACGGGATCGGCCAGCGTGTCGATCTGCACGGCCTGGAAGCAGCAGAAGTCCCAATCGTCGTCGACGATCAGATCGATCTTGTCGCGCTGCTTTTGGGGATCGAACTCGCCGTCGAACCAGGTGACTTCGACGCCAAGCAGCTTGCCCCATAGCTCGGCCGTGTCTTTGCCGAGCTTGCACCAGGTGCTTTGCAGACCGGCGTTGGAGAAGGCGGCTTTGAGAGGACGCTGTCCGCCGGCGCCCGTGGCGGCGGAGCTTGCCGACTCGCCCGACGTGGAGCCGGCACAGCCGGTGGCCAACGCGGCCAGCCCGAGACTTCCGCCGGCGACCGCGCGCTCGATAAACGCACGGCGAGATGTTGCGGAACCGGCAGACGCGGCAGGTAAATCAATACGATCAGCCACGGAGCGAACCCTCCCCTGCTTAGGAAGACGAGATACAACCGACGAGCGCGAGAATGGAGACTTTCAATCGTAACTGGCTGCCGCGGGGGATGAAAGCGCCGCGGATGCAGTCGGTAGCACCGACTTTCATCTCGCCTGATTCGACGGCTTTTCCCGGAGAATCGTCGGTGCCACCCGACGGTGTGGAAATAGAGGTGGCGTGTGGCATCGACATAGGTGCTAAGCTGACGTCATGGAGTCGAATCCCTACGTATCGCCTGGGTCAACCACAAGAAGAGAGTCCGCGATCTCCCCAGGGAGAAAAGTGGCTGCGATACTTCTTGGCACGTCCGCAACGGTGAGTCTCGTTATTGCACTTTGGGCGACAGGTCAGGCGGTATGGGACGCGAGAAGCGACGACTCTGATTTTCGAGTCGCAGCGGTGGAGAACAATCTCATCGTGGCCTTTTGGTCCTTTTGCTTGTCGCTAGCGTTGGCACTGTGCGCACTCTGGCTTCTTCGACCACCAACGGGAGGCCTCGACCAGAAATGACCGATTTGCCTCCTGCACTCGGGTCGACTGCGGTCGCTTCGTTGTATCGCCGAACGCTGCCGAGTAAGCTGCTGATCGTCTCTCGCCATTCTTTAGGGGAATATCGTCGATGTCGCTCGATCGGTCGGTTTCATCTCGCACTTCCGCTGGCGTGGCTGCCGCACAACAGGCAACCTCCTCGGCCGCGCAGCGCGGCGCCGTGTGGTTGCTGTTTGCCCTCTGGTTTCTTTGGGCGGCGCTGTTGTTTGGCGGATTCATTTTCGGCGGCGACGACGAGTCGCGAGCCCGCATCCCGCGCTGGGCGCGGATGTCCTCCTCCGCCGTGCTCGTGCTTGCCGGTTGGACGTGGATCGTCGTGGCGGCGCCCACGGCGGTGCGCAAGTATGCGGTGCTGATCGCCGTCGGCATGACGCTGGGTTTTATCGGCGACCTGTTCAACGCGGGGCTCCTTCCTGGCGTGTTCCAGGACGACACGATCGGCGGGATCATTGCCTTCGGGTTGGGGCACATCGCGTACATCGCCGGTATGTTGAACCTCGAGCAGGTGATCGGGCTGAAACGGCCGGGCCTGCGCTGGCTGGCGCTGGCCGTGTGGCTGGCGATCGGTTTCTTCGGCTGGCTCTATGTCACGACCGACGCCCCGAAGAACGCCGCTCTGCGCTGGCCGGCACTGCCCTATAGCCTGCTGCTGGCGGGCACGGCGGGCCTGGCCTCGGGCGTGGCGCTGCGCGATCGGCGTTTCTTGCCGCTGGCCGTGGGGGGCGCCTTGTTTCTTACGAGCGATCTCGTGCTGGCCTGGGAGTTGTTCCAGGGTTCGTTCCGCATGGCGGGGGATATCGTGTGGCTTACCTATGGACCCGCCCAGATGTTGATTGTCTATTCGATAGGCACGGCGATCGTGGCCGTCGTGGCTCGCTCGCGCGACGCGACCTGAAATCTTGCGTACCTCTGTGTCCTGATGTGTCCTGACTTCTTCGGGAGCCGAACGATGATGCGTCGTCTTACCCTGCTGTGGCTTGCCGCACTGATGTTCGTCTGGACCGCGTCGGCAGCGGCGCAAGATGCGGCGACGGCCGAAAAGCCGACACGCATCAAGCCGAAGTCCGCTTCGTTCGATTCTGACGGCGTGAAGATTCAATACATCACCGCGGGGGAAGGGGAGCCCGTCATCCTGATCCACGGCTTCACCGCCAGCGCAATGTTGAACTGGCAACAGTCGGGCGTCTTCGACGCGTTGGCCAGGCACTATCGGGTGATCGCGCTCGACAATCGTGGCCACGGCCGCAGCGGCAAGCCGCACGAGCCGGCAAAGTATGGCCTCGAAATGGTCGAGGACATCGTCCGCCTGATGGATCACCTGGGGATCGACCGGGCACACCTCGTCGGTTACTCGATGGGGGGCTTTATCACCGGCAAGCTGGTCACGACCTATCCCGAGCGCGTACTTACGGCCACGCTCGGCGGTGCCGGTTGGACCAAGAAGGACGACGAACGCATGAAACTCATCAACGAGCTGGCCACCTCGCTCGAAGAGGGCAAGGGCATCGGCCCATTGATTCGTCACCTGACGCCGCCGGGCGATCCGCAACCGACCGAAGAACAGATCGCCGGCATGAATCAGATGATTTTGATTCTGAACGACCCGTTGGCGCTCGCCGCGGTGGCGCGCGGCATGGGCGATCTCGAAGTCGCGGAGCAATCGCTGCGCGACAACAAGGTGCCGCTGTTGGCGCTCATCGGCGACCGCGATCCGCTCAAGGACGGGGTCGATCGGATGGAACCGGTGACGGCGAACCTGAAGGTAGTGGTGCTCGAAGGAGCGGATCACATGAGCGCGTTCAGCCAGCCCGAGTTTATCGAGTCGCTCGAGGCCTTCCTGGCCGAGCATAGCGAGGCGAACCAGCCCGAGGTGACCGCGGCCGGCAAGTAAAAACTCTTCGACTCAGATGGGGATCGAGGGGTCCTTTTGCCCGGTTGGCTTGATTCGAAACCAAGTTGGCCGATCCGATTCTTTCCGTTCTCTGCCCCGGCGAGCGAAAACGTTGGTCTTTCACGGTAGGTGTGCTACGGTGACCTTTGCGCGGAGGGCGTACTCGCGGGGGGTACGACCCGCAGGTTTCCAAGGGGAGGGGCCCTGCTCGGGGCCGAGGAGGTTTCCATGACGACGGCTCGATGGCTGCTGCTGTTTCTTCTGGCAAGCGTTCTTTTGCCGGCGGGCGCCGTCTTGGCCGCCGACAAGGAAGACCCGGCCAAGGCCGTGCTCGGCAAATGGTGGTTTCCCAAGCGCAACGGCAAGATGGAGATCTATCGCGACGGCGACAAGTTCTTCGGCAAGGTGATCGCCTACGACGAAGAAGGGGCGCTCGACAAGAACAATCCCGATCCGGAGTTGGCCAAGCGTCCTTTCGTGGGCATCACCATGCTGGGCGATTTCGTCTACAACGCCGGCAAAGAGGTGTGGGACAGCGGCTTCATCTACGACGGCGACAACGGCAAGACGTACAAGTGCAAGATGTGGTTCGACGATGGCGACCTGAGCAAGCTGCAGGCCCGCGGCTTCATTGGCGTCGCGCTGTTGGGTCGGACCGAGACGTTCGAGCGCGTCACGAAGGCCGAGGAAGAAGCCGAGGCCAAGGCCGCGGCGGCGAAGACTGCCACCGCTGAAGAAAAACCGGCAGGCAAGAACGAATAGCTGGTACGGCGGCGGTCTCCACGTGACGGGGCCCCGTTAACTCGCGCCGTCAAGATTTCCGAAGATCTTCGACCGGCACGGCCAACCCGTGGATCTCGTTTTGCGCGAGCGTGATGTCGCGCGTCTCGGCTCCGAGGCGCACGCCGATGCGGCCTTCGGCGCCGCGCGATTCGTGGATCTCGTTGGCCGTGATCGAGATCGTTTCGGTCTGGCCTTGCACGTCGATCGCCACGGCGCCGGCCGGTCCGGTGTCGGAGATCTTGTTCTCTTCGATGCGATTGCGGTGGCCGGCGAAGTCCTTGCCGCGCTCGGGCCGGAAGAGGACCGCGTTCTCGCGACTGGCGGCGATCGTGTTGCGGCGCACCAGGTTGTCGGTATCGCGGTGACCGATGGAGACGCCGACGCGATTGCCGCGGATCTCGTTCTGCTCGGCCAGGCCATACTTCACGCCCCAGCAAAAGAAGATGCCGATATCGGAATCGGCGAGTTGGTTGTGGCGGATCAGGGGGCGTTGCGAGCCGGAGCCGGGGTGGAGCGCGAGCCCGGCGTGTCCGTGGCTGTGACAGTTCTCGACGACGACATCGTGGCAGATCTGCCAACTGATGCCGTCGCCGTTGTTGTTCCGCGCCGTGACGCCGCGGATGTCGATGCGCCGGCAGTCCTGTAGGAAGATGCAGCCGGCGTAGTTGCCGTCGAGGTTCTCGTTCTCGGCTCGGCGACCGTCGAGGGCGAGGTTCTCGATTGCGAATTCTTCCACTTCTTCGCCATCGAGCAGGGCGTGCAGGGTCGAGACGGTGGTGTCTCCCATCAGCCAGAAGTTCTGCCGCAGGGCGCGATCGAGCTTGAAGCGATTGCCCGAGCGCGCCACCAGCGTCCGCTTGGCGACGTCCAGGCCGCCGTTGTGCGGATTGCGGGTACGAATGCAGACGCCGGAGCCGACTTTGAAGCCCCGGGCATCGGCGAGGGTGATTTCCTGATCGTACCAGTCGCTGTCCTCGGCCAGCTTGGTGGTGACCGACGGTGCCTTGGCAAGAACCGTCTCTTCGCCAGCGCCGACGAGCCGCACCTTCGAGCGCAAGTACACCGCGTTCGAGAGGACGTACTCGCCGGGCAGAATCTTCACCGTGCCGCCCCCCAGGCGCGCGACGTAATCGACGGCCGCCTGCAGGGCGCGTTCGTCGCGGCCGACGATGTCGGCCTCGCGCTGGCCGACGGTGATCGTGAGCCGCTCGTCCCAAGCGGGTTCGACGCGATCATCGCCCGAG
The DNA here is from genome assembly GCA_019636335.1 of Pirellulales bacterium. NCBI lineage: Bacteria > Pseudomonadati > Planctomycetota > Planctomycetia > Pirellulales > Pirellulales bacterium. The sequence continues at coordinate 20,684 of JAHBXR010000002.1, forward strand.
GTGGCACGAGGACGCGTCACGGGGGGCCGCTCGTCGGCCGCGGCACGCGATGCCGTCAGGCCTCCGGCGACCCAGACAGCGGTCGTCTGCAGAAAACGTCGCCGCGAGGCGTTTGTCGCGCGGCGGCGCGAAGGAGCGAACGAGGAACGCGGAATCTCGACCGGCATGGCACCTTCCCACTCGAGGAACTCGGGACGTTGGTTCGAGGATACGCCACCGGCCAGGCGAGTGCCAGCTTGCGCCGCGTGATGACCCGATGCGGCGTTGCATCAAGAAGGGGGGTCCGCGAGTTCCTTGAGCATCTCTTGGGCGCGGGCCACGATGTTTCGTTGCGAGCGATCTCCGGCGTGCTGGGCGATCACCTCTTGCAGCAGTTCGAGGGCCTGGGGGGTGGGGATATGGCGCACGACGTGCAACACCATGCGCATGCGCCGCTGTTCGGGCACTTTGGCGACGGCCGACCGCAGACGAACAGAGTCGGATCGGGCGAGGGGACCTTGGCGCGATTTCGCGCACGATTTCCAGAAATTGTCTCCGAGCTCGACCAGCTTGACGCTTGCCGTGGCGCGCTCGGCACGGTCTTCCGACCGCAGTTGTTCGACGAGGGCGTACAGTTCGTCCTGCTCGGGCTCGAGAGGGGACAGAAGCTTCACACGGAGAAACTCGATCGTCGCGTCTCCGCCGGCGACCATTCTCTCGCAGAGATCGTACCGCTCGAGCTGCCCCACGTAGGCGTGCGAGCCACCTCCCACTTGTTGGTAGAGTTGTTCCAATTCGTCCGCCGTGGGAGGAGCGGCATCGCCGAGTTGGGGATGCTCCTGCGTCAGGTCGTAGACGAGCACCGAATTATCAACCAGGGCCACCGCCAGGCGCTGAGAATCGTGCGAAAAGGCGACCTCGCGTGCCATGGCCGCGAACTGATGCGTGAGACGACGCTCGCCTACATCCCAGACCTGGAGCACGTCGGAAGATTCGGAGCCGATTTTGCGCTGTTGCACTCCGGCGAGCAGTCGTTTTCCGTCGGGCGAAAAGCAAGTGTGGACCGCCGCGCTGCCGCTCAGCGGGCCACGCAGGATGCTGGTGAGTTTGCCAGCGGCAAGATCCCAAAGCTGGACCGTGTCGCCATACTTCCCCAGCGCGAGCTGCTTTCCATCGGGCGAGAGGCCGGGCGCATGGGTGAACACCGTCCAGCCCGGAGTGACGATCTGGCGGAGCGGCTTGCCGGTGTCGGCCTCATAAAGCTGGATGATGGTATTGGTTCGATAGCCCCCTTGCTCGTGGGACGCGACGGTGTAGAGCACGGAGCCGTCCGGCGAGAGGCAGACCACGACGTTCTGGTCTTTGCTCACGGGCACGGAAGAGCGCAGCCTGCCATCGGCCACGTTCCAGACGCGAATCAGGCCGTCGCCGTTCGACGGGCGCTCGCGGTGGAGCGAGGCCACGGTCGAGCCATCGGCCGAAACGGCCCTGCGGGTCAAACGGCCGTGTTCGAAGCGCTGGGTCTCCTCCTCTGACGGATAGGTGGCCCATTCCTGCGACCGACCATCGGCAACTTCCATGCGTTCGAGGTGGGGACCCAGGCCGAAAATGACGCTGGTCGCATCGGGTAGAAACACCGCTCCGTACAAGGGCCTGAGCAATTCGCGCGGTGGATCGGGAATGGCACGCTGCCACTCTCCGCTGCGCAGATCCCAAACGTGAATCTCGCCCGTGCTCGTCGCCGTCAGGGCGATTTCTCCCGAGGCGGGCAAGGCCACGTCAACGATATCGGGCAAGCTCACCCGGGGAGTCTTGGAACCGGGATGAGGATCGATCTCCTGCCCCTGGGCGAGATCCCAGTATTTGATGCGTCCGCTTTGACTGGCGGTGATGAAGATCTTGCCGGCGGGATCGACGACGAGCTTGATACTCTCGGTGGGCTGCGAGTAGAGCACGGATTTCGTGGCGAGATCCGTGAGCGTGACATTGCCGAAGCTGCCGAGCGCTAGCAAGCGCTCCGTCCCGGGCACGAACGCCACGGAGTTGCCGTAGCTTCCGGCGATCTCGTGGATGATTTGCCGGGCGTCGAGATCATAGACGGCGGCTCCCTTGCTATTGCCCGCGGGGCCACCGGCAGCGGCCCGCGCATTGCCGCGCGGTGTCCGGCCCGTGTAAGCCAACAAGCGGCTATCGGACGAGAAGGCCAGGTCGACGACCTCGACCGAATCGGTGGTGATTTCGTCGAGCCGTTTGAGCGTGGGATAATCGTAGATCCGGATTTTCAGATCGGCCGTGGCCACCGCCAGACGCTTACCGTCGGGCGAGATCGCGATCGCCTGGCTCAGCTTCTGATGGGCCTTGAGCTGGCCGGCGGCCGGCACGACCGAATCGAGGACGTACGCCTCGCCCACGTGCCACACTTCCACGGTGCCCAGCGGGCTGGCCGCGGCGAGCGTCTTGCCGTCTGGTGCAAAGGCCACCAGCACGGGCAAGTTCGTGCTGAACTGCGGGTAGTCGGCCGTGCGCAGGATGGCCACGCGCTTCTGCGAGGGCATGTCCCACAGGCGGATCGATCCATCGGTATTGCTTCCGGCGGCGAGTAACGCCCCATCGGGGGAGAAGGCGAGCGATCCACTGCCGTTCAGATCTTCGGCCAGCTCGGCGATGAGCTTGCGCGAGCCGACTTGCCGAATCTTGATCGGCGCGCCGGCCAGATAGCCACTGCTGGCCGTGCTGCGCCCGTCGGGCGAGATGGCGAAACCGCGAATGCCGCTTCCCTGCTCGAAGTCGTAGAAGCCGAAGCGCAGAACAGCGCCGGGAGGCCGATTACTATTGGCAGGCGAGATGATGAGGTCGGCAAGAGACGTTTGTGGCGCCGCCGAACTCAAGCGGCCCGACAGGAAGACCAGGCTGCAGACGAACAACGCACGGCAGACCCTCGATGGCTTGCCCACGCTACACCTCCGCGAAGGGGAGAAAGCATCGCAGCGAATCGGACCCTGTCTACGGCAAGGCCGTCATCATCTTCTTCCTACCCGACGGCAAAGTCCAGCGCGAATGCGTCGAGACTAGACTTTCGCGCGGCGTGCGCGCTTGCGCACGATCGCCAGTGCGCCGGCTCCGCCCAGGAGCATCACGGCCCAGGTCGAAGGCTCGGGCACCGTGTAGATGGCATTGCCATTTACCAGGATCGAGGTGATATACGCTTCCGTGTTCACTTCGCCGACGGTGGGGTTACCTATTTCGAACGTTCCGCCTCGCGTCGAGGCATAACCATCGAGCAGCACGTGTACGCCGTCGGTGAAGTCGCCGGTCCACTCCACCGTGAGAAAGCCGTTTCCCCCCGAGGTGTTTTCCATCGACACGAAATCATCGTCGCCATCGAAGTCGAAGCCGAAGACGCTCAAGTTAAAGTTCGCTTGCACGCCCGAGTCGATTCCCGAGAACGACATCGCGGCATTGTAGCGCGCGATGACCTTGATCGTGCCGAAGGTGATGGGCTGATTATTTTCGTCGAGGGGATAAAGAGTCTCTTCGACGGTTCCGGTTGCGGTGGTGATGATTCCTTCCGAGTAGTCGTTCGGATTGCCTTGGACCAAACCCGATCCCGTGAGCTTGTAGACACTAGAGGAGGATGAAACAGTGGCCACGGTGCCCGAGGGTATGTCTCCAATACCGCTGAAGAAAACCGGTGTGGGCGATTGAAAGACGCTGTCGGTGTAGTAGCCAGCTTCGCCCGAGATGTGGGCCCCGGCACTATGCAACGGATCGGCCACGGCGGTCTGAATGAGCGACACGCAGAAAACCGTGCAGTAAACGATCGCGATGAATCTGCCCATCGTTGTCTCTCATCGTTCGGGGCGGTCAGTGACCCCCCCCAAATGGGCGGGCGGCTGCGACCTGATGTTAGTAACCCCCCCTCGAATGGTCAAGCAAAAATGGGAAATCAAACAGGTGATTTCCGCCATCGTCGATCTGTGAATAGCGCGCCACGGCCACCGACGAGATTCGGTGTCCACCACCGCACGGCAAGAACTTTGCACAGACGCAAACACCAGCGTGTTTGCGGACACTCGCCGCGTCATTCGACGACCGAGACCCGCAAATTGTCTTCTAATGATCGATATCCAGGTGGGGGAGCTCCGTTTGCAGCTTCTCGACGGCGTCGGGCGTGAGAGGGGTACCGGAGAGGTCGAGATCGACGAGCGTCTCGTGCGCCATGAGCGCTGGCAGGCTGGCGTTCGTCAGCGGGGTGTTCGACAGATTGAGCACGCGCAACTGTGTCAGCGTCTGCAATCGGGCGAACTGCTCGTCGGTGATGGCGGAAAAGCTCAGATCGACGAAGCGGACCTCGCGGCAGCCGGCCAGCAGCTCGACGACGCGATCGTCGACGTCTACGCCAACCAGGTCGATCGAATCGACGCGGGCGAAGGCCTCGCCATGACGGTCGAGCCAGAAGGTCGGCAGGCGATCGAGCCAGCCCGGCGCCTCGCGCGTCAACAGGATGGTGGCCCCCAGGGTTTCCAGCTCGCGGGCCTGCCGGCGCTGGTGGCGCTGCGCGTCGAACAGCGGCAGCAGGGCAAAGAGCAGGCTCGCCAACGCCACGAGCACGAGCAGCATGCGCAACGTGAATCTGGGCGGCGCGAGCTTCACGGGCGAGATTCTCGACGAGGGACGCGACGCGAGCTCACACGCTCGGCAGGCGCACCATGCCGAACCAGTAATCAACGATCGCTTGCAGCATCTTCACGACGCCGTCGAAATCGGTGGGCTTGGTCATGTACGCGTTGGCGTGCGCTTCGTACGCGCGGGTGATGTCGCGCTCCGAGCGCGAGCTGGAGAGGACGATCACCGGCACGCGGCGCAGGGAATTGTCGCTCTTGATCTCGCTGAGCACGTCGTGACCTTCGCGGCCGGGCAGGTTCAGGTCGAGCAGGATCAGGTCGGGACGGGGTACTTCGGCGAACTTTCCCTCGCGGCAAAGAAAGGCGATCGCTTCGCTGCCGTCGCGGGCCACGTAGAGATCGTGGACGAGCATGATCTCGCCGAAACCCTCGCGCGTCAGTTCCACGTCGGCCGGGTTGTCCTCGACCAGCAGGATGCGGGCGGCGCGTCGCTGCGTGCTCGCATTACTCATGACCGTTCCTCGCCGGAATGGTGAAAAAGAAGACACTGCCGCTGGTTTCGCCCGGCTCGACCCAGATCTGTCCGCCGTGCCGTTCGATGACGCGCTTGCAGATTGCCAGGCCGATGCCGCTGCCGGGGTAGCGATCGCGCCCGTGCAGACGCTTGAAGATCTCGAAGATCCGTTCAGCGAACTGCGGTTCGATGCCCAGCCCGTTGTCGCGGATCGAAAAGCGCCAGCCGTCGTCGTGCGGCTGGGCCGAGACGTGGACGTGCGGCGGAGCATCTCCGTGAAACTTGATCGCGTTGCCGATGAGGTTTTGAAACACTTGCAGCAATTGCGAGGAATCGGCGTTGATCGTGGGAAGCGGGTCGTGCGTGACGCTGGCGTCGAGATCCTCGATCGAGCTGCGCAGGTTGGCCAAGGCTTCCTGCAGCACGGCGCCGCAATCGGTCGGTTCGAACGGCCGGGCCTGGTAGTCGATGCGGGTATAGTTTAGCAGATCCTGTACCAGGATCTGCATGCGCCGCCCCCCCTCGACGACGAAGCCGATCCACTGGGTGGCGCGCTCGTCGAATTGCCCCTGGTAGCGGCGCTGCAGGAGATCGCAGAAGCCGGTGATCATTCGCAGCGGCTCTTGCAGATCGTGCGAAGCGACGTAGGCAAAGCGCTGCAACTCGAGGTTGCTGTGCTCGAGCTCGGTGATCGACTGCGCGAGCTGGCGGGCACGCTGCTCGGCCGTTTCGGTGCGCTCGGCGACCCGGTGCTCGAGGGTTTCGTTGAGCAGCTCGAGGCGCTCTTCGGCTCGCTTGCGGCGCAGCCCGAGCATGGCGGTCACCCAGATGGCAAAGATCGCCAGAAAGCGGTTGGCCAGATCCTGCCACAGATCGCCCCGCCGGGCCGAGAAGGACAGATCGAGAAAGACGAGGGTGGTGCAGATTTCGGCGATGATAATCACATCGATCCGTTGCGGCGACCAGAGCGCCACGACGACGACTGCCACGTAAACCACGCCGCATGCCACGCCCAGGGGTGTCATGTAGTCGACGCCAAAGATCGCCGCCGCCAGGATGAAGCAGATCAGCAGGATCCGGAGACGAGGAGTCATAGGAGGTTGGAGGCTTCAGGCTGTAGGCCGGAGGGTTTTTGTGTGGGCTCTCGTCGCGGACGGAGCAGCATCGATCTTCGCCGCAGCGCGGGGGGTAATTCTTGACCCTCGACAGTCTCTAACCTAGAGCCTACAGCCTCCTACGTCACATCGGCAGCAGCACGTCGGCGGCCCAACGGCGGCGGAAGCGGGTCACCAGGTCGACGAAGCCCGGCCATTCGATCGGTTTCACCATGTAGCAGTCGGCGTCGAGCCGTTCTTGCACGACCAGTTCTTCGTGGTAATGCGAGACCGTCAGTACGACGACCGGCACGGAACACAACTCGGGGTCGGCGTGGATCTCGGTCAGCACTTCGCGCCCGTCGAGCTTCGGCAGCTCGAGATCGAGCAGGATGAGATCGGGTCGCGGGGCGCGGGCGTACTTGCCTTCGCGGCGTAGGAACTCGAGTGCGTCGCAGCCGTCGCGTAGCAGGGTGAGGCGGTGCTCGAAGTTCCCTTCGCGCAGGGCTTCCATCGTGAGGCAAGCGTCGGCCAGGTTGTCCTCGATGAGGAGAATCTCCATCGGCCGACCAACCGTGTCGCGGTGCATCATCGCTTCCCTCCGGCCCCAGGTGCCATGGGCTTCACCTCTCCCTGGCTCCAGCTTAATGAGGGGCTCTGGTTAGCGGAAGCGTTTGGGGCTGCTTGCCGGGGCGAGGCATGGTCATGCCCGGGAAGGGGGGCTAAACTTGGCCCGCCGCCGCCCCCCAGCCCCGCGTGGCGCCAGCAGAACCAGTGGAGCGGACCATCATGGGATTCAAGACGACCGACCTTTCCGACGCTCACCCGGGCGTGGTGCAGATTGCCGAGCCGTTGTTTCGGGACTTCGGCAGACGGATCGCGTTTCAGGGTCCCATCGCCACGGTGAAGACGCACGAAGACAATTCACTGGTGCGGGCCGCGCTCGAAGAGCCGGGCAAGGGGCACGTGCTCGTCGTCGATGGCGGCGGCTCCCTGCGCTGTGCCCTGCTGGGGGATCAACTGGCCGCCCTGGGGCATCGCAACGGTTGGAGCGGCGTCATCGTCTATGGCTGCGTGCGCGATGTGGCCGATCTGGCCCAGATCGAACTGGGGGTGAAGGCGCTTGCGCCCCACCCGCTCAAGAGCGAGAAACGCAATTCGGGCCAGCGCGACGTCGTGCTGCGCTTTGCCGGCGTGACCTTCGTCCCAGGGCAGTTCCTGTACGCCGACGCCGATGGCATCCTGCTCTCGACCGGGTCGTTGGGCTGAGAGTACCAGATCGGCCCCCACGCTCACGATTTGCGTTTGGGAATTTGTTGGCGATCGAACCTGAATTCGTTGTGTCGTCGTGTCGTGGTGTTCCAATTCCATACCACCGGGTAGCAGACGATGGTGCGGCGCGACGTCGCGCACGACAACACACTCGAGTCGCACCGTCGTCGGTGTTGCGCAGCAACCAGAGGGTCGATCGGGCAGGCGCATTTCAGCAGCACAGCCTCGCCACAACGCCGGTCCGGTCGAAACGAACCTCTTGTCGCTGCGCGACCAATTTGCCCTTCCCAGCAGAATTCTTTTGAGATTCCGTCCTGCGGCCGGTCTAAGGTGTTGGAAGGCCGAACCGGCTTCTGGCAGGAACAGGGACCGCAGGCGATGGCGCTTCCGGAAGGCAGGCAGACGTTCGACCGCTTGATGGCCGAGAGCCTGCCCGCGGCGCTGCGCTTCGCCCTGCGGCTGACGGGCCATGGCGATCTGGCGGATGAGGTGGTGCAGGAAGCGATGCTGCGCGCGGCACGATCGTGGAAAACGTACCGCGGAGAGTCGCGGTTCGAGACCTGGTTGTTCCGGATCGTCGTCAATGTGTTTCGCGATCGCGCGGTGCAAGCGACGATGACCGAGTCGCTCGACGAGCGGCAGATCGAGGCGGCGCAGGTCTCGCCGAGCGAGCAGATGATCGCCGACGAGTTGGGCGAGATCGTGGCGCGATGCGTTTCGACCTTGCCGCCGCGACAGCGCGAGGTACTCGTCTTGGCCGCTTACGAAGGACTCGCCGCCGGCGAGATCGCCAGCGTGCTCGAGACGACCGAAGCCAATGTTTATTCGACGTTGAGCCTGGCGCGGGCGAGACTCCGTCGACAATTGGGCCCCTATTTGGCCGAGAAGTGACATGAACTGGCAAGCCCCCCACGACGATCCGCTCGACGACCTGTTGCGTGCAGCACGCTGGTCGGAGGCCGACGCGCAGCAGACGTCCCATCTTGCGGAGCGCTGGCGCAAGATTCACCGGCGGCAGCGCATCGTCGACGGCGCGCGAGTGGCCGGCATGGCGCTCGCCGCGGTGGTGCTGGTCGGCGGATCGCTCACCTGGCAAATGATGACCGTCGAGTCGCCGTTGCCGGCGCTCGTCGAGGTGGCGCCGGAGAGTCCTGCTGCGCCCTTGAACCTGCCGGGTCCGCTACCTGCGCCGGAGGAGAATGCCGTAGCGCCGGTGCCTTTGGCGGTTTCTGTGGCGTCGCGTGAAGCGAATCCGTTCGAGCTGGCCATCGTGCGGCGCCAGCAGCAAGCGCGTGCGAAGGAGCGGCGACCGTTCGAACAGGACGCTCCGACGGAACCGGTCGCACCAACCGAACAGGCCAGGGATGACTTGGAAAGCGTGATCGCGCGGCTGCTGGCGAATGGCGCCGAAGACCTGCCCGCGGCGGCCGTTGTGCTCGACGAAACACATGTCGATGCGGAGTCGCGTTTGCGGGCACTCGTCGAGCAATCGCGCGGAGCGAAACAGGCGGTCGCCCTGCGACTGCTGGCGACGCTGGCGACGCGCGACTCGTTGTTATTCTTGATCAACCACAGTTTGCGTCCCCACTGTCCCGACGAGGTGCTGGCGGCGATCGAGCGTCTGTGCGAGACGCACGAGCTGGCTGAACTGGCGTATCGCGCCGAGAGTGCCGAGCGACGCCGAGCCTGGCTCGCGGCACTCTTGCGGCGCGACGCTGCCGAGAACACGCCAGCGTATCTTGCGCTGTTGCGCCATCCGTCGATAACTCAAGATGCCATCGCCGCGCTCGTCGCGGCCGAAAATCCGCCGATCGAGGGGCTATTCGCCGCGCTGGCCAGTCCCGACGTGGACGAGCGAATCGTCGCGGCCCGGGCCTTGGCGGCGCGAAACGACCCCGCCGTGTCGCGGCGACTGGCACAGATCGTGATGCAGAACAACGCTCGTCGCGAGGCCCTGGTGGCACTCTTGATGAGCAAGGACGCCGTGGCCAGCGAATTTTTGGCTTATGCCCGCACCGATCTGCGACTATGGCCTTCGGTACAGGCCGTGTCGGCACAATACGCAAGTGTCCTACGTCTGAATTAATTCTTCACGTACCCCTAGACTTTCCAAGGATAGACCCATGCACGTTACTTCACGCCTGGGCTGTTTGACTCTCGTCGGCTTCATGGTGCTTGTGATAGAGCCGCCGACACACATCGCGCGTGCCGAGCAGAAGGAGAGCGAGGCCGGTGGAGAGGCGAAGCGTCCAGTGCTGTTGACGCGAGTTTATCCGGTGGCAGATCTCGTCTTCACTCCGCGGAACTATCCGTTCCCGGGAATCGAGATCTCCGGCACCCGTGCTCGTGGCGGCGTGGGCTTTGGTGGCATGGGAAGCTCCACCGGCAACGGTGGAGGGGGCGGATTTGGCGGTGGAATGGGAGGTGGAATGCCAAGCGGCGGCGGTCAGTTCAATGTACAAGACGATCGGGCGAGTCTATTGATTGACGACCTCATGAATGTCATCACCTCCTACGTGGAGCCGCAGAGTTGGGATCAAGTGGGGAGCGATGGACACATCTCGATCTTCCGCGAGCAATTAATCGTCGTGCAGACCGCGGCGATTCACGAGCAAATCGCCGCTCTGCTTTCCGACTTGCGCAAGCAAGGCATGCGAGACACCATTACGGTGCGTGCCCAGTGGGCGGTGCTCGATGGCGAGCAGTTTGCCGCGCTCACCGAGGGCGCGCCCGACACCTCGCCGCCGCAAATCGATCGCGCCAAGCTCAAGGCCTTGTCCACGGAGGCCTCGACCGCGCCGCGTCCGGCCACGTCGGCAATCGTCGATGCCGGTGAAGTTACCTGCTTCAACGGGCAAACGGTGCATATCGTGTCGGGGCGGTTCCGCAGCGCCGTGACCAGCGTCATCCCCGTGGTGGGCCAACTCGAGGGAGCTCTGCCAGTGGAGTCCGCCATCGCCCACGCCGTAGTTGATTCTCCGACGGCAATCGCCGCGAGCGAACAGGTTCGGATCGACGAACTAGTGCTGGCACAAGTGGCAGAGGTGGAAAAGAGTGAGGCGCCCGTCTCCGGACCGTCACCTCCCAATTCGTTGCAAACTGCCACACTGAATCAGCATGTCGGTTATCAGCCGATTGTCTCGACACAGCACTCGGGCATCATGTTCGAAGTAACGCCGATCACCATGCCGGGGCAGGACGCCGTCGTGCTCGATCTGCGTAGCATCGTCAGCCAGTGGCAGCCCGCCGCGACCGGCGCCGTTTCCTTCGGCGGCATTACGCACCTCGACCAGAGCGAGGTGGTCTCGCAGCAACTGGCCACGACGATTCGCGTGCCCCTCGGCCAGCCGGTCGTCGCCGGTGGTTTGACGCTGGAACCGGGAACTCCGAACGCCTCGGGACCGCGGCTCTACTTGATCGTCGAGGCGGTGGCTGGGGCGGGGGCCAAATAGGGTCTGCGGCCAGACGCGAGGGGCGTACGCACGATGGCAGCCTTGTGAAGGCTAGTGTAATCACACTAATTTTGGTCACTTCTCGCACGGTTCGTGTTGCTCGCCAGAATATACGCATGTACATTCTGGCGTGGGTCGCACGAGATGGCGAGAGGGCAAGAGTGTGTCAGGGCCGATGTTTGATGAGCAGGCGGAGACGTCGCTCATCAAGTCCGAGATTTTTACTCGGTACTTTCTCACCTGGGCAAAGAATCTGATCAGGGCGCAGAAGCGATATCGGACCACCAATCGCATCGCGTACGTCGATCTGTTTGCCGGGCCGGGTTTCGATCGGGACGGGGTGTCGACGACTCCCCTGACGATCCTGCATCGCGCGCTGGCCGATCCCGAGCTCGCCGAGCGGCTCGTGCCGGTCTTCTTCGATCGTAGCGAGGCGAACACGCGCTCGCTGGAGGCAGCCATCGCCGCGTTGCCCGGGGTCGAGCGCTTACGCCACCCGCCGAGCGTCTTTGGCGGCGAAGTGGGGGCGGAGCTGAGTGGGCTGCTGGCGGCCCGCCGGCTGGTGCCGACCTTGCTGTTGGTCGAGCCATTTGGCGTGGAAGCCTCGGTGTCGGAGCTCATCCATTCGATTCTGCAAGGCTGGGGCTGCGACGGGATGCTGTTCTTTACTTCCGGGCGCCGCGCGGGGGGCATTCACTCGCCCATGCACCACGAGCGGTTGGTCGAGCTGCTGGGGGCGCCGCGCGCCGCGGCGCTGGACGCCCGGTTGCAAGCCGCTGACGCGAGGGATGAACGTCGCGCGGCGATCGTCGTCGAGGAGATGAAGCAGGCGCTCGAGGGCATGGGGGGCCGATTTGTGTTGCCGTTTCGCTATCGCCACCGAGAGGGGGCTGCCGGCACGCATGATCTGCTCTTCGTGAGCAAGAACTTTCGCGGTTACGCCATCATGCGAGAGGTGTTGGCCGAGCAGCGAAGCGCCGAGCCGGGCGCGACCGCGTTCGAATACCTTCCGGCCGAGCCCGATTGCCCGGCGCTCTACGAGCTGCTGCGCCCCGTCGAGGAGTTGGAAGGGCTGTTGCTGACCGACTGTGCGGGAGAGCGCTGGAAGTTTGCCGAGCTGTTCGAGCATCACAGCGTGGGCCGGCCCTTTGTCGAGAAGGATTATCGCGACGTGGTGCTGCGGCTCGAAGCGGAGCGCAGGGTTACGATCGATCCCCCCTGCCCGCCACGCCGCCGCGGCGCGATCGCGCGGGCCACGATCGTGTTTCCCAAGCCGCGCGCTTGACGAATCGAGCGGGGCGGGGCGAGATTTGCCTGCCATGCCGCTGGGCTGCTCTCGTCCGGCTCAGTCGTTCGCCAGCGCCTGGTCGAGATCTTCGCGCAGGTCGTCGAACGCCTCGAGACCGACGCTCAGGCGGATGAGCGTGTCGGCGATGCCATTGGCCGCGCGATCCTTGGCCGCGTAGCTGGCGTGCGACATCGAGGCGGGCTGCTCGATCAGCGACTCGACCGCGCCCAGGCTTACGGCCAGTTGGAACAACTTCGTCGACTCGACGATGCGCTTGGCGGTGGTGAAGTCTCCCACCGTCTCGAAGCTGATCATGGCGCCGAAGCCGCCATGCATCTGATGCTTCGCCAGTTCGTGGCCCGGGTGCGAGGGCAAACCAGGGTACAACACCCGTTTCACGCGCGGGTGGGTGACGAGCCACTCGGCCAGCAGTTGTGCGGTGCGGGCATGCTCGCGGACGCGTAGCTCGAGGGTCTTCAAGCCGCGCGAGAGCAGAAACGACTCGAACGGGCCGAGCACGGCGCCGGTAGCATTCTGCACGAAGTAGAGCCGTTCGTAGAGGGCCTTGTCGCGCACGACGAGCGCTCCGCCCAGCACGTCGCTATGCCCCCCCAGGTACTTGGTGGCCGAGTGCATGACGATGTCGGCGCCCAGCTCCAGCGGTCGCGTGAGCACGGGGGAGGCGAACGTGCTATCGACGCCGAGCAGGCAGCCGTGGCGATGGGCGATCTCGGCGCAAGCGCGGATATCGGTGATCGAGAGCAAGGGGTTGCCGGGGGTCTCGATCCACAAGAGCTTCGTGTGGGGCTTGATGGCGGCCTCGAAGCGGGCGAGATCGGACGACGGCGCGAGATTCACGTCGACGCCCGCCCGATTCACGATCTGGTGCAGCAGGCGATAGGTGCCGCCGTAGACGTCGGTGCCAGCGACGACGTGATCGCCCCGTTCGAGCAGCATGGTGACGGCGTGCGTGGCGGCCATGCCCGAGGCAAAGCAAAGGGCGCCCACGCCCCCTTCGAGCGAGGCGAGCGTCGTTTCGAGCGAGCGCCGGGTGGGATTGCCGCTGCGCGAGTAGTCATACTCGCCCCATTCGCCGGCGGCAGGTTGCACGTAGGTGGTGGCCAGGTGAATCGGGCGTACGACGGCACCGGTCGCGGTGTCGCGCTCCTGTCCAACGTGAATGGCTCGGGTGCGAAATTGCATGCCTGTAGGTCAGGTACTCCGTACCTGACAGCGATTTCTATTTCGTGCTCGCTTAGTGTCTGATAGTGTCTGACAACGTTGGAAGTGGCAACTCGATCGACTTGTCAGGTACGCGCGTACCTGACCTAGTAGTCGATCTATCGATGAATGTCAGCTTGAGGATAGAGTCTTCTGGGTCGCATTTTTCGGAGAGCCACCTACTTCGTGCCTGACATTGAGCGATAGATCGACTACTACGGGGTGGCCAGTGCTTGTTCGAGATCGGCCAGCAGGTCGGCGGTATCTTCGATGCCGCAGGCCAGGCGGATCATGTTGTCGGGAATACCGTACGTCTTGCGTTCCTCGGGCGTGCATTCGAAGTAGCTCATCACCAGCGGCTGCTCGACGAGCGACTCGGCGCCCCCCAGGCTCGGCCCGATGCGCGGGATGCGGAAGGCATCGACCACGCGGGCCGTCGCGCGCCAGTCGGCGTCTTTTACCAGGAAGGTGACCAGACCGCCGAACCCACGCATGGAGCGCGCGGCGATCTCGTGATCGGTGTGCGACTCGAGACCGGGATAGTACACCTTTTCGATGCGAGGATGTTTTTCCAGATAGCGGGCGATGGCCATGCCATTGGCATTGTGGCGCTGGATACGCAGCTCGAAGGTCTTCAGGCCGCGCTCGAGCAGGTAGATGTTGTGGGGCGAATTGAGCGTGCCCATGATGCCGCGCAGCTTGCGGACCGGTTCGAGATCGTCGGTGCGGCCGACGAGCACGCCGGCCAAGAGATCGTTGTGGCCGCCGAGGTACTTCGTGGCCGAGTGGAGCACGTAGTCGACCCCCGCGGCGATCGGTTGCAGGTTGTACGGCGTGGCCAGCGTGGCATCGATCAACGTTTCGATCTCGTGGCGACGGCCGATTTCGACGAAGCGATCAAGATCCACGACGCTCAAATGCGGATTCGTGGGAGACTCGCTAATCAGCAGCTTCGTGCGCGGCGTGATGGCGGCTTCCATCGCGGCGTAGTCGCAGGCGGGTACCTGCTTCGTCACGACGCCGTAACGGCCCAGGTGCTTCACGCAGAACTCGCGGCTGCGGTGATAACACTGGTCGAAGAGGAGGATCTCGTCGCCGGAGTTGAGCTTGGCCAGGAGGAACGTGGCCAGGGCGCTCATGCCGGTGGTAAAGAGCAAGCCAGCCTCGGCCCCTTCGAGGGCGGCCAACTTGCGCTCGACGACCTTTTCGCCCGGGTTGCCGTAGCGGCCGTACTCTTCGCGCTGCTGCTTCTGCTCGATGAAGTCGATCACCGACTGGCTATCGCGGAAGGTGTACGTCGCCGTACAGAAGATCGGATCGGTGATCGAGTCGCCGAGCTTCTGCCGGGCTTCGCCGGCATGCACGGCCAGGGTCGAGCTGCCGACGGCCGGGGGGAGGGCGCCCGCCGTCTGATCGGCAGGGCGCGGGTTGGCGGCGTTCGAGTTCTTATCGCTCATGGCGGTTCCCATGTCGCTTTGCTCCGCAAAGAGTGGTGTGGGAATCGCGCCCGCGCGAAAAAAAAGCCGCACAGGCGCTGTGGCGCACGTGCGGCTTCTCTTTGGGCTAGTGGTTGGACCGCTGGTTCGGGCTTGGCCGATCCGACGCGGTGGCACTTTAGCAGAGGAAGGCTGCAAGCGGCCGCAAATCCCAGTCTCAGCATCTTAATGCCCCAGGACACCCGCCGCAAGAGACTGTTCGGAGACCAGGAGTGGGCAGTGGGCGAATGACAAATCGTTGCGCGTCTTCGCACTTCAACCCCGAGTAGACGTTGGTGACCATCGGCAAGAAAGCGCATGTCACTGCCTGCTGGATTCTGCCGTAAAGGCGTGGCAGAATGGAGCCTGTGCCTGTTGGACCGTGGGTTTCGCGGTCGGCGGCGCGGGGAGCCCTGCCCAATGCGGCCGCTCAACGAACTTCATCGCCTTGGTCGTGTGCCAGTCTGGCTGGCATCGTGGGTGGTCGTTCTTAGTGGAACTCCGGCCTTCCTCTCGGCCGCCCCCCCGCAGTCGGGCGCCGTGCCACGTCCGCCGGTAAAGGTGCGGGCGTTGCGTCCGTCGGTGCCGGAGACGCCGGCTGCCAAGGCCGCTCAGGGACAGCGCCGCGAGCTGCGTCCCGAGGAACTTGTGGCCCTCTTGGGGCACGACTCGTTCGATATCCGGCAGCGGGCGTCGGCGGCCCTTTCAAAGCTGGGTTCCGCGGCCAAGCCCGCCTTGCTGGCGGGCCTCGAGAGCGATGACGCCGAGGTGCGAAGCCGCTGCCGGCGGGTGCTGGCGGTCGTGCTCGAGGTCGACCATCGCGAGCAGCTCGAGGCGTTTGCCGCCGATCGCGAGGGCAAGTTGAAGGTCGACCTGCCCGGCTGGCAGCGTTTCAAGCAATTGGCCGGCGAGGATCGTGGCGCCCGGTCTCTCTTTGCCGAGATGCACCGTTACGAGCCCTATCTGCTCGAGGCGGTAGACGATAGCTCCGGGGCCGCGCAGGAAATGTTCCTCGCGCGGTGCGAGCAGATTCAGCGTGGCATGATCGATCCCGATCCGCGCGTTCGGCAGCAAGCGACGCTGGGGACGGTGGCGGCACTCTACTTCGCTGCCTCGAATCCGAGCTTGCCCGTTTCGGACGAGGTCATCTCCTACTTGCACAACTTCAGTTACCAGCCGAGCTTTCAGCAGGCAATGCAGCAGTCGGCCAAGCGCAACGACGCCTACGCTCTGCGCCAAGTGGTGGGGGCGTGGGTCTCGCGCGAGGGGACGGCGTCGAGCTATCAGAACTACATGCTCGCGCTGCGCTACGATCTCGAGGAAGCATTGCCGCCGGCCCTGGCCGCGCTCGAACAAACCGAAGCGTCGTCGCCGGTCGTGCAATACGCGCTACTGGTAACGGGACGTTTCGGCGATACGAGCCACCTGCCGATCATCGAAGCGCATCTCGACGACACGCAGATCTGCGGCGTGCTGCAGGATGGCAAGGGGCAGTTCCCTATGGAGCTGCGCGATCTGGCCTTGGCCGTGGCGGTCCACCTGGCGGCGCAAGATCACGCCGAGTTCGGCTTCTCGTCCGTGCGGCGGAATCATCAGATGCTCTTCGTGTTGAACACGGTGGGCTTCCACAGCGCGGCCGATCGCGACGCGGCGCTGGCCAAATGGCGCGCTTGGCGCCAATCGCATCGCGGCGAAACGCCCATATCCACCTCTTCCGCGCGGTGAAATCGCGTTGCCGGCCGGCAACGCGCATCGGAGGCGGAATTCTCCGGGATGGGAACTCCTACGGTGCCTGCACGCGCGGTTGCAGTGTACGCCGCGTACGCCAGAAAGAGAATCGCAAGCCAAAAGGCATGGGGAGGCCTGCGACCTGCGCCAACCTCGGCGCATAAAATAAGCCCTGGGAGGGGCGAGGGAAGCAGGGGAAAAGAGGTGCCCTCCCAGGGCTGCGCTCGTCGTGGGGGGAAGACGGGCGAAAATCGAGTTGTGACTTCTTCTGCTTGGTGAGTCGCACTCCTCAGCTTGAGTCAGCGGCCGCGTCGCTACAGGTCAGACACACGCGGCATGGTTTGGTTCGCAGGGGCGAGCGGGATATCAAGCGACATCGACCGCATCGACCATTCGCACGACGCCGTCGACTCGTCGGCAGCAATCGTGGCTCAGTTGTTTCTCGTAGAAGGAGCGGACCTGGCCTCGCAGCGTCACGATGCCATCGCGGGCTTGCACCTGCAGACGACGCAACGAGTGACAGTGACGTTCGGCCAACAACTGCGTGATCTGACGTTCGAGATCACGATCGCGATCGGCCGCACTCACTCGTAGTTCTCCGCTCGACACCATCGCTTACTCCTCGCTCTCTTGAATTTCACCAGCGGACGTTCGATCACGATCCGCATCTACCCACTTGTTGTTTCCGCGTAATTCGGATGACCGCCTTGTGCCTTCAAGTTGCGAGTGGTTTCATCCTTCTTCGGGAGCAGTTATTAGCAAGCGGCGTGCCAAAGCATACCGGGCATTCTTGAGGGAATGTCTTCCTCCACGGGAAGCAAACGATGTAACTCGCGTACCAATAACGCATTGCAGAAGGCAATAAATTCTGGAACACCGCTGGGGTGCTTCGGCAGTACCCGAAGCGCATGCACAAGCCCGATGCACGACGCTGCCACTGTGTCGCGCAGTGAATTGCCGCGAATTCGGCGAAAGTCGCGCATGACGCTTAAGGGGCAGGCACGTTTGGTGGGCTCCCCTGAACCATCGGTGCGCAAGCAAGTCCTCCAGCAGATTTGCTCATCTGCCGTGGATGTTCCTGTGCGCCGAGACGGAAATGGCCCCAGGGGCGCCGTCGACGGTGTTCCGATGGGTGGATTCCCGGCCGAGCGACGCCTATGATCGCTCGCCATGTCGACGAACAAGCCCCTTCAATATGACTTTACCACGCCGGCTGGCATCCATTTTGGTTGGGGACGCCGGACGGAGGTCGGCAAGTTGGCCCGGCCGCTTGGACGCCGGGCGATGATCGTGGCCGGGTCGCGGACGCTCGAATCGTCGGGCGCCCTGGATGAAGTGGGGAATGCGCTGCGAACGGCGGGCATGGCGGTCGAGCGGCTGGCGAACATCTCGCACGAGCCCGAGGTGGGGGACGTGGATGCGGCGGTCGAGTTGGCTCGGCAGCTTGCGCCGGCCGACGGCGATTTCGTCGTGGCGATTGGTGGGGGATCGGCGCTCGATCTGGCCAAGGGGGTCGCGGCCCTGGCCACAAATCGTGGCGGTGATTCGGTGAAGGATTATCTCGAAGGGGTGGGGCGCGGCCTGACGCTCGACGCAGAGCCTCTGCCGATCCTCGCCATGCCGACCACGGGGGGCACCGGCAGCGAGGCGACGCGCAATGCCGTGATCTCTTCGTACGATCCGCCGTTCAAGAAGAGCCTGCGCGACGCGCGGCTCGTGCCGCAGGTCGTGCTGGTCGATCCCGAACTGGCCGTGTCGCTGCCCGCCGCGGTGACAGCTCATGCGGGGCTCGATGCCATTACGCAACTGATCGAAAGCTACGTCTCGCGCCGCGCGCAGCCACTGCCCCAGGCGCTCGCACTCGAAGGACTTGCTCGGGCGGTCCCGGCGATTGTCACCGCCGTCGAGCAGGGGCACAATCGCCCCGCGCGAGAAGCGCTGGCGCATGCGGCGCTTCTCTCGGGCATGGCCTTGGCGAACTCGGGACTCGGCCTGGCTCACGGCGTTGCCGCTGCGCTGGGGGTCCATGCCCGCGTGCCGCATGGACTGGCGTGTGCCGTGATGCTGCCGGTGGCGATGCGCGCCAACCGTGATGTCTGCCAGCAGGCCTTCGCACAACTGGCGCCGGCGCTGTGTGGGCACAACTTCACTGACGATGCGCAAGCGGCCGATGCCGCGGTGACCGTCGTCGAACAGTTGTGCCGGCGACTGGCGATTCCCACGCGGCTGTCGGCATTGGGCGTGCGGCAGGATCAGATCGCCGGGCTCGTGCGCGACTCGCGCGGCAACAGCATGAGCGGCAACCCACGCGACATCGGCGATGAGGAACTGGCTTCTCTGCTGAGCGAAATGCTTTAATCGCTCACGCAGGCGTGGAGGGGGGAGCGAGATGGATGGGAGGAATGCGTTCGATCCCTCCGCGGCTTCGCGTGAGCCTTTGCCGCTCTAAGCAGCCTGTTTGAACCGCCGCGGGGCAAGGTGTAGCATGAGCCGACGCTGCCGAGCGCGGCACGGAGGGGCCGCCGGGATGGGCGAAACCGAAACAAGGAGACGCGTGTGGAAAAGTGGCCGATCGGAGTTTTTGCCAGCATCGACGCCGGATTGGGTGTGCAGCTCGACGTGGCCAAGGAGTTGGGCGTGCCGACCATTCAGTTGCACGCCCCTAGCCGCGCCCAGCGTACGCCGGAGCACGCCAAGGCGTTTCTCGAACGGCTGAGCGCGCTCGGCATTCGCCTGACGGCGGTCTTCGGCGGCTTCGAGGGAGAGAGCTACGCCGATATCCCCACCGTGGTGCGCACCGTGGGGCTGGTGCCGCGCGAGACGCGCGCCGCGCGGCTGGCCGAGATGAAAGAGATCGCCGACTTTGTCAGGCTGCTCGACGTGAAGATCGTCGCGCTGCACCTGGGTTTCGTGCCGCACGACAAGTCCGATCCGCTGTACGGCGAGATTCTCACGGTCACGCGCGACCTGTGCGATCACTGTCAGAAGAACGGCCAGGCGCTGCACCTCGAAACCGGCCAGGAGACGGCCGACGCGCTCGTGCAGTTCATCGGTGATGTGGCCCGCGATAATCTCTATGTCAATTTCGATCCGGCGAACATGATCCTCTACGGCTCGGGCGAGCCGATCGAGGCGTTGGAGAAGGTCGGTCGCTACGTGCGCAGCGTCCACTGCAAGGATGCCCGTTGGGCGGCTCGTCCTGGCGAAGAATGGGGTACCGAAACCGAGTTGGGAGCCGGGGAGGTGGGCATGGAGAACTACCTGCGCACGCTCGACAAGGTCGGCTATCACGGCCCGCTCACCATCGAACGCGAGATCCCGCGCGAGCCCGAGCGTCAGAAGGCCGAGATCGGCCACGCCGTGCGTTTGCTCACGGAGTTGAAGGCGAAGATCGGCTGAATTTCAGCGAAAGGGATTCATCCACAGATTACGCAGATTACGCAGATTTGATTGCTCTGTTCTTTGAGTCGATTGCCCGAGGAGACGAGGAATGGCGAGTGTCTTCAAATCTGCGAAATCTGTGTAATCTGGGGATAGACATGATCGACCGAGCGGGGCCGGGAAATCGAACTGACACGAGAACGGAGTACGTATCATGCCCAGCCTGAATCTTTCGGTCGCGCATTCGTTGTCGCAGGAGGAAGCCCGCGAGCGATTGCAGCGCTTTCTCGAGATGGTGAAGTCGCAGTACGGCGATCACGTCAACAATCTCGAAGAGGAGTGGAACGACGAATTCGTCCGCTTCGCCTTCAGCGCGATGGGTTTTTCGACCAGCGGCAAGATGACGATCTCGCACGAGGAAGTGGTGGTCGACAGCAAGATCCCGCTAGCGGCCATGATGTTTCGCGGCAAGATCGAGTCGACGATCCGCGAGCAACTTACCCGCGTGCTGCGGAGCTGAGGCGATGTACAGCACACTGCGCCGGTCCGATCGTTCGCTTGTACAATATGCGTGCGCCGCGCTGGTGCTCGTGTCCGTCGCAAACCTATCCTTCGCCGTACGGGCCGACGACGAGCCGACCGGTTGGACCAATTTGTTCAACGGTCGCGACCTCGAGGGCTGGCAGGTGGTGGGAGAGCCCGCCGATTGCTGGCAAGTCATCGACGGCGATCTCACGCCGGCCGAGGCCGGGGGCTGGCTGTCGACGACCCGCGAGTTCTCCGACTTCGAGCTGGAGTTGGAGTTCGTGCTGCCGCCTGGGGGGAACAGCGGCGTTTTCATCCGCGCTCCGCATGGGGGGCGCACCTCGCGTCTGGGGATGGAGATCCAACTGCTCGACGAGTTCGCGCCGGAGTATCGGGATCTCAAGCCCGTGCAGAACACCGGCGCGCTGTACGACATCGCAGGCCCCAAGCCCGGCGCGTTGAAGCCCGCGGGGGAGTGGCAGAAGATCTCCATCCGCGCGGTGGGCCGCCAACTCGTGGTGAAGCTAAACGACCAGGAAGTCCTCGACGTCGATCTCGACCGCTATCCCGAGCGCGAAGAAGAGCACCCGGGCCTCAAGCGGCCGACGGGCTACCTCGGCCTGCAAAACTACGGCGGCCGCAAGATGCGCTTCCGCAACATTCGCCTGCGTGAAGTAGATCAGGTACCCCGTACCTGACACTTCTCGACGTAGCCAACTCGATCGATGGTCAGGTACGGCGTACCTGACCTACAACGGACGGGCGCGAGTTGTTTGCTGGCCCTCTACCGGCCGCTACAATCAAGACGCCTTTTGTGGGCCGGTTCCTGGCCCGTGGCGGGGGAAGCATGCACGGCTTGATCATGGATTACCAGCTCACGCTGCCGGCGATACTGCGCCGCGCGGAGCAATTGTTCGCCGCCCGCGAGGTTGTTTCGCGGCTGCCCGATCGGTCGAGTCATCGCTACACGTACGCCGACATGGTGCGCCGTACGAAGCGGCTTTCGCTGGCCCTCAACAAGCTTGGCATCGAACGTGGCGATCGCGTGGCCACGTTCTGCTGGAATCACTACCAGCATCTCGAAGCGTACTTCGGCATTCCCTGCTGTGGCGGCGTGCTGCACACGCTCAATCTGCGTTTGCACCACGACGACCTGGCCTACATCGCCGGTCACGCCGAAGACAAGATCGTCATCGTCGACGACGTGCTGTGGCCGCTGTTCGCGCCGTTTCGCGATCGTGTCCCCTTCCAGCAGGTGATCGTCGTGCGGCACGGCAACGATCATTTGCCGCCAGGCACGATCGATTACGAAGAGCTGCTCGATTCGGTCCACGAGCGCGACTTCGTCTATCCCGACTTCGACGAGCGCCAGGCCGCGGCCATGTGCTACACCTCGGGCACGACGGGGCGGCCGAAGGGGGTGCTCTATTCGCATCGCGCGATCGCCTTGCATTCGCTGGCCGCGGCCACCGTCGACGTGCTCGGCCTGCGCGAGGCGGACACGGTATTGCCCGTGGTGCCGATGTTCCACGCCAATGCCTGGGGCATTCCGTTCGGTTGTCTGCTCGTGGGGGCGAAGCAGGTCTTTCCCGGCCCCCATCTCGATCCTCGCTTGCTGCTCGAGCAACTGTCGGCGGAGCAGGTGACCATGACCGCCGGCGTGCCGACGATCTGGCTCGGCATGTTGCAGATCCTCGATCAAGAATCAGGACGCTACGACCTCTCGCGGCTGCGCGCGATGATCGTGGGTGGCTCGGCCGCGCCGCGTTCGATGATCCGCGCGTTCGAGGAGCGGCACGGCCTGAACGTCGTGCATGCCTGGGGCATGACCGAGCTGGCGCCGATGGGCACCGTGGCGAATCTTCCGCAGCACCTGCTCGAAGCCCCGCTCGATGCGCAGCTCGACTACCGCGCCAAGCAGGGCAAGCCAGCGCCGTTCGTCGAGGTGCGCGGCCGCAACGAGAATGGCGAGATCGCCTGGGACGGCCAGTCGATGGGGGAGCTCGAATGTCGCGGCGCGTGGATCGCCAACGCCTATTACAACAGCCCGGAAGGGGCCGCCTCGTTCACGCCCGACGATTGGTTTCGCACGGGGGATATCGTGGCGATCGACCCTGACGGCTGCGTCCATTTGCAAGACCGCGCCAAGGACGTCATCAAGTCGGGAGGCGAATGGATCAGTTCCGTGGCGCTTGAGAACGCCCTGATGGGGCACGACGCCGTGGCCGAGGCCGCCGTGGTGCCGGTGATGCACCCCAAGTGGGCCGAGCGGCCGCTGGCCGTGGTGGTACTCAAGCAGGGGCGTCTCGCCACGCAGGAAGAATTGATCGACTTCCTCCGCCCGCAGTTCGCCAAGTGGTGGCTCCCCGATGCCGTGGAATTCGTGGAGTCCATCCCCCGAACGTCGGCGGGCAAGTTTCAGAAGTCGAAGCTGCGAGAGCAGTTCCAGAATTATTACTGCCAAGTGGGATAGGGGGCGAAACGCCTGCCTGCCCCGCTCGGTACAATGACGACACACCTGTAGAATCGAACCATCAACTCATCCGCAGACACGTAGCCCTCGAAGGAGCCCGTCATGCCACAGCCTGTCATTTTGGAAGCCGTTCGGACTCCTTTCGCGCGGAAAGAAAGCGCCTTCAAGAACATTCGCCCCGACGAGTTGCTGTCCCGGGCGCTGCGTGGTCTGGTCGACCGCGCGAAGGTCGATCCCGCGCGGGTCGACGATGTCGTTACCGGCTGTGTCTCGCAGGCGGGAGAGCAGGGAGCCAACATCGGCCGCCTGGGCGTGCTGTTGGCTGGTTTTCCCGTCGAGGTGCCGGCGGTGAGCCTGAACCGCATGTGCGGCTCGAGCCAGCAGGCGGTCCACTTTGCCGCGCAGGAAGTGGCTGCCGGCGATGCGGACTTCGTCATCGGCTGCGGCGTCGAGCACATGAGCCGCGCCCCGATGTTCAGCGACGTCGGCTCGCTCGACAAGATGAACCCCGAGCTGTTTACCCGCTTCGAGCTGATCCATCAGGGAGAAAGCGCCGAGCGGATGGCCGAGAAATGGGGCCTCTCGCGCCAGATGTGCGACGAGTTCTCGATGGAAAGCCATCGCCGCGCCAGCGCCGCGCTGAAGGAAAATCGCCACAAGGAAATCCTGCCCACCGAAGCGGTCGACGCCGAAGGCAACAAGGTCACGCTCGCGCGGGACGAGGGAGTTCGCGACAAGCTCGACCCGGCGAAGATCGCCAGCCTGGCCACGGTGTTCCGTCCCGGAGGCAACGGCGTGGTGACGGCCGCCAACTCGAGCCAGATCTCCGATGGCGCCGCCGCGGTCTTGATCGCCGATCGTGAAGTGGCCGAGGCGCAGGGCTACAAGCCGCGGGCGCGCTTCCTCGCCCGCGTCGCCGTGGGTGACGATCCCACGTTGCAGCTTGCCGGCGTCATTCCCGCCACGCAGAAGGCGCTGGCTCGCGCCGGGCTGACGCTCAAGGACATCGACTGGATCGAGATCAACGAGGCGTTCGCCACGGTCGTGCTGTCGTGGGCCAAGGAGCTCGGCGCCGATATGTCGAAGGTGAATCCCTGGGGGGGAGCGATTGCGCACGGGCACCCGCTCGGCGGCACCGGCGCCGGCCTGATGGCCAAGATGCTCAGCGGCCTCGAAGCCACGGGGGGCACGCTCGGTTTGCAAACGATGTGCATCGGCCACGGTCAGGCCACCTGCACGATCATCGAGCGCATCTAGCGCTACCAATCGATTCGAGACCATGCCCTCCCCTCTCCCCACCGTGGGAGAGGGGTCGGGTGGTGACAGAGCAGCAGCACCGAACGGCGCACAGAAAACTCTCGCGCTGAGCAAACAGGCTCGCGCGTATTCAGCATTCAAGCATCCGAGGGAACTCCAGCCATGCAACTCGACAAGACCACGTTCATCATTACCGGCGGCGGTTCGGGGCTCGGCGCCGCCACGGCCCGCCGCTTTGTCAAAGCCGGGGGCAAGGTGGTGATCGCCGACATGAACAAGCCCGCTGGTGAGGGGGTGGCGCAGGAACTCGGCGCGAATGCCCACTTCGTCGAGTGCGATGTCACCGACGAGGCCGCCGTGAACCGCGCGATTGCCGCCGCCAAGGAGAAGTTCGGCGGACTGCACGGCGCGGTGAACTGCGCCGGTATCGGCACCGCGATGCGCGTGGCCGGCAAGGAAGGCCCGCACAATCTCGACGTCTTCGCCGCCATCATTCGGGTGAACCTGATCGGCACGTTCAACGTGATTCGCCTGGCGGCCGCCGCCCTGACCGGCGCCGAGGCGAATGCCGAGGGGGAACGTGGCGTCTTTATCAATACCGCCTCGGTGGCCGCCTTCGATGGCCAGATCGGCCAGGCCGCCTACAGCGCGTCGAAGGGGGGTGTTGTCGGCATGACCCTTCCCATCGCACGCGAGCTGGCGAAGTTCGGCATCCGGGTGGTGACCATCGCGCCGGGGCTGTTCGAGACGCCGATGATGGCGGGCCTGCCCGAGGAAGCACGCCTGTCGCTCGGCGCCCAGGTGCCGTTCCCCGCGCGACTGGGCAAGCCTGACGAATATGCTCAACTCGCCCAGCAGATCGTCGAAAACCCGATGCTCAATGGCGAGACGATCCGCCTCGACGGCGCGATTCGCATGGCGCCAAAGTAACGACGAGCGCCGATCGTTGTGCCAGGTTAGCGTGAACTTCCAGTGGCGATGGCCGTGGGGGGCGTGGCGGGGGTCGTGTCGAGCGCCAGGTGCATCCAACCTTCGCTCAGCACGAGCCGCTTGGGCACCAGCTTGCCTGTGATGGGCAGGGTGAAGGGAAGCAGATCGGCCGTGAAGCGCAGTTCCTCTTGCAAGAGCATCTCGAACCGCTCGGCGATTTTCGCTGTCGAATCGGTGACGCCGTCGCTCAGTTTGCCGATGCCACCGACGGCCGGACCAGACACGCCCAGTCCTCCCTGGCGATGAAAGACGATGGCGTCTCCGTCGATCGTGGCGAGATACTTCGCGCCGACCGCGAAGGGGACGTCGAACATCTCGGGCCCGGCCACGACCTTGCAGCAACGGATCGTGACGTGTACGTCTCCTTCGCCCAGTCGAATTTCGAGCGGAGCGTGGTCGGCCACCGTAATTTCCCACGGTACGCCGTCGACCGACTCGAAACCGAAGGGAGTCTCTCCCAGCATTTTCTCGAGCACGCCCGCCAGTTCGGTCGACTGTAGCGTCCGTCCCGACAATGCCGTGTCGGTCATGTTGTTGAAGAACGATTCGTGGATTGCCAGCGAGGCGATCGCCGCCGAGTCATGCGTGGGGGGTGGCGACATGGCCGCCAACTGACCCGGTGCGACGAGCGTCGCATCGAGCAGCAGGTGCTCGTGCGTCGTGCGGAAGCCTACCCGTTCGGGAAAGATATGGTGCCGGGAGAAGGGCACCCGCACCTGGTCGATGTAGGCTTGTTCGAGCGAGGCGACGAGCGTGGCGGCCTCGGCATCGATGCGCCGTCGCAGGTCGCGTTCGGCGCGGCGCGAGACGTTCCACGCGCTGCTGGGCAGGCTGTCGAGATTGCGCTGCCAGCCGATGCGTCGCGCCGCGCGATCGAGCACCGGTCCGCGGAAGGTCGACCAGACCCCCGTGGGGCGCAAGCGCGTCTCGGCCGAGACTTGCGCCGGCAAGGATTGGAACGTGTCGCCGTCGGCCAGAATCAGTTTTTGGCCAGTCAGATGCGTGAGGCCGGTTCCCTCGAGCCCGACCGGCCCGCTTCGAGCGGTGGTGCGTGTCTGGATCTGGCCGTCGACCCGCAGGCGGATCGCCGCGCGATCGTGGTGTGGCACGAGATCGAACGTGACGTGGCCGGTCAATCGTCCGCGCCCCGTCACATGCGCTCCGTTGAGCGTGTCGTTGATGGTGAGGGCCTCGTCCAGCGTGCGATCGAGCTGCGAACAAAGCGCACGTCCCGAAAGTTGCACCGACAGGTTGGGCTGCACGAGCTCGTCGCGTAGTGCCGCCACGATCGTGGGGGCGAAGCCATGTTGATCGAGCCAGGCCAGCGAGGCGGCGATGTCCTCGTACGAGCGCGATCGCAGCCGGCCCCGTTCGAGCGTTTGTGCCAGTCGTGTGAGATGCTCGTGATACTCGTGCGCCGGATCGTCGAGCCGCGCCGCGCGCAGGCTGCGGCAGTATTGCTCGAGTGTCCCGCGCACCTCGTACAGTGGTTGCCGTTCGAGGCCGGCGTGACCGCTCTTGTACGCGGGCAGGATCGCGGCGAGCCGTGCGAGATCGCCGCCATTGGTTTTAGCCAGCTCGGCCGCCAAGACGCCGCTCTGCAGGTGCCGTTGCCAGCCGGCGCCGTGCGCGTGGCTTCGGCGCAGGAAATCTTCCTGCCGCTGGAAGGCGGACACGAGCGCCGCATGATCGCGCGAGAGCTGCTGCGCTGCATCGGCGCGGGGATCATCCAGGGCGCTGCGTACCAGCTCGGCCAACTCGGCCCGCGAGCGCGTGGCCGGGCCAGGAACGCCGCTCGGCCGCAGGGCGGTTTCGTCGGCCCAAGTCCAGCGGGGTAAAAGAAGACCCAGCAAAAATAACGGCGCGAGCAAGGCCAAGGGCGCGCAACGGTTGCGTCGTGTCATAAATCGATCTCGATTCGCGGGGCCGGGACGAAATGATTGGGTTATCCTTCCCAAGCGTAGAAGGCCGGCTGTTGCTACACGCCAGATTCTCCATCGCATCGCCATTCGTTACGTGACCTGCAAATCTGGTTGGTATCTGCTGTCACGCGTTACAATGACGGGGGTCTCCACCGGGCGGCTCCGCGCGGCAATGAAATCGAGGGCAGAAAACGGAAGCTCGGGACGCGAGCAGGCATCGCACTTCTCAGAACTCCTGGCCCGCGCGGATAGTAATCATTCGTTCGAGGGAACACCATTGATCTACGAAACCGGTCTTGGCCCTAACGCGGCCAACCATGTGCCCCTTTCGCCCCTGGGATTGCTCGCACGGGCAGCCGCGGTCTTTCCCCACCGACCGGCCTACGTGCATGGCCCGATCGCCCGCGACTACGCCGAGTTCCATGCCCGCTGCCGGCGGTTGGCCTCGGCCCTGACCGCGGCGGGGATCGCGCGGGGCGATACCGTGTCGATCATGGCGCCGAATGTGCCCGCCATGCTCGAGGCGCATTACGGCGTGCCGATGACTGGCGCGGTGCTGAATTCGCTCAACATCCGGCTCGACGCGGCCACGATCGCGTTCACGCTCGAGCATGCCGAGACGAAGCTGTTGATTACGGATCGGGAGTTCTCGCCCGTCATCGAGGCGGCCCTCGCTCAAGTAAAACATCGTCCGCGCGTGATCGACATCGACGATCCCCAGTTCTCGGGCGATGGTCGCCGTCTGGGAGAGGTCGAGTATGAAGAGTTTCTTGCCACGGGAGATCCCGACTTTCGCTGGTCTCCCCCCGACGACGAATGGCAGGCGATCGCGTTGAATTACACGTCGGGCACGACCGGCAACCCCAAAGGGGTCGTCTACCATCACCGCGGCGCGATGCTCAACGCCATTGGCAACGCGCTCGTCTGGCACCTGCCGCAGCATCCCGTCTATCTCTGGACCTTGCCGATGTTTCACTGCAACGGCTGGTGCTTTCCCTGGACACTTTCGCTCGTGGCGGGCAAGCACGTCTGCCTGCGGCGGACGGCGCCCGAGCCGATCTTCGAGGCGCTGTCGCGCGAGGGGGTGACGCATCTCTGCGGAGCGCCGATCGTGGTGAACATGCTGGCGCAGGCGACCGACGCGCAGCGTCCGTTGGGCAGTCCCACGGTCGAGGTCATGACCGCCGCGGCGCCTCCACCGGCCTCGGTGATTGCCGCGGCCGAACGGCGCGGGTTTCACATCACGCACGTCTACGGCCTGACCGAAACCTACGGTCCGGCGGTGATCTGCGAGTGGCACGACGAGTGGAACTCGCTACCGGCCGAGCAGCGCGCCGCGCTCAAGTCGCGCCAAGGTGTCCGCTATCCGGTGCAAGAAGCGCTGCTGGTGGCGAATCCCGAGACGCTCGAGCCCGTGCCCGCCGACGGTCAGACGCTGGGCGAGGTCTTCACGCGGGGCAACATCACCATGAAGGGGTATTTGAAGAATCCCCGCGCCACGGCCGAGGCTTTCGCCGGGGGCTGGTTTCACACGGGGGACCTCGCCGTGCTCCACGCCGACGGTTACATCGAGCTCAAGGATCGCTCGAAGGATATCATTATCTCGGGGGGCGAGAACATCTCGACCATCGAGGTCGAGGGGGTGCTCTACCAGCATCCGGCGGTGCTCGAGGCGGCCGTCGTTGCCCGGCCCTGCGAGGTGTGGGGCGAAACGCCCTGCGCCTTCGTGTTGTTGCGTCCCGATGCGTCGGATATCGGCGAGCAAGAACTGATCGAGCACTGCCGCGCGAAGATGGCACATTACAAGGCGCCGAAGACCGTTGTCTTTGGGCCGCTTCCGAAGACGTCGACCGGCAAGGTATTGAAATACGAGCTGCGCGATCGCGCGGCTCGCCTCTAATCGAGGAGGCTCGGATGGCTATCGAATCTCGCACGGCTGCGACGCCGGCGTCTGCCGACCAGGCGAGCGACTCGCTGGTCGTCTGGGAACGGCAGGGGGCCGTCGGCGTGCTCACGCTGAATAATCCCGCGCGGCGAAATGTCCTCTCGCGCGCCATGCTTACCGAGCTGGCCACACGTTTGCGCACCGCGAGCGCCGATCGCACGATCAAGTGTCTCGTGTTGCGCGCGGCGGGGCCGGTCTTTTCGGCCGGACACGATCTGGCCGAGGTGCGCTCCGCCTCGCCGGCAGAACTCGAGAGCCTGTTTGCGCTCTGCACCCAGGTGATGGAGACGCTCCGCCTCGCGCCGCAGCCGGTGATTGCCGAGGTACAGGGATTGGCCACCGCCGCAGGTTGCCAATTGGCGGCCACGTGCGATCTGGTCGTCGCCGCCGAAGGGGCCTCGTTCGCCACGCCGGGGGTCAAGATCGGTCTCTTCTGCTCGACCCCCGCCGTGGCGCTGGCGCGGGCGGTGCCGACGAAGCAGGCCCTGGAGATGCTCTTCACGGGCACGCCGATCTCGGCCGCGCAAGCCGAACGTCTGGGGCTGGTGAACCGAGTCGTGCCCGCCACGGAGCTCGCGGCCACCACGCGCGAGTTGGCCGAGCGCATCGCGGGCGCCAGCGGCGATACGTTGGCGCTGGGCAAGCAGGCCTTCTACGCGCAACTCGGGCTCGATCGACCGCGCGCCTACGAACTTGCGCAAGGGGTCATGGTCGACAACGCCCAGCGCGAGGATGCCATCGAGGGGATGCAGGCGTTCCTCGAAAAACGCTCGCCGCAATGGCGGCATTGAGTGTCGATGCTGCCAGCCGTAAAGGGCTCACGCGGAGGCGCGGAGTAGGAAGGAAGAGGGTGGCACCATCCGTCGGTCAGCCGGGTAGCACCGACGATGGTGCGGCGCGACGTCGCGCACGATAATACACTCGAGTCGCACTGTCGTCGGTGTTGCGCAGCAACAAGAGGTCTTGAGCCATCGTGCTTTCAAGGTCCGTAGCCCTCTTGTGCATCTCGCTCTTTGTAATCAGAACTCCCAAGCCAAAGGAACTTCGCATGGCTCACCGAGTTCGTAATAGCGGGCCGAACTCCACTCCCAATTGATTGCGAGTTCGACAAGTCCGGCACGTACTGGGTTCATGTGCATGTATTCCAGTTTCTCACGGACTTTACTTTCCGAGTAGACGTTGAAGGCGTAGTACTTCGGCTGCCAACACGGCTCTCGCAAGTCGATCGTTCTCGTATATTCCGGCAAGGTTCCGCGCAACAACAGTTTCAGCTCCCGGCTCGACTTTCCCTTCCAGACTTTCATGAATTCGCTCAAACAGCCCACTGCACGGAACCAGACTGTGGCATGCACATGGTCGGGCATCACGACGAAGCCAAAACAGCCCCCTTGCCGCTTGGCAAGTTCTTCAGCGAGCAGGTCGATGACGATTTCCTTTGCTCGTGGGTGATCCAAGAGTCGCGGCCGTCTCTAGCAGGAAAAAGTCACGAACTGTGCATGGCGTTCATCATCAAAGACCCTGCGTTGGACCATCAGATTCCTCTGCCCCGGGCTGATGCCATGATTATCGTACGTCAAAACGAACCTCTTGTCGCTGCGCGACACCGACGAGCTTCCGACTTGCGCGAGAAAAGTTTCACGCCTGTTGCGGAAACTCGGCGGTGCTACCCCCATCCTAAGAGCAGAACTTTTCAATTAAACACTTCTTCTAGCGCCTCGCGCATGACGGCGGGGTCGGGGTCGACTCCGGTCCAGAGCTTGAAGCCGATCACCCCCTGGTTGACCAGCATGCCCAGGCCGTCGAGCGTCGTACAGCCACGCGCTTTCGCTTCGCGGATCAGATGCGTGGCCGGAGGGTTCGGAATCACGTCGGCCACGATCATGCCGGGGCGCAGCGTGTCGAATTCGATTCGCACTCGTGCGTCGACGTCGGGAAACAGCCCGATCGACGTGCATTGCACCAGCACATCGGTCGCCTCGGGCAAAGCGTACTGGCTGGTCCAGGGAACGAAGTGCGCGTGCGTGGGAGTCTTGTCGTTCAGTAGCTCGACCAGCGATTCGCCCCGATCGGGATTGCGATTCACGACGCGAATCTCGGCCGCGCCAGCCAAGGCGAGCTCGACGCCGATCGCCCGGGCAGCGCCCCCCGCTCCCAACAGCACGACCCGCTTGCCGCGCGGGTCGGTCACCTCGCGAAGAGAGGTCAGGAAGCCCTTGCCGTCGGTATTCTCGCCGACGAGCCGGTCCCCCCGACGGACGATGCAGTTCACCGCCCCCATGAGAGAGGCGGATTCGGCGATCTCGTCGAGATGCTCGATCACCGCCACCTTGTGGGGGATGGTGCAGTTGCCACCGCGGAAGCCCATGGCGCGCATGCCGAGCACGGCGGCGGGCAAATCGGCGGGACTGATCTCGAGCGTAATATAGCGCCAGTCGAGTCCGTGGTGCTGGAAGGCCCGTTCGAGCATGTATTGCGTGGGGTTTTCCGCCACCGGCTGTCCGAAAAGCGAGCAGATTTCTTGTTGAAACGAGCGGGGTGCTGTCACGGGTATCCTTCGTGGGAAAAGGGCTGGGGGGCGTTGTCGGCACCGATGAAGGCCGCCGGCACTTGTTGTCGGCCCGACGATCAACGGCGGAGCAAAGCGTCGGATTCTCGTGCTGCGAGGGAAAGGCTTGGTCGAATGCGGTCCTGATTGTCGAATTGACGGTGGCGGCCGGTCAAGCGTTACGGATGGCCGCGCCCCGCGAAACTATCGTCGCGGCACGCGGTTGGAAAGGTATTGCCTCTGTCTTGGCAGGTTACCTCGGATCATCTGGGAGAATCAGTTATGCGGATCAAGCTCGTCATCGGCACGCTGATCGTGGTGTTGCTCTCGGGTGGAACGTGGGCCTGGTGGTCGAGCGGCCCCGATCCGCAACTCGCCAAGGCCGAGGCCTTGAGTAAGAAGATCTTCGAACAGACCACCGGCCCCCCCGACATCTCGAAGCCCGAGGTGCGCGAGCAGTTCAAGCAACTTCGCGAGGAGGTCGACGCCATGCCCGAGTCGACGCGCCGCGAGTTCATGGACCACCGCCGCGAAGAGATGCAAGGGCGCATGCAGGAACAATTCGAGCGCTACTTCGCCATGACGCCCGAGGAGAAGACGAAGGAGCTCGACCGCGTCATCGACCAGATGGACAACATGCGCAAGACGTTCGAGAAGGAACGCGCGGAGCGCGAGAAGCGGGGTGAGACAAGTAACGGGCTCGGCGGGCGGGGCTTCGGTCCGCCAGGGGGACCACCGGGAGGTCCGCCCCGCGACCCCGCGGCGCGAAACGAATTCCGTAAGAAGATGCTCGATTCGACGACCCCGGAGTTTCGTGCCCAGGCTACCGAGTTCATGCGCGACATGTCCGCGCGGATGAAGGAGCGCGGCAAGCAGCTACCCCCCTTCCCGGGCGGAGGTGGGCCACCGTTCTAGGATCGCGGTAGCCGCGTCCCTACTCGGCGACGGCGGAATCGTCGAGCGGAAGTGATTCCCAGTTCTCGAAGCGCCGATTCGCGAGCAACCAGTCTCTGGTCTGCAGCAGGATGATCGGTGCGCTGGCAACGCCTGCCGCCGCGCTCATTGCTACCATGCGCGCCGTGGAAACAAAACCGGGGATCGCCGAATTCAACAGGAACATGAATCCCAGTGCGGCAGCGCTCCAGAACACTGAATTCAAGGCTACCCAACACGCTACCTGCCGATTCGCACGACGACGTTCGGCCGCATCGAGCGCGACGGAGCGGCGCTCGAACTCTACCCGGATCTGGTCGGTCAGCAGACCGTTCGCCATCACGGCGGAAAACAGGATGGCGCAGGCGGCAAACATAGATAGGCTGATCTGGCCGGCTACCGCGGCGTTCGACTTCTGATGCGCGGCAGGCGAGCGGAACGCTAGCGAGATCGCAACCACAGCCACGGCGCAAAACGTCCCCCAGACGAGACCGTAGGTCGTCGCCCGTACTACATAGTGGCGAGGGGATTCATCGATTCGCCGGCGAAACAGCGCGAACGTGGGAAGAGGTGTCAAGCTCCAGCGCTCGATCCAGGAAACGCCCGCCTGCAATTCCGCCGTCAGGGCCGGCGCCTCGCCGAACCGGGCAATCGCCGCCGCCGCGGACGACTCTGCGTCGCCGGTGCGCGCCCGTTCCTCGTCGTAGATACGTGTCAGATGGGCGAGCAACTCCTCGCGCCAGGCGTCCTTCCGCCGATGGCACGCGCGGACGGGTCGCACGATACGTTCGACATGTACCTTGAGTGCATTCATGCAGGCGTTCCCAATAATTGGCCCAAAACGGCAACAAACTGTTGCCATTCGTTCCGGGCAGCGGCCAGACGCCGCCGCCCCTTGGCAGTAAGACGATACACTCGGCGTCGTGGTCCGGAGCGTGCCGCACCCTCCGCATCCCACTGCGCGGCAATGAGCCCTTGCTGCTCCAGTCGATAGAGAGCCGGATAAAGCGACCCCTCTTTGATGGCCAGCGCCCCGCCGCTCGCCTGCTCCAGTCGCCGCCAGATATCCCAGCCGTGGGCGGCCTCGCGCTCGAGGGAGGCGAGGATCAGCCCTTCCAGATGTCCGCGCAGTTGATCGCCGCGAATGGTTTCCATGCCATCTATATAGATAGTCTAAATAGATGCGTCAACGGAATTCTGCCAACTTGGCCACCGGGAACGGCGCCCGTTCACCTCCCTCTTTCCGCTCGATAAGATACGCCGATGCGAATGGCGCTCATGGTGACCTGCCTGGGAGATGTGCTGCGGCCTGCCGCCGGCAAGGCGACCGTGCGCTTGTTGCGGCGTTTGGGTCACGAACTAGAGTTTCCCGAGCAGCAGACCTGTTGCGGGCAGCCCTTCTACAACAGCGGCTTCTTCGATCAGGCGCGCGAGCTGGCGCGGCACACGATCCGCGTGTTCGAGGGGGCCGAAGCGGTCGTTACCCCCTCGGGATCGTGCGCGGCGATGGTCAAGCTCGAGTTCCCGCGCCTCTTCGAGCAAGACCAGGCGTGGCTCCGCCGTGCCGAGGATCTGGCCGCACGCACGTTCGAGCTCACCGATTTGCTGGTCAATCGGCTCGGCGTCGTCGATGTGGGCGCCGCGTATGAGGGACGGGTCACCTATCACTTTGCCTGCCACCTGCGGGGACTGGGGCTTGTGACCGAGGCCGAGACGCTGATTCGACACGTGCGCGGTACAACCTATGTTCCCCTCGTCCGGCAGGACCAGTGCTGTGGCTTCGGCGGCTCGTTCGCCGTGCGCTATCCTCAGATCTCGGGGGCGATGGTCGACGACAAGTCGAATTGCATCACGCAAACGGCCGCCGACGCCGTCGTCTCGACCGACGCCGGTTGCCTGATGAACATCGGTGGCCGCTTGCACCGCCAGGGACGAGCGATCGAAGTATTGCACCTGGCCGAATTGCTCGATCGACGATGACGGCGGCGCGAGACGATGCCCCACTGGAATATCCTTTGAAGGCGACTCATGACCCTACGACCTCAGCGTATCGCGTCTCTTCTTGCCAGTAGCACCGAGATGCTCTACGCGCTGGGGCTGGGCGATCGCCTGGTGGCGGTGAGCCACGAGTGCGACTTTCCGGCCGAGGCGGCGACCAAGCCGCGCGTCACGACGACGAACGTCGCCGCGTCGGCCTCGAGTGGCGAGATCGACCAGCAGGTCCAGACGATGCTGCAGAGCGGCGCAGCGCTCTACGAGATCGACGTCGAGCGGCTGGCCGCCTTGCAGCCCGACTTGATCGTGACCCAGGCGCAATGCGACGTCTGCGCCGTGCGCTATGAAGATGTGGTCCGCGCCGTCGAGACGCATCCCGCGCTGCGGCAGGCGCGGATCGTGGCGTTCAACCCGATGACGCTCGACGACATCTTCACCGATATCCTGCGGGTGGGCGAGGCGGCGGGGGTCGCCCCGGTTGCGGCGCAGTATGTGGCCGGTCTGCAGGCGCGCGTCGAGAACATCCGTCACCGCGCGACGTCGCTAGGCGAGGAGCAGCGCCCGCGCACGGCGTGCATCGAGTGGATCGAACCCATGATGCTGGCGGCCAACTGGACGCCGGAACTGGTCAAGATTGCCGGTGGCAAGAATCTGCTCACCAAGGCAGGGGTTCACAGCACCTGGATCGAATGGCCCGCCGTGGTGGCGCTCGATCCCGAGGTGATCGTCGTCGGGCCGTGCGGGTTCGACCTGGCGCGGACGCTCGAAGAAGCAACGGTGCTGCCTGCGCTACCCGGCTGGTCTGAATTGACGGCGGTGCGTGCGGGCCGCGTCTATGCGGTCGACGGCAATGCCTATTTCAATCGCTCGGGACCACGAATGGTCGAGAGTTTGGAAATTCTGGCGCATCTATTGCACCCCCAGTTGTTCGGGCCGCCTCACCTGCCCGATCGCGAGCCCCCCTATTGCCGGCTGTGAGAGCCGCCGCCGGCGCCTTTGCGGGTGATTTGACGAGCGAAGTTCGCGCACCGATGATAGTCGCTAACGCGCTGGGCAAGACGTGCCGAGCGTGCGGCTCCCTTATCTTCTGGCAACGAAAGATCTGCGTTATGCGAAGCTCGTTCGGATGGCTCCTTGCGCTCGTCGTCTCACTTCCGGCCGCGGCGGCCACCCTGGAAGATTACGGACCGCCGGCGACCGGTGCGGTGAAAATCGTCCGCGATAAGTTCGGCGTGCCGCACATCATCGCCGGCGATAGCTGGAGTCTGTTCTACGGCGTGGGCTACTGCCAGGCCGAGGATCAGCTCGAGAACCTGTACGTCAATCTGCTGCGTGGGCAAGGCCGCGCCGCCGAGCGCGAGGGTTTCAATCAGATGATCTTCGATCATTTGATGCGGCTGCTCAATATTCCCCAACGCGCCCAGGAGGCCTACGCCGTTCTTACGGCAGAGGAACGCGAGCATCTCGATGCTTTCGCGGCCGGCGTGAATGCCTACATCGCCAAGAACCGCGTGCAGGTGCCCGACTGGATCACGCCGATCGAGCCGCACGAAATCGTCGGCTTTGCCATGTATGTCGACACGATGTTCTGCATTTCGCACTGCCGCGACGACCTGACCCGGGCCGGCATCAAGCTGGTGGGGCTCGAGAGCCTCGATCGCGATCGCGAATCGGCCTTCGGGTCGAACCAGTTCGCCGTCTCGCCCCAGCGCTCGGCGAGCGGCGCGGCGCAGCTTTCGATGGACCCGCACCTACCCCACTCGGGCTTCTTTCGCTGGTACGAGATGCACCTCGTCAGCCCCGAGATCAACGTGATGGGGGCCTGCTTCTTCGGCTCCCCTTATGTCAGCATGGGTCGCACTGTCGATACCGCCTGGTGCATGACGGTCAACGCCCCCGACCTGGGAGACGTCTTCACCTTCGAGGTGAACCCCGAGAATCCCCAGCAGTACAAGGGGCTCGCGGGCTGGCAGGAATTCGAAGAGTCGAAAGAGACCTACCACGTGGCGATGCCGAGCGGCGCCACCAAGCAGACGATGCCCTGCAAGCGCACCGATCTCGGACCGGTGATCAAAGAGCAGGACGGCGTGGCCTACGTCTTCGCGCTGCCGCTGCCTGAGGGTCCCAGCCGCGTACGGCAGCTTTATCAGATGGCCAAGGCGCACGACGTCCAGTCGTTCCGCTCGTCGCTCGAGCCCTTGGGGCTGGCGATGTTCAACATCGTCTACGCCGACAAGGCGGGCGATATCTTCTATATCTCGAACGGTCGCGTGCCGAAGCGCGACACGCGCATCAGCAGCCACGACCTGCGCCCGGGCGATCAAGAGTGGGCCCGCTGGCAGGGATTCCACACCATCGACGAGCTGCCGCAGGTGCTCAATCCCAAGAGCGGGTATCTGCTGAACACGAACAGCGGACCGCAGAACGTCACCCCCGACGAGGCGCCGCGGTCCAGCGACTTCGTGCCGTATTTGATGGGGCAAGAGGCGAACAGCCGCTGGCGCCGCCTGGCCGAGTTGCTCGCGGGGGATGAATCGATCGATTGGTCGGAAATGCACGAGTACGCCGTCGATACGAAGCTCGAGGCGGGCACTCAACACAAAGACGCTATCGTTAGCCTGCTGCGCGCGCAACTCGACAGCGCGGGCGATGCCCGCGATACCGTGGCTGAAGCGGCCGACGTGCTCGAGCGTTGGGATCTGCGCACCGATGTCGACTCGCGAGGCGCGGCGCTCTTCTTCCACCTGTGGACGAACGATGCCTTCGTCAAAGCCGTCGAGGCCAACGAGGGCCCCACCGCCGTGAAGGAACTGCTCGAGGTGGCCGCCGACATGCGCAAGCAACTCGGCTCGCTCGATGCCCCCTGGGGCGATTTCAGCCGCATTCGACGGGGCGAGATCGAGATGGGGATTGCCGGGTGCGGCATCCATCGCACGCGCCAGGGGAACGAAACGATCGGCGCCACGCTGAGACCCAGCGGGGGAGAGGTGAAACGCGGGCACCGCTATCTCACGGCCGGCTCGAGCTACGGCATGATCGTCGACTTTGCCGGCGAGACGCAGGCCGTCAGTTGCTTGCCCTATGGCGTGAGCGATCATCCGCAATCGCCCCATTTTGCCGATCAGATGTCGTTGTACGTCGCGGGCAAGTTCAAGCCGGCCTGGTTCTTTCCCGCCGACGTGGCCGCCAATCGCGAGTCGGAAATCGTGCTCGACACGCGTCCGTAACATGATGACGAGCACTGCTGCCGAACCGCGACGCGTGACGTTGCCACTCGATACGGCCGTGCTGGTCGGTGGCGCCGTGGTGCTGGTGGCGGTCATCGCGCTGACGCGGCTTTGGGCATACGATGTCGGCGACCTGCTCACGCGCAACACCGTGCGGCTGTCGCTGGCGTGGTACGCCGTGGCCTTGTGCCTCATGATGCGCTTGCGCGACACGGACGATTGGCGCGCGGTATCGACGCGGGGTCGCCTGACTCGCTGGTGCTGGACCTGGGCGATCGTGGTCTTTCTGGTCCATCTGGCGATGGCGTTTCACTACTACCACGGCTGGTCGCACGCGCACGCCTTCGAGCGAACCCGTGAAGTGAGTGGCGTGGGCGAGGGGATCTACATTTCTTACTTTTTTACCTGGTGCTGGATCATCGATGCGCTCTGGTGGTGGTGTCTGCCGGCGCGGTATGCCGCGCGCTCCGCGTGGATCGACCGCCTGCTGCACACCTTCATGCTCTTCATCGTCTTCAACGGCATGGTGGTGTTCGAGACGGGAGGCATCCGCTGGGCGGGCCTGGTCATGTTCGTTCTACTGGCCGCAGTCTGGACTGCCAGCCATCGGCCACGAGCAGCGATCGCCACTTGAAGTCGCCTGATTTCATTCGCACGACAAGGAGCAAGACGATTCCCGCACCGCAAGTCACGCTCTCGGCCCCTCCGGGGGTACGCCGCTGGATGGTCCGCCTCCCCTTCTATTACGGCTGGGTGAATGTCGTCTGCGCGGCGTTTGCCATGCTGGCGACGCTGCCGGGCCGCACGCAGGGACTGGGGCTCATCACCGAACCGTTGTTGGCCGATTTGCAGCTCGACCGCACCACGTATGCCCAGATCAATCTCTGGGCAACCCTGCTCGGTTCGCTGGCCTGTCTCCCGGTCGGACGCTGGGTCGACCGCTATGGATCGCGGCGCGTGCTGGCGCTGGTCATCGCTGGGTTGGGTCTGACGGTGTGGGGCATGAGCGGCGTGCAGACGGTGGCCGTCCTGGCGATCCTCGTCATGCTTACCCGCGCGCTTGGGCAGAGCGCGCTCTCGGTGGTGAGCATCTCGCTCGTGGGCAAGTGGTTTCGCCGCCGCATCAGCCTGGCGATGGGGGTTTACGCCGTGCTCGTCGGCTTTCTCTTCGCGACGGCGTTTGGACTCGTCGGCTATGCAGTGCGCGAGCAAGGGTGGCGCACCGCATGGTGGGAGATCTCGCTCGTCCTGCTCGTGGGCCTGTTGCCGCTGTTCTGGCTGCTCGTCCGCAGCACGCCCGAGGAAGTAGGGCTCGCGCCCGATCGACGCGAGGAACGGGCCGATGACCAAGCCGACGCGCAGGGGCTGTCGCTGGGCGATTCGCTGCGCACGCCGGCGTTTTGGATCTTCGCGCTGGCGACGTCGTTCTACGGCCTGGCCGTCTCCGGCATCGGCTTGTTCAACGAAGCGATCCTGCTCGAACTCGGCTTCGACACCGAGACCTACCACGCGACGCTCGTCGTCGGCGCACTCGTCGGGCTGCTAAGCCAGTTTGCCGCGGGTTGGATCGGCGCGGTCTGGTCGCTGCGCCGCTTGATGTCGCTGGCGATGGGACTTTATGCCGCCGCGCTCGTGTGGTTGCCCTTCGTGACAAGCTACGGCGAGGTCATGACCAACGCCGTGCTGATGGGGGCTGCCGGGGGCATGGTGACGGTGGTCTTCTTTGCCATCTGGGCCGAATACTTCGGGCGTCTGCACCTGGGACGCATCCAGGGGGCGGCGCAAATGCTGACCGTGTTGGCCTCGGCGATCGGGCCACTCCTGTTCGCCGAGTGCGAGGCACGCACCGGATCGTACGCCCCGATCTTCTTCACGCTCGCGCCGATCGTGCTGGCCCTGGGCGCCGCCGCCTGGTTCGCAGTGGTGCCAGGGAGTAGCACCGACGAGTTTCCGGAGACGGTTTAAAGCTTTTCTTGCGCAAGTCGGAAGCTCGTCGGTGTCGCGCAGCGACAAGAGGTCCGTTTCGACCGGCCCCGTGTTGTGATGAGGCTGCGTTGCTGAAATGCACAGGCCCGATCGCCCCTCTTGTTGCTGCGCAACACCTTCGATCGGAAGGCAGCGCAGGGCTACCTCCTAGCAATATCCCGCACGCACAAACCAGTCCCAGGTATCGTTCACGGTCTCGCGAATGTCGCGGACGTGGTAGCCCAATTCGGCGATGGCGCGGGCGCTCGAGTAGTGATGCGGTCGGGCCGAGATCGCCGTGGCGGCCGAATTGACGTCGGGCTCCCGGCGACACAATTTACCCCAGGCGTCTCCGGCAAGCCCTGCCGCGCGGAGTAGCCACTGGGGCGCGACCGCCAACGGAGCACGTACACCGGACGCTTTGGCAAAGAGTTGCCAGGCCTCGACGTAAGAGAGCGGTACGCCCCCCAGGATATAGCGGCGCCCCGCCTGGCCGCGCGCGCCGGCGGCAACGATCCCCTGGGCGACGTCGCGCGCATCGCAGAAATCGTTCCCGCCGGGGGGTGCAATCAACCCTCGCCCGCGCGCGATCTCCAACAGCATTCGACCGGACGAGGGTTTCCAATCCCACGGGCCGAGGACGAAGTTCGGATTGACGATTACCGAGTCGAGGCCGGCCGCGGCTTCGCGCTCGACCGCCTGTTCCGCTTCGCGTTTGGACGTCACATAGGGACAGAGGATGTGCGGACTTGGTCCCTGGTTCTCATCGGCCGGATGTTCGCGCGTGCCCATACCTAGCGCATCGACGCTCGATACGTGTACCATCCGCGCGCCGACCGCGCGGCTGGCCGAGGCCATGTTGCGCGTGCCGCCGACGTTGACAGCGCGGTGCGTGGCGAGATTCGACCAGCCGATCTGCACGTAGCCCGCGCAATGAATCACACGCTCCACCCCCTGGCAAGCGCGTAGCGCATCGTCGGGATCGCAGACGCTGCCGCGAACCAATTCGACCCGCAAGCCAGAGAGGGCACGCGGAGAACTCGAAGTGCGCACCAGCGCACGGACAGGCTGACCATCGGCCAGCAAGCAACGCACGACATTATTGCCCACGAGCCCCGTCGCCCCCGTTACCAAAGTTACCACGGGGCAATGCTCCTGCGCAAAAACGGCTCTGCGGCCATCGTCGCTCCGGGGGGATCGATGCTCTCGCGCGACGACACGCATAGCATCGAGCGCGAAAATAACCGCCGGCGACACTCCCCACTATCGAACTGTTCTACGCGAGAGTCAAGCGGCCCAGAGCGTGGAATCAGCCTGACTTGAAAAGATTTGCCGGCGGCAGACAAGTGCTCGTACCAGGATTTGGCGAATTCGTTGCCGATCGTGCGCCGAAGTGAGAACAGTGCGCCATCAAGCAGCGCTTTGCTGGCCGCCCCCCCACGGCCTCGCGGAGGAGCGCGGCGTGGCAACGAGGAATCCGGCGACAAACTTCTTTCCCCGAGGCGCTTTTGCGACCCTATACTGGTGCTCCCGCGAAGAGACAGGCCTGCCGTCGATTGTCTATCGAACGGGTACACAATGGGAACCAACCTAAACGCAGTCGAATCGAGCAGGCGCGATTCCGAGTAAGGACGAGGTGCTCTCCATGAAGCAAGCGATGAAACGTACGATTGGGTGGGGCGGTTGCTTGTTGCTGTGGATCGGATGCCTGGGAGCGCACGGGAAGCTGGCCGAGGCAGCAGATCCGCGGGTCGAACCGCTGTCGCCCGAGCTGCACGCACGCTGCCTGCAGGTCTTGCGCGAGGCGCTCGCGGGGGAGGAATTCTGGCCTGCCATGCACGCCGCCGAAGCTTTGACGCTGGCAGGGCGAGGGGCAGAAGTTGTGGCCGCACTCGAGCCGCGATTCCCGCAAGAAACAGACGATCAGCGACGATGTGGCCTCGTCCGCGAAATGGTCCGCACCGGGGACCGCCGGCAACTCGATGTCCTGTTCGACATCCTGGCCAACCCCGGGTCGAACGGTCGCACGCACGCGGCCGAAAGCCTCTACAAGATCGCCGAGCTTGGCGATGGACGATTGCTACGTTCCGCGTTCGCCCAGTCGAGCGATGATCGCCTGCGGTTGATGGCCGCCGCCGCCCTGGCGCGGGGGGGCAACCGCGCGGCGCTGGCCCACCTGCGCGACAAGCTCGCCTCGCCGGACGTCGAGATTCGCAAGGTCGCCGCCTGGGCCTTGGGATTGCTGGGCGACCAGCAGGACGTCGAGCCGGTGGCCGCGCTGCTCGAGCGAGAAGAACAACCCCTAGCCAAAGCGTACGCGGCCCATGCGCTGGCCTGCCTGGGCGATGGACGCGGCCGCGCGGCGCTAGTGGCGAATCTGTCGTCCCCCGAGGTGATGGTTCGCACCTATGCGGCCGATTTTGCCGGGTATGGTCGCGCCACGGAAGCCCGCGAGCGGCTCGAGGCACTGCTCGATGATCCGGGCGTCGATGTGCGCGTCCGCGCGGCGCAGTCGTTGATCGCGCTATCGCTGCCCCCCGGGGCGCTCGGTCTGCCGGTGTCGGTCGTGCCCGACGATTTCGCCGTGGATGTCTATCCGGCAACAGCCGAGCATCCGCGATACAGCGAGGGTTCGATCGCGGCGCTCGCCGATGGTTCGCTGTTGTATGCCACAACCGAGTTCGTGGGGGGTGGTGCCGATCACGCGACCGCCACGATCATCGGACGTACTTCGATCGACGGTGGACGCACGTGGGGCGAAGCGCGGCTGCTGCAGGAGAACGTGGGGCGGCAGAACGTCATGTCGGTCACCCTGCGGCGGCTGCCGAAGTCGGGGGACAAGGCGGATATCGCGGCGGCGCTCAACGGCTCCGTGCAGGCGCCGCTCGGCATGTTCTACCTGGTGAAGAACTCGCACACCGATCTCGACGCCTATCTGCGCGTCTCGCACGATCAGGGACAATCGTTCGGTCCGCCGGTCCTCGTCACCGACGAGCCGGGCTACCACGTGATGAACAACGATCGCGTGACGGTGCTATCCAGCGGCCGCATTCTGTGCCCGGTCGCGTCGTGCGACGATGTCTCGCACGGCGGAGAGTTTCGGTCGTGGGTTTTCCTCTCGGATGACGGCGGCGCCACGTGGCGGGGAGGCAAGGAATCGGTCGCCATGCCGCAGCGCGGCGCCATGGAGCCCGAGGTGATCGAACTCAGCGACGGGCGCGTCTTGATGATTATCCGCACGCAGTTCGGCTCGATCGCCACGAGTTATTCCTCCGACGGCGGCGACACGTGGAGCAAGCCAGAAAAACTCTCGGTTCCTTCGCCCGAATCGCCGGCAACGATCCGCCGCCTTCCATCGACGGGGGACCTGCTGCTCGTCTGGAACAACGTCCAGCCGCCGCCGGGGGCCTATGGCCGGCGCACGCCCCTCACCGCGGCCATTTCTTCGGACGAAGGAGGCACCTGGCAGCACCTCCGCAACCTGGAAACCAGCACCGACGACACCTACGCCTACACGAGCGTGCTCTTCCACCGCGATGGGGTGTTGCTCAGCTACTACGTGGCGAAAGAGGGGACGGGGCGTATCTCGTCCCGTTTCCGCTCGCTGCCGGTGTCGTGGTTCTATGCGTCGGAATAGCAGCGGACACGACAACGGCACGACGGACTTTTCGTATTTCGCGCGCGAAGCGCCATGGATCGTGTTTGCTCGCCCGGAATCTGGTGGGGAATCATAAAAGCCGCCGGCAAGATCGAGCGATCCGGCCGGCGGCTGTGAGATTTTCGCAACGAGCGATCCGCGGTCCGCGCGGTTTGTCAGACTTCCTTCGGAATACGCATGGAGTAGAACGAACGCCAGATAAAGATCAACGAGATGGCGAGCATGACCGCGCCGACGTAGGGCGTGAAGTCGCTGGTCGACTCGACATGCGCCTTTTCCTTGATCTCGATGGCGATCTCGACGGCCAGCAGCCCGAAAAGGGTCGAGAACTTGATGATGGGGTTCAAAGCCACCGACGTGGTGTCCTTGAATGGGTCGCCCACCGTATCGCCCACGACCGTCGCCTCGTGCAGCGGCGTGTTCTTTTCCTTGAGGTCGACCTCGACCAGCTTCTTGGCGTTATCCCAGGCGCCACCGGCGTTGGCCATGAAGATCGCCTCGAACAGGCCGAACACGGCGATCGAGATCAGGTAGGCCACGAAGAAGTTCGGATCGAAGAAGGCGAAGGCCAAGGTGATCGACATCAGGGCGATGAAGATATTCCACATGCCCGACTGAGCGTACTCGGTGCAGATGCGGACCACGGTCTTCGAGTCTTCGATGTCGGCGGCCGTCTTCGAGAGGTCCATGTTCTTCTTGATGAAGGCCACGGCCCGATAGGCGCCGGTCGTCACGGCTTGAATCGAGGCACCGGCGAACCAGAAGATCACGGCGCCGCCGCTGATGAAGCCCAGCAGGACCGGCGCGTCGGTCAGGCTGAGGTGCAGCATGCCAGCCTTCTCGAGCAGCAGGATGATGGCGAAAATCATCGTCGTGGCGCCTACCACGGCGGTGCCAATGAGCACCGGCTTGGCCGTCGCCTTGAACGTGTTGCCTGCCGAGTCATTCGCTTCGAGATAGTGCTTGCCCCGTTCGAAGTCGGGCGTGAAACCAAAGTCGCGCTGAATCTCTTCCTTGATGCCCGGGATGTGCTCGGTCTGAGCCAGCTCGAAAATACTCTGGGCGTTGTCGGTCACCGGGCCGTAGCTGTCCACGGCGATCGTGACCGGCCCCATGCAGAGGAAGCCGAAGGCGACCAGACCGAAGGCAAAGATCGAAGCATTCGTACCCAGCACATTCATCAGTTCGAACTGGCTGACAAAGAAGGCCCCGGTCATGAGTCCCGTGATCAGCATGCCGCACCAGAAGGCGCTGAAGTTGCCCGCCACCAGGCCCGAGAGGATCGTCAGCGACGAGCCACCCTCGCGCGAGGCGGTGACCACTTCATGCACGTGCTTCGAGTGCGAGCTGGTGAAGATCTTGGTGAACTCGGGAATCAGCAC
This sequence comes from Pirellulales bacterium, assembly GCA_019636335.1. Taxonomy (NCBI): domain Bacteria; kingdom Pseudomonadati; phylum Planctomycetota; class Planctomycetia; order Pirellulales; species Pirellulales bacterium. Next base: position 65,530 of record JAHBXR010000002.1, read on the forward strand.
CGCGGCCAGCGTGCCGCAACTGATAATGAGCGCGAGCTGCCACCACAATGCGGGCAACGCGAGTGTCGAGCCGTCGGCCTGAGCCACGCTCAGGTCGCCGATCAACAGCCAGCTCATGCCGAACGAAGTCGAGATACAAAGGATGGCGGCAATCCAGATCAGCCGCGTCAAAGGTTCCTCGAAGTTGAACTCCGACAGTCCCTTGTACTTCTTCTCGGAGATACCCTGATTCAAGAAGTAAGAAACACCCGACATGAAGTCCATCAAGAACCGCATGGCGAAGATCCACACGATCAACTTGGCCTGGATGTTGATATCGGCCACCGCCAACGTGATGAACGAAATGAGGGCCACGCCGGTCACGCCGTAGGTCTCGAAGGCGTCGGCCGTGGGACCGACCGAGTCACCGGCATTGTCCCCCGTGCAGTCGGCGATCACGCCCGGGTTGCGCGGGTCGTCTTCCTTCACCTGGAAGACGATCTTCATCAGGTCGGAGCCGATGTCGGCGATCTTCGTGAAGATACCCCCCGCGATACGCAGGGCCGAAGCGCCGAGCGACTCGCCGATCGCGAAGCCCAGGAAGCAGTAACCGACGATCTCGCGGTTCACGAACAGCAGGATGATGACCATCATGATCAGTTCGAGCGAGATGAGGAACAGACCGATCGACATGCCCGCGCGGAGGGGAATGTTGACCACGTCCCACGGTTCGCTGCGCAGCGAGGCGAAGGCCGTGCGTGCGTTGGCCCAAGTGTTGACGCGAATGCCATACCAGGCCACCCAATAGGAGCCGATCATGCCCACCACCGAGAAGAGCAGCACGAGCAATACCGTATCGAGCCCTTCACCCTGGAGTGCCATGAAGTAGTAGGTCATGGCCGAGGCAATGATCGCGAACAACATCAGCAGGAACTTGCCCTGCTGAATGAGGTAGGTCTTGCAGGTTTGGAAGATGACTTCCGCGATGTCGAGCATCGACTTGTGGGCTGGTAAACGCTGGATTTGCGCTCGCAAATAGAGGCTGATTCCCAAGGTGAAGGCAATCACGAACGAACCGTAGAAGAGAAGATTCCAGGCCGTGATTTCCGTGCCCGCGATGGTAAACGTACCGGCGTGCAGATCGGGAATGGCCAGGTTGGCTTCGCTGGCCAGTGCCGGCTGTGCCGCGAACAAGAGTAGGGTGCCAAGGGACCAGAAAACTAGCTTCTTGTAGTTCATGGGAATCGTCTTTCCGCCTCTACAAAAGTCGTGTGCGGCCCGGATCTCACTATTCGAGCCAGTGATATTAGGCAAGGGTAAAGGGCATAAACTACTGAAAACAGCCCGACCTGAAAAGGCCTTAAGGGGGGCGAAACTAGGCCCGGCCCGGGATTTAAGGTAGACCTTCCGCACCTGCGACGGGTCGACCCCCTGCCGCGTGTTACAAGGGAGTCGTTTCTGCGGCGATTTGGCCGTCAGAGTTTGCCACTTGGGGGACCCGCGCGATAGGATTGAGTTGTTTTGGCTAGGCTACTACCAAGTCTGTCGCGTCCGACTACCACGGTTCAAATTTCCTGCCCTCGAATCAGCCCATGGCACTGCAAATTCCCACAGAACTACAAGCATTCGTCAACCGGGAACTTCGCACGGGGCGTTACAGTTCCGAGCTGGAGCTTGTCAGCGAAGCTCTGCGGATGCTGGAGCGCGAACGCCAAGAAGCATTGGCAGGAGTGCTTGAGGGAATGGCAGATGTCGAAGCAGGACGCATGGTTCCTTTGCACGAAGTTTTTGACGAGATCCGGCGTGTCTTGCCCCCCGAGCAGCCGACGTGAGATGAATTGCGCCACTTTTTGTTCGGCCGAGGGCGCAGCGTCTATCGAGCGCTTTTCAGGATCGCATCAGGTGAAGTGCGAGTGCTGCACGTGCGTTGGGGCGGCCGCGAGTTCGCTTTACCAGACGAACTTGCGGAGTAGTCAGCGATCGCCGTAGTTCCGTGGGAATGCAGCCCCCCCTCACTCCGCCGTCAGCCAGCGGACCATGTTCTTCGTCACCTTCTCGGCCGCATCCTGCTGAATGAAGTGGTCCGACTCGGGAATGGTGATCAATGTGAGATCGTTGTCGATCCAGTCCCAGGTGCCGGCGAGCGCGCCGGGCAGCAGCGCTTTGTCCTTCAATCCGTGGAACATCAGCACGGGGCAGGTGATCTGCGGGAACTCGGCGGCCGCGCCCGTGTTGTCGCTGTACGGCTCGCGCGGGTAGTTCGCCTTGTAGTAGTTGAGCATCCCCTCCATGCTCGAGAGCTGGAACGCCTTGTTGTACTTCTTCTTCGCCTCGGGGTCCTTCACCCAAAAGGTGAGCAACAACGGGCTCATCTGCTTCGCCGCCTCCGGCTTCTGGAAGTTGCGGGCATAGCTGCTGTTCTTCTGCTGCTCGGGGTTGTTCGCCAGTTCGCGCATCAGGCCGCGCGGGTGGGGGAGGTTCAAGATGATGAGCTTGTCGGTCTTGTCCTGGTGAGCGGCCGCGTAGCTCCAGGCGACCATACCCCCCCAGTCGTGCCCGACGATGATCGCCTTGTCTTTGCCCAGATGCTTCACCACGGCATCGACGTCGGCCACCAGCTTGTCCATCGTATAGTTCTCGACCCCCTCGGGCTGGTCGCTCAGGTTGTAGCCGCGCTGATCGATCGCCACGACCTGAAAGTGCTTGGCCAGCTCGGGCATCTGCTCTCGCCACGAGTACCAGAAGTCGGGAAAGCCGTGAATCAGCACCACGAGCGGCCCCTCGCCCAGCGTGACATAGTGGATCTTCACGCCGTCCGAATCGGCATACCCGTCGGTCCCCAGGTTGCAGCCTTCGCCACTCGTCGGCGCGGGCCCCTCGGCATCCTTCTTGGCGTCGTCGTCGGCACTGGCCCCACTGGCGAGGCAGCACGAAAGCACCAGTGCCGTAGCCGCGGCCGTAAACCAGGTGGTCGAAAGTGTGGACATGGAAGCGATCTCCAGGATGAACCTTGAACGGTGCGCAGTTTGTTGGAATTGGTCGCCGATCTGACGCAGATTGTACTCGTGTTGTCGGTGGTCTGCTTCAGACGGTGTCGGCGATTTTTGTGGGAGATTCACTTTTGGGACATAAAGTTGACTTTTGTCCCTAAAAGTACGATGCTGCAATTGGCGTTCGTTGCACCGGATGCAATTCGACGATGTAAAGGGCGGGGCATGGCGCGGAGTCTGAAAGCGAAGCTCGGGGCATCCAGACGCGAGACTACCGTCATGGTGCTTTACATTCCGAGTGTCGATCGCAATGGTGAGCCCGTCGAGCAAGCGGTATGGGTGGAACGCGCGCTCGAGTTTTTTGGACGTACTTTTGGAGGCGCTACCGCATCTCCCAGAGCACGCGGAGTATGGCGCGACGACGAAAGATAAGGCCAGCTCGTCTTCGACGATCCCGTAGTATTGAATTGCTATACGTCCGAACGAGCAATCGAGGCCCACGTCGACGAGCTTCACGAATTCCTGATTGCCATGGGAACCGAAACCCACCAGGGGGCAGTGGGTCTCGTCATCGATAAGCAGTTCTTGGAAATTCAATTTCCAGAAGAGTCCAGTCATGGCTAAAAACATCAAAAAGATCGCCCAGCGGCTCGGCGCTACCATAGTGGGTGACGTTCCCGACGTGGGAGGCGGCACGATCGGTATGGCTCGCCTCGCGAAGATCATGGCAGATCGCCTGGAGCCCAGCCGTGGCAAAAGGCCAGGCAGGCCCACCGACCCTTCGTGGAATCACTACGGCAAGGTCCCCATGAGCGATGCCACGATGGCCCAACTGACCACTTTGGCCGAGTCCGTCAGCACGGACGATCGAAAAATCAGCCCGATGCAACTCGCGGCACAATTGCTCGAAGACGGACTTTCGAGCTATTCGCGAGCTCGCTGACACCTCCCACCGCCGAGAAAGCTACCCGCGCCGCCCTTAGCGCCGCCGCGCAAGTCCTGGTCGACGCGCTCGAAGTCATCGAGCTTTGTCATGGCCAGTTGTCCGACGAGCAAACCTGGTGGCGGCCGCAACCCCTCTTCGACACGGTGCCCCACTTCAAGGGACACACGCAGGAAATCGTCTCGCTCACGCGGAGGCCGTGCGTATCGTATTCGCTGGGCTCCGGTGTCTCCCGAACAAGGGACGCCGGGTTAAGCATTACACGTTTGCCGAACCACCCGCCGCGCTAGTTCAATCCCGTCCCGCGCGCCGCTAAGATACTCCCTTCGCGGCGCACCAAACGGAAGCTCGAGAAACACCGCAGCGCATTTTCAAGGGAAGCAGTCGTGGGTCATCAGCAGACGAAAACACATCGGCCGGGCAAACACTCGCACCATCAGATCGGGCTCGTCCGCGGTCAATTCGGCAACGTCCCCGAGGAGCAGTGGCTCGACTGGATCGCCGCCACCGGATTCGACGGCTGGGAAGAAGCGAGTTGGGAACTCGACCTGGCCCGCTGCGGCGACGACGCCGGCGCTGCCGCCTACGCCAAAGAGCGCGTCGAGAAGGCGAAGAAGCGTGGGCTCGAAATCCTGAGCATCGCCGCCCACCTGCAAGGCCAGGTGCTCGGCGACGAACCTTCGGCCAAAACGCTACAGTTCATCGGCGGCGAAGCGGTCGAGGCCTACGCCGCCTGGCGCAAGGCGGGAAATAATCCCCCTCGCACCGATCCCTTCTTCGTGCCGAGCGACGTCGCGGCGATCGCGCAGAAGCAGGCCACCACGGCACTCGTGAACACGGTGCGTCTCGCTCATCATGTCGGCAAGTTGCAGGATCGTGTGGTGCCGGTCTCCGGTTTCGTCGGTTCGCCGGCCCACTGCTGGAGCCACTGGTTTCTGTTCCCGCCCCTGCCGAGTTCGCTCGGTGGGCACCCGATCCCGAACGTCTACGAAGTCAGCCTCGAGTTGCTCGTCGAGCGGTTCTCGCCCGTGTTCCAGGCCTGCCTGCAGTACGGCACGACCTACGATCTCGAATGCCACCCCAGCGAACGGGCCATGGGCGATATTACCAGTGCCGGCGAATATCTGGCCGCCGTCGATAAAGCGGGGTTCGCCCAGGCAGCCGGCTTCAACTTCGACTGCTCGCACATGGAGTGGCAGGGGGTCTCGGGCATCGACTTCATTCGCGAGTTCGGCGCGCGAATTCACTGCGCCCACATCAAAGGGGTGCAAGTGATCGACGGCTATACCCGCAACGGCCGCCTGGGGGGACACCGCCCGATGGGCGATCGCCACAACGGCTGGAACTTTGTCACCGCCGGCACGGCGCGCGACGCCGCGCCGCTCGAGAAGATCTTCGTCGAGCTCAACCGCGCCGGCTACAGCGGCGGCGTCTCGATCGAGTGGGAAGATAACGACGTCGAGCAACACGCCGGCGCCAAGGCGGCGCTGGCCAACGTCCACCGCGCCGATCAACCGCCGAGCGGCATGCGGCACGACGAGCAGTTGAAGGCTTGAACATCAAAGTTCAAGCCAGGTTGGTTAGTCGCAGGCGCGATCCGTGCTCACGCACTGTGGCGCAGCGCATCCGATGCCACCGAGCCGGCACGACGCTCGCCCCGCAGGGCGGCGCGCCGATCGAGATGCTCCGCGGCCGGCAACGTGACGGCATCCGCCGCCAGATCTTTGATCGCGTGCAGGTGCGCGCGGTACGCGCCCTGCGTGAGGCTCGTCGTCAGGCCGAAGAGTCGACCCGCGAGCTGGCCACCAACCGCCGCCGGGTTGGGTAGAGCACGCAACGTTTCTCCCAGCACGCTGAAGACGTGGCCGGTCAGAGAACGCACCACGCCTCGCGCGGGCAGGTTGCGCCAGAAGGCACGCTCGGCTTCGAAGCCTTGCCGCAGCAAGCCTCGCGCTCGCTCTGCGTCGCGAGCAATCTCGGCCGTGCCGTTCAAGCGGCTGGCCGGTTCGAGTGTCGCCGTGTAGCCGGCCTGGCGCAGACGGACCGCCATCTCGGCGTCGGCCCAATGGTCGCCGGCGCCCGCGTCGAAGCCCCCCAGTTGATCGACGACGACGCTGCGACGATAGAAGCCGGCCAGGCGATGCGGTCCGCGCAGTCCTCGATGCCACCGCTCGACGGCGCTGGCGCCCTCGTCCCCCACGAGCGCCATCCGTCGGCCGCCGGCACGGTATTCGACGCCTGCCGCCCAGACGTGCTTCGTGTCGCACGCGTCGACGACGACGGGAGCGACCGCCGCCACGCGCGGATCGTCGAATTGTCGCACCGACGAGTTGGCCCAGCCTTCTTCCACCTCGAGGCCGGCTTCCATCACATGAATCACGCGACCCCGGCTTGCTTCGAATCCCAGGTTGACGCACTCCACCCAACCGGCGCGCGGTCGGGCCGCCACAAACTGCACCTCGTCCGCCAGGTCGTACGGATCGTCGTAGGAAGTGGCCAGCACGACGATCACCTCGCACGACGCTGGGCGGTGACTCAGCACCGATACCAGGGTCGTTTCCAGCCGTGTGACGTCGCCGAGCACCGGGATCACGATCGAAAGGGATGGCACTGCGCGTTCCCCCGGGTGTGCTTGAATCTGAGACTGCCCGCGGCTCAGGTAGGACATCGTTGGCCGTGGGTGGGTAAAATCCCTGGCAGTCAGAGGGGTGGCCGAAGGGAGTCAGCGTGCGGACTCGCACCGGGCTGATCGATCGGCCACTCTCTACCGTTTTTGTCGGCTGAAACGGCAGACGAAATTGACGCCAGCCGTGCTGGCACGCGGGCATTTGCCAAGGGGGGCCGTTAAGGTTTGCCTCGTTTTCCCCGGCTCGCCGACGTCGCTGCTAGCAGCCGCTACCGATGGGTGGCTCTGCTGGTCGCCCATCGAAGGGCGATCTGGTAGCCTTGGCCTGGTCTGTTGATGCCCCCCGACGTGTGCCCGGCCTGAAAGACCCTCCCGCGGCAATTTGGGGTAGCGTGCCTGGGGGGCCTTCGACGGAAGCCCCCGTTTCGACCTCCACGGAAACCCACGATGCCCGCCGTTCGATATCTCGTCTTCGACATCGAAACCGTGGCCGACCCCGAACTGGTGGCCAAGCTCCGCTACCCGGGCGAAAAGCTGGCGCCCGAGGCCGCCGTGGCCCGTTACCGCGCGGAGCTGATGGAGAAGTACGAAAGCGATTTTATTCCCTACACGTTCCAGACACCGGTGAGCGTGGCGATCGCCAAGGTGCGCGACGATTTTCGCCTGGACGACCTCGTCGTGCTCGACGAGCCGGAGTTCCGTCCTCACGTCATCACCGAACACTTCTGGCGCGGCTGGGAGAAGTACAAGCGTCCCACGTTCGTCAGCTTCAATGGACGCACGTTTGATATCCCGGTGCTCGAGCTGGCAGCGTTCCGCTACGGTTTGAGCATTCCTGGTTGGTTCAACCTCTATGCCAAGAGTTTTGAGCAGGCGCGCAATCGCTTCAATCTCGAGTCGCACATCGACCTGCAGGAACTGCTGACGAACTTCGGGTCGAGCCGCTTCAACGGCGGGCTGAACCTGGCGGCCAATCTGCTCGGCAAGCCCGGCAAGATGGATATCCAGGGGCACATGGTTCAGGACATGTACAACGAAGGAAAGATCGCCGAGATCAACGACTACTGCCGTTGCGACGCGCTCGACACTTACTTCGTCTTCCTTCGCACCCGCGTGCTGCTGGGCCAACTCTCGCTCGACGAGGAGCAGGGCATCGTCGGCGAAACCAAGGAGTGGCTCATCAAGCAATCGAAATCGAGCGCGGCGTACCGCGCCTACTTAGAACGCTGGGGGGACTGGGTGAACCCGAAGGAGAAGTAACGCACAAACGGTGCGATGCTAACCTGCGTTGAGTGTCGTCGCTTCGAAAAATGTCAGCGGGGACACATGAAAGAAGTCGGCCAGTCGCCCGCAATTCACCTTGCTGCACGAGCGCTTGCCGGCACGCATCTGGCTGATCGTGGACTCGGCGATGCCGGTTCTTCTGGCCACATCGCTCGCCGAAACACCATGCTCTTCCATCAGTAAGTTGAGCAAGTCGGCGAGCGCAGGGGGCGAGATCTTCTCCTGCTTGCTCTCGTAATCCTCGACCAGTTGCGTGAGCACCTCGAAGTAATCGTTCTCACCGCGATCTAGCCAGCGCGCGAGCAGCGTATCGAGCAAACGCTGCGCCGACTTTAATTGCGACTTGGAACGGATCGGAGCAAGCGGAAATTCGTCGATCAGCTTCAGATAGCCTGCGTTGCTCTTCTTGCGCGAGACAGTTGCCATCTTAGGTACCTCGCGAACGCTTGGCCAACTTGCGGGGTGGCCGCTCGTGGCAGCCACATTCGGTAGGCCAATCGCTCTTGTCGTATTCAGCGTGAGTCAGAATTCGCAGAACGTACAATCGCCTCGCTGCGTATCGGACGCGACCAATCAAGCGATGCGAGTTGCCGAGGTTGAAAACCACGCAATCGCCTACCTGATCGGCTTGGGGGAAAGACGCCACCAACTCCGCCCAGCGCGACCACTCGGCATGGACTGCCGTCAAATACCAGGCTCGCAAACGACCTTCCGTCGCGGGAAAGCGTTCCCAGTACTCACGTAGACGCGATTTGGAAACGATATGCACGCACGCCCCCCCCCTAACACTACAATCGTCCGACTATCAAGGGTACTTTACAAAATGCGAACTGTCGAGTGTAAGGGTTTACAAAATGCAAAAGTGCGCGTGACCTCTCCCATTCAACAGGCACCTCTCGACAAGCTTTGTCCGGCTCTTCGAAAGCTGCTCGAAGCGGAATTGGCGGCCGAACCCCGTAGTGCCCCCCTGTCGTGGTGATTCTTCTTCCTGTCCTGTCCACCACAACGGCACGAAGACACTACGCAAGTGCGAGGGAAAGCCGAGCAACTTCTTCACCATCCAATCCCCCGCGCTGCCTTCTTCAGCGGCCGCACGTCCACGGCCTCCGCCTCGACGGTTTGTCCGGCGGTCAGATCTCCTTCGTAGCGCACCACCACGGGCACCGGAATCGCCCAGACCCGTTTCGGGTGCGTGAGCATCGCCGTGTTGAAACTGCGGACGAAAACGGCCGCCTCGTCCACCGAGAGCCAGCCCTCTTCCGCCGCCTCGATAGCCACCGACTCGGGGGGCACATCGCTCCAGCGCTCGGGCTCCCATTCGCCAAAGCCCACGAGCCACACGCGGTACTTTTGCCCCCGTTCGCTCCCTGCCGCGACCATCATGTCTCACCCCGCTGTCTTGCTGGTGGCGTCTTTGCCCGAACCTGACCCAAAAGCGACCGGCGCCGCCCCCTCCTCCCAAATTCCTGGGAAAAAGCTTGACGCCGCGACTACGAATACTGTACATAAATACATTATACGGTCAACAAGAAAAGTGTATTTTTCTGCCACGCATAAACACGTATTTTGTGCGGTGCCCCCATGAGCGATTTAGCCAATAACTTGCGGCGGATCATGGTCCGCGACGGCCTGACCTTGGCTCAGGTGATCGAGCGCACCGGCCTCGACAGCCGCACGGTGCAAGGCCTGCTTCGCGTAGACGGCAAGCGGCCGCATGCCCGCACGCTCCACCGTCTGGCCGTGGGGCTGGGGGTGGCGGCCGATGAGCTGTTCCAGAATCCCGCCACGCTCGCCAACCGTAGTTTCGATCGCGAGTCGAACCCGGCCGTGGACGAGGTCGTCGAGCAGCGGGCCGAGTTGTTTCGCGATTGGGCTCCCTCCGATTTCGACGAGCTCTACAGTCGCGTCGGGACCGGCGGCGCGCTGACCCGCGAAGGGACGCTCGAGATCGTCGCCACGATGAATCGCAATCGTGAGGTTCACGAGAAGGTGGCCCTGCTGCTCGAGAGTGGTGAGGCCCAAACCCTCGTCGGCATCGTGCAGGTGCTCTACGACAAGGTTTCCGACGTCGAAGGCGCGTGAGCGTTCGCCAACTGCCTGTTCAAACGAGCTGACGCAATTGTTCCTCGAGCAGGCGTGGCAGAAAAACGCGATAGGGCGCGTCGGCCACGAGGGCTCGATAGCGCCGCCGCAAGTAATCCTCCCCCGTGGCTCGGTCGCCGCGGATATACCGGCCATGATCGCGCGTCACGACGTGCGTGACCTGGCCGTCGTCGAGGCCGAAGTAGTTCACCGGATGATGGCGCCGCCAGACAACCAGCGTCGGCGTGCTCGTCGCGGCGGCGACGTGCCCCGGCCCCGAGTCGATGGCCACCATCGCCGTGGCGCGCGCGATCAGCGCCGCCAAGACGCCACCATCCCCGGTGCCCAGCCCTTGCCACAACCGGTCTTCAGCCCCGGGGCAGGCGACGAGTCCCTCGCGTACCAACGAGCTCCTCGGAGGCGTCTCCCAGTCGAGCACCACCGGCGCTAATCCACGCCCCCTTACGACGGCCACCAGCTTGCGCACCATCTGCTCGTCGAGGTTCTTGCCCCCCCGGGCGCTGTTCCCCTGGTAGTGCAGAAGCACGATCGGTGCGCGCGCTTCCACGCGACCGCACAACTCTCGCAGGTATCGATCCACTGCTTGCCGAGCAACATCGCTCGGCGTGATCTGGTAGCGGCACAGCCGTTCGACGGGCGCCAGCGCAAACACCTCGCGCAGGCATTTCTCGGCCTTCGTGCTGGGCGAGTCGTGGTAGGTCTGGTCGGGCTCGTCCCAGGGTAGCGTGCGATCGAACGCGTACGTCGCTTCGAGCGGCGGCATCGCATCGAGCCGCAACGTCTGGCGGCACAGCCCCGCAAACAGCGAATCGGCCCCGCGCTTGCACGCCACGTCGATCGTCCAGCGGGGGCGCAACTCGCGCAGGTGCAGCAGCACCGTGGTCAACTGCACCGCATCGCCAAACCCGTGCGGAAAGCGCAATAAGAGCTGCGCCTCGGAAGAGGGTGGCTCCAGTGCGGTGTCTCGCGGCGCGAGAGACGCTCGTCGCCGTCGATACGGAAACCAGCGATTGAGCTTTTCCTGGCGCGCGGCGCAACCGCAGCCGGGCCGCTGCTTGATGCCCCAGCGTGCCAGCAACTTCGCCACCGTATCGCCCAGGCCGCGCGAGCGCTGCGCGGGATCGCCGCTCGAGGGGAGGGAAACGAGCTCGCGTGGTTCGACCGTGCGTACGCCGCCATCGATCCGCATACAACCGGCGCACACGCCCGACCACACTACCTGGAGTCGGCTGTGTACCTGCGGATGCGAGCAGCGCCACACGGGCAGCTCCTCGTCGACGAGGCGATGCGTGCAGGGTTCCATCGGTTGCTCCGCGGTAAACGTGACATGGCTACGAGACTTCACGGCGGGGTCACGGAGGGGCGATCGCGGTGATCGTGCAGGTTGCCCCGCCGGCAGCGCATTTGGGCGTAATCACGAATTCCACCACGCCGCCACTGATGATGAGCGGAAAGCTGCCGAGGCAGTCGGGGGGACCGTCGCTGCCAAAGTCGTGCAAGAAGGTCATGATCGGCTCGCCCGTGTCTTCGTTGCACTCGCCCGTGCTCGACAATTCGACGTAGACGAGATAATGCCCGGCGAGATCTCCCACCAGGGGCCGTTCGAAGACGAGGCGCAGCAGCGCGAAACAACTGTCGTCGTCGCGGCAGACGCCGGCGATCTCGAGCCCCGCCTGGCAGTAGGTGTTCCCCTCGACGGTGAGCTCCGCGAGCGGCCCCAGCACGTACGATCCATCAAGATTGGCGCAAGTGCGACCGCCGAGACAGAGCCCCGTGCCGGTGGCGATCCCCGCCAGGTCGACGCGGTAATACTGCGACGTCACCGCCCCCTGACAGATGCCGCACACCGTGGTGCCCAACGAGACGCTGCTCGTGCTGGTCGCGCTGCTGCCCGGCGGCTCGCTCGACGTGCTGCCGCGCGAGCGTTGGCAACAGCAGGGATATCCGCCGGCGAAAGCAAGCATCCCGCCGGCGCGCGGCCACCGACCGGCCTCGAATAGTGGAAGTCTCGCGCTCAACATGCCAGTTGCACGATCTCCCAGCGCAGGCTTTTGGGCGAGTAGTACGCCCAGAGGCGATCTCCCACCAGCCCATTCTTGTCTCCCAGCGAATCGAACACGTCGAACTCGCAACCGCCAAGATGCGTCCACAGGCTGTTGACGAAGACCAGCGGAACGGCCTTGGCGCTGCTGCCCGCCGAGAGCTCCGTGGTCAGCTCGCACAACTCCCAACGGGGCCAGCTCGTGAGCGAGAGGTGCAACCCGCTCGAATCGACCTGGCACCGCAACGGCGCCGCGGCCGAGACTCGCTGCATCTGCCGCACGGCGCGCACCAGCGTGTTGGCCCACTCGGCCGTGATCGGTTCGCCCGCGCGCACTTCTTCCAAAATCATCGAATGCTGCCTGAACCGATTACGGTTCGAACGTGAAGAGTTTCATGAAATCGAACGCGGGATAGGGCGCGTTGTGGTCCAGATCGGCAATCTCGAGCCAGTGCTCTCCCGCATGCGCCGCGCCGCGATAGAAGTGGTTCCAGCCGAACAGCAGGTCGGGCGAGCTCGTCGAGGGGACTTCGCGCACTTTGAAGCGATAGGTCAGCTTCACCAGCACGTCCCCCGCAAGCTGATTCTCGAGGGTCGTTTCGGCCCCCAGAAAGAGCACGGTGCCGGCCGCGTGATTCAGGAACGGCGCGTCATTTACCTTGCCGCGCGCGTCGCGAATGGCATCCCACGGCGCGAGCTCGATCGGCACCTTCTCCCAGATCTCGGTCAGCTCTTCCGTGGGCAGCAGCTTGCCCAGCACCATGTCGCCGTCGAAGGGCGACTCGTCCTCCTTCCATTGCATCGCGCAGCCAGGCAGCGTGGCCTGTTCGGACCCCACTTCGCTCTGGCTCGTGAGAAATGTCCCGGGGGGCACCTCGGGCTGATGCTTGCGCTTCTGCCGATGGTTGTTGTGCAGCGGGATCGTGTAGCGCGCCGTGACCAGCGCGAACTCGGGCAGGTTCGTATTCCCCACGAGCGAGCTCGAAGCGCTGGTCACGATCTTGTCGGGCGGAAAGGGGTCGAGATCCACATCACGACAGATCGCCTGCGGCACGCCCGGAAAAATCGCCGGCTCGCTGAAGACGAACGTGCCGTCGATGTTACGGTAACCACCCAACAGCTCGACCGCGAAGTCGATCGTGTCGCTCCACGCGATCTTGAACTCGCGGGTGGCGAAAAAGCGGCCATCCGCAATGCGAATCCGCGGCGAGCCGACAAGTTCTTCAAAAGCTATAGGCATAGATGAAACAAGTGCTCGTTACGTTGCGTACCCCTGACCCCTGACCCCTGACCCCTGACCCCTGACCCCTGACCCCTGACCCCTGACCCCTGACCCCTGACCCCTGACCCTAACTCGGCATCGTCAGCGCCCCGTTGCCGCTGAAGGCCAGCGTGTAGCCCACGGCCTCCCCCGTGTTGATGTCGACCAGCAGGCTGACCGAGTCGATGATCGCGTTGCCGGTCGCGCTGTCGGATCCGTCGAGCTCGAGCACGAGTGCCGCCGACTGTCCGACCGTCGGCACGATCGCCGCGTCGTACTTGGCGGTGAAGCTGCCTCCCCAGTCCTTGACGCCCGCCACGCGCTGCCGATATCCCCCGGTCGAAGAGCTGGCCCAGGCTGAATTGTGCGACGTATGGGTCAGCGTCCAACCGGTGACTTGCAGGACCTCCGCCGAGTTGAACGTGACCGAACCGTCTTTGCCGCTGATGACTGCCATCGATCTGTTCCTTTATGCGCTCGTGCCCAAGAGGGCGATCTTGTAAGTTACGCTCGTGGCGTTCGGATTCGTGATCCGCAGCACGTCGCTGCTGCTCCCGGTCACGGTCCAGCCATCCGTCTTGTTGGCGAGATCCAGGCCAGCGACACACTCAATTCCGCCGTCAACGTGTCTGTCATCCCCGTACCTCAGTTCGCTTGTTTTCTTCAACTCGCCACGGGCAGGGCGATGCGCGCGAGATAGTTCGCCGTGACCGTCCAGATGCCGTCGGCGGCCAGTTGTTCCTGTTCGCTCGTCCCCTGCATCACGAGACACGTGCCCACCTCGAGTGCAAAACCCTGCCGATTGAATGGTCCGCGCAGCGCCTCGGCAATGGCCTTGCCCAGGTCGAGCTCGGCCGCATAGATCTCGAACCGCACGAGGATCTCGGTTACCTCGGTGTGGCTGCTCGTGCGCAGGCGTGCGCTTTCTCCCTCGCGCACGAGCACGACGTAGGGCAGGGGGAGATCGCCGCGCGCCGCGCCAGTCAAGACACGCTCTGCCGGCGCGAGCGCCGCCAGTGCCGCGGTGGCCCCCCAACGCTCGTGAATCGCCCCTTCGAGACTCATACGGCGCCCCCCACGTTTCCACCTCCCAGCGGCCAGGGAGTTTGTTCGGCCAGGATGACGAACAGCTCGTCGATGCGCGACGGTCGCTCGAAGCCCAGCACGTGATAGATCTCGCTGCCATGCATGATGCGGTGGTTGGCATCGACCGCCACTTCCTCGGCCAGGTACACGCGGTAGCGCCGCGGCACGCTGCGCAGGCGGTGTTGCGTGGCAATCGCCGAGCCTTCTGGCTGCACGCGTGCGCGAAGTGGCGCGAGGTAATCGCTCCAGCTTGCTACGAGCGCGCCGGCCTCTCCTTTCGTCCAGGCGGCCTGCTGAATCGTGATCACGTCGGTCAATCCACCGGCCAACGACAACTCGCGCGACCAGCACGTCCAGCGCTGGCTCAGCGTCTCGTGCGACACGCCCAGCACCCGCCAGATGCGCCCCGTGGCGTCGAGGATCGTGCCCCCCACTTCGGGTTCCGTCTCGACCGCCCCACTTTCGAAGTGCCAGCGCGTATCGGCCTGCGTGTAGAAGCCGGCCGAGGGGGCCGCCTCACGCCGCGTTACGCTTCTTCGCAGCGCCCGCGCGATCGCCGTTTCGTGCAGGCCGCTGCGCGAACGCAACACGATCCCTTCGAGCGCATCGAACGAACGGAAATCGTCGGCCACGTCGAGCTCGATCGTCATGGACTGAACCCCTGCGAGTGGATCTCGAACGGCTCGCTGCGCGCGAGTTGTTGATCGCACCATTCGGCGCTGGCCTGTAACTGTCGCAGATAGTCGCTCCACGAAACCGACTGGCCGTCGATCGCGTAGCTCGGTTTCGGGTTCTCGGTAATCGCCGCGATCAGCGCCAGCATCTGGCTCTTGATCGTGGCGATCGTCGCCTGGTCGCTCATGTAGTCGTCTCCTAAAGCGTCAGCTCAGACCGTACTTGGTCTGCAGATACTGCTCGATGGCCTCCCGGTCGGCTCCGCCGAGCGGCGTGCCGTAGATCAGCAGCTCGGCCAACCGTAGCGAGTGTGCCCCCGTGGGGGAACCGACGAGATTCTCGGCCCCGAGAAAAGGGCTTTCCGACACGGGACTGGCAATGCTCGACCAGGTCGATGCGCTCATGTCGACCGTGGCGGTCTCGATGCCATCGACGTAGCTCGTCAAATCTCCTCCCCGCGTCATCACCGTCGCCAACAAATGCCACTCGGTCTCGCCATCGTCCAGCGAGAGCAGGGGTGCTTCGTAATACTCCGCGTCGATCCACGTCGCATGCACCATCGAACCACTGCTGGGCAGCGTGGCGGTAAAGTAACTTTGAATCGGGAAGCTTGTCCTCGCCCCGAAGGGGCGCCGCGTGCCGGGCGGTCGGCCATCGGCAAACTTCAACACCATGAAGTAGCTGAGTCCATCCGAGAACTTCCCCGTCATGCGCGTCACGGCGAGGTAGTCGTCGCTGCCGTCGAACTCCACCAGCGGTAAGCCATTCACCCCGTTCAAGCGGAGCAGGGGACGCCGATCCGCCGTCCCCTGCAACGCGTGATATGCTCCCGCCCCCCGGTTCTTCCAACCTCCCACCGGGTCGCCATCGACCAGCGCGGGCGTGTCGAGACCCGAGCTCTGAAACAACGACGCCGCATCGTCGGCCGCCAGCCACAGCACCAGTCCCGCCACGCTCGCCGGCGAGAATCTCTCGGCCCGCGTGAACCAGCACGGAGTGCCGTACTGCCTGGTCGCCACCGGTTGGTGCATCGCTCGCCCGCGCATCACGCTTCCTTTGCCACAGAACTCGATTCGCTTCACAGCACTAGATAAAACACCTTCTGCGTGCCCGAGGGGGCGCGGAGATGGATCTTGCTCGCGTCGTCCACCGCCACGAACAGCCCCTCCCCCGCGGAGAGCGGAAATCCGTCGGTGGCATCGGCCGCGTCGGTCGTGACGTCGCTGTTGCCGACGTACACCTCGGCCGAATTGTCCGCGGCCGCTTTGAGTTGCACGCCGCGCGTCCCCTTCCGCGACGTCGCCACCAGCGGCACCGCCGTCGTGCCGATCTCACTCTTGCGGCCATGGTCGAAACCGTGAACCGTATCGTCTCCCAGCCTGGTCATCGCATCGTCCTTCTTGCAGGGTGAAGTCGCGTGCCGCGCATCAGCCGGTCGATTTGACGACGTAGCGCGGGTTGATTACGGCCGCGGCGCCGCGCTCGCTGGCCTTGAAACGCACGACGATGTCCTGGCTGAACTCCGCCTCGCTGTTGGCCGGGGCCTGCGTGACCGTGATCGGCCAGTTCTCCATGTAGGCGAACGCCTTGCGGAAATCCCCCAGGAACCACCACTTCTTCGCGTCGTCGGCACTCACGCCCGAGACCACGATCCGCCGATACGCCAACCGGCTTTCGTGGACCTGGTAGTTGCCCAGCGGGTTGCTCGCTCGCGTCGTCGTGGCGGCGCTGGCCGGCTGGTAGTCGATCTCCACGGCGTTGAACACCCGATGGGCCGCATGGCGATAGGCCGGCATCACCAGCACGCTCGTCGCGCGGACCAGAATCGGCTCACCCGTGGTCGGGTCGAGAATGTCGGCCAGGAGCTGTTCCGCCCCGTCGACGTCGGTCCAATCGATCAACTCATTGCCCGACTTGACGTTGATCCAGGGCGCGCTCGCCTGGTACGTGTCGTAGCTGGCGCCGTTCCACTTGTAGTTGTTCGTCACGCCGACGAGCAGATCGAGTAGCCGCTTCTCCTTGTTCAAGCCCAGGATCTCCCCCACCTCGGCCGCACGACTGAGCACCAGGTGCGTGCGATCGAAGAAGATCGCCTCCTTGGTCACCGGCACGATAAAGCCGCGCTTCGTCGTGGAAGGGGTCTCGATGAAATCCTCGCCGAAGCCCAGGCTGGGATAGGGCATGCCCGGGTGTACTTCTCCCGTCGCGTCGCGCACCCTGCCCACGCCCGGAATTTTTTCGCCATCGAAGCGCGTGGGAATCGTCTCCACGAGCTTCGACATCACGAACGCTTCTTGCTCGTACGCCTCGAGGATCTTCGAGTAGACCACCTGACCGGTGATGTTGAGAAACGCCGTCACGTCGACCCCATCCCCCGCCTCGAGCAGCCGCACCGAGCCCTCGCCGCGCGGATCGAGCATCCGCACCCATTCGCGCCCGTCGGGCACCAGCCCTTCGGCCAGATCGCGAATGCTGAAATCCTCCGCCCGCAGATGCTTCTCGCGCAGCGCCTCGGACAATTGCCGCACCGTCCGCTCCGCCCCATCGAGCTGATACCGCCGCTTCAACTCCCGATATTTGATCGCTCCCACCGTGAGGCTCCTCTTTGATTTGACTATATTTCTTGAACTGTTTCGGTGTTTCACGGAAAGCAGGAGTAGCACCGATCATTTTGCGGTGCGAGTGGACTACTCGATTGGCCCGAGTCGCAAAGTGATCGGTGTTGCGCAGCAACCAGAGGATGAGTGTTGTATCGCGATCGATAACCTCGATGCCGGCACCACCCTCTGGTCGCTGCGCGACATGGACGTCCTTCCGACTCCACCTCCTGCTGGCCAGCCAGCCACACGCGGAAGAACGTCTGCTACCCACGCACTTCCCCGCCGCGTCTCCTTCTCGCTCCGCGTCTCTGCGTGAGACCCTCTCTCCATCGACTAGGCCATCGCCTGCGGGCCACCCGCCGTCACCGTGCCGACCACTTCCACCAGCACGCTGGTCGTCGCCATGGGGTAATCTTTCACCACCCGGCCGATCGCCAGGTTGGGGGTCGCCACCGCGATCACCTGCTGGTTCTCGAGCGCGGTCCCGCCGGCGTTGTCGTCGACTCCCACCAACGTGCCCAGCGCGAACGTCGCCGAGGCGCAGACGAACTCGAACACGCCCGCCGTCGCCACGCGGACGCGATTCGTCGCGCCGGCGGGACTGCGCTGCATCGCCACCCCCAAAAACTCGTCGTGGAATGCCTCCTGTGCGGCCGCCAGCGTGGCGTGCGTACCGGGGATCGCCCCCGTGTCCGCGGCCGGTTTCGGGTTGTTGCTGTCCGAGGCGTCCTGAAACACGAGATCGCCGATCTCGAGCACCGTCGCCGACGCGACGTCGTTCGACACCACCGGTTTCGTATCGCCATATCTCCAACGCATCGTGTCGGCCATCGCTGGTCTGCTCCTCTGCGGTCAAGTGAATCGTGTCGAAGTAAAATGGCTCTGTGCCTGCCACGCCGCTGCATCAACGGATCGCCAGGGCGAACTGCCGCGCGTCGAGCGCTTCGTCGCGCTGCCGCTCGAAGAAACGTTGTTCGCGCGACTGCGGTTCTCCCGCGCGCCGCCGGCGCGGTGCCCCCGGACCGAACACCTCGCGTACCAGCCGGGCCCGATCGGCGACCATCTCGCGGACGATCCGCTCGTCGGGCGCCTGCTCGAGCGCCTCGAGAAACCAGTGGCTGACGATGGTCCGGGCGTGCTCCCCCTCGTTGGGGCCCGGCAACTCGGCCTCGCTCAGCAGACGCTCGATCAGCTCGCGTCGCGCCGTGCGGGCTTCCACGGCCTGCAAGCGTTCGAGCTCGCGCTGCATCTCGGCCGTGTCGTCGGCCGCGGTGGCGCGAATCTCCTCGACAAGGTCGGGCCGCCGTTCGACCAGCAACTCGACCGTCAGCTCGCTCCACGCCACGAGCTCGTCGTCCCGCGGAGCATCCGTGGGTGGCTCGCCGGCCAGATCCTCGCCTGGCGCCTCTTCCGCCTCGAACAGACCGCGCGTCGTCGCCGGATCGGCCACGAGGTCCACGCTTTCCACCTTCGTGATCGCTTCGACGATCAACCGATTCCCCTCGCGGTTCGTGCGGGCCAGCACGTTGTGCGAGAAGCCCACGTTCTCCGGCGCGTGCTCGGCGTCCCAGATCAACTGTTCGGCCAGCGCGTGTTTCGGGTTGAAGTGCAGGTCGCCGAACAGGCCTTCACCGGCGCGGACGACCGTGCCGCGGATTACCCCCAGGCGGTCCTGGTACTCGCGCGGCGCCGCGCTGCCGGCCCGTGCGTGGTTGACGTTCACCTTCGCGCCGTCGTAGAGCGAGACCGCCCGCAACAGCGCCTCTTCGCGATAGCGGCGGCCATTCCGCGATTCGAGTCCCAGGATCTTCACGCCCCGAATGATGCCGCGCTCGCGATCGACCCGCACCCCCACGCCGCGCGAATCGACATACTCCTGCAACGACTGTGGCATGGCTGCCTTCTCCCCATAAAAAAACGGAGCCCACCCGAAACGCGGTCGTTTCGAGTGGGCCCCGTTCGATGCCGTACCTGGCGTGCGTCCGTCGCGATCTTCGGATCGCGCCGCGTGCTACGCCCTGGCCCGTTCGGATACCCGGATTATTCAGTCGCGAGTTACTCGTTACTTCTCGAGCCGCTCGACGCGGCGCCGCACGTGTTGAATCGTGCCATCCTGCACGCACACCTCGACAGCCGCCGTGCCGTGGACGCCGCGCTGCAACATCTCGGCGAGCAACTCGGCCCAAACCGTTTCGGCCTGAGCCACACGCTTGCGATTCGTCTCACTCGTGTGCGTCAGTGTCATGATGGTGAGAGTACCGCGGCCGGTGGCCGATTTCCACGCGACTTTTTTGGTAACCGTTCACGCCCCGGGGAGTGAACGGTTACGCGCCCTTAATGCTCGATCGTCACGCTCGAACATCTTGACCAGTTGATTCAGGCCTTTCCAGAAGAGCCGATTTCGTATCGCCCATCCGAGTAGCTTCAAAGTGATCGCGTGCATGTTCGATGCAGAACCTCGCACCAAGGCCAAATATTCTGGTACAATTGAGGGTGGTATCTTCACGTGTCGCGCGAACAGGTAAACCAGATGCACACCGTAAGCCTTGACGTCGCGAAGGCTCAATTGAGCGAGCTCATCCAGATCCTGGCCCCTGGCGAGGAGTTAGTCATTGTCGAAAAGGGTGAACCGCTGGCGACGTTGGTTCGCGCTCATGCACAGCACTGGCCCTGTCGCGCCGGCAGCGCGAAGGAAACAAAGCACTGGATGGCGCCTGATTTCGACGCTCCCCTGGAAGAGTTTCGGGAGTACATGGGATGACGAGCTTGTTGCTCGATGCTCATGCCATGTTGTGGTTCCTGTGGGATGATCCCCAACTCTCCACGTCCGCTAAGGCACTCATCGAAGAAGCAGACAACCGCAAACTCGTCAGCATCGCTAGTTGTTGGGAGATTGCCATCAAGGTGGGGCTGGGCAAATTGGACTTGGGAGAATCTTGCAAGACATTTCTCCCACGCGAGATTGCGCGGAATCACTTTGAATTGATTTCCATCACGCTCGCGCATGCAACGATGGTTGAAAAACTGCCGAATCACCATCGCGATCCGTTTGATCGATTGCTGATCGCTCAGGCCCAGTTGGGCAATCTCACTCTCGTCAGCGCCGATTCCGAATTCGATCGCTACGGTGTAACCCGCGCTTGGTGAGTATTACCATGCGGTATGGCACCCCGGGCCGCGTGCAGCGCCAGGTTCGCCTGCTCCTGGTCGTAGTCGAGCCCGCGCTGCTGGCTCCACGTCTGCGGCGAAAGAATGCCGTGCTGGTGTTCGATTGCCCGGATGCGCGCTTCCTCGACTTGATTGCGCACCGACAGCGACGGCGTGCCCACCTGGATCTCGACGAGCTCGAGCACCTCTTCCGGCAGTCGTCCCGCCCGGGCCGCAGTGCTGACTACCAGCCGCATCACGTCCAGATCCGCCTCGACCTGCTCCGCCTGCAAGCGCTCGAACATCTTGACGGCCGGCCCTTCGGCCACCATCGTCGAAGAGTAGTTCGCGTTCGAGGCGTCGGACGTGAGCATGAACTCGGGCATCACCAGCCGACTGGCGATCGCCCGCAACTCGGCCTGCAGGATCATGACAAAGTTGCCCGCTTCGATTCCCGCGGCCGGAAAGTCGTACTCCACGTCGCCATAGGCGTCGAGGATCGTCCCCGCTCCATAACGCCGATAGCTCGCCGTGCGGCCACTGGCGCCGCGCGAGACCGTTGCATCGGCCTGGCCGCGAACGAACTGCTCGACCGCCGTGCGCGAGCCGCCGCGATGCTTGCGGATCAGCGCGATCGCCGATTGAATCTCGGCCACGACGCTCATGTTCCGCAGAATGCGCTCCGCGCGACGGAGATTTTTTCGCACCGGAAAGAACAGCGGCAGTCCGCGCTTTACGTTCGCATCGACATTCGCCTTGCGGTGCTGCATCTCCTCGGCCGGTACTCTTTCTCCTTCGACATAGTAGCACCGCACCTGCTCGACATCGTGCGGGGCGGTCTCGATGCCGAAGCTCACCGACTCATCCGACAGCAGCTCGTGCGGGGTCGAGACCTGTCCCGGCTCGACGAAGCGGACCCGCGTCGTGCCGTCGTCATCGGCGAAGAATCGCAAGAATGCCTCGCCGTCGCGGTCGCGCCGGCGGACGATCTCCTGCTGCCGGCAATGCCAGGCATTCTCGCGCACGAACTCGTCGAGCACCTCCTGGGCCTGCGCCGCCAGACGCTCCGGCACGGCCAGTCCCTTCTTCGGCGTGGCTCGGTAGGTGTGCCCCGTGCCAACGATGTAGCTCACCCGATTCTCGTGACCATTGATGGCAAACTCGTTCGTCGTCGCCAGCAGGCGGCACTCGTGGCGAATCTCGGCCAGCTCCTGCTCGTTGCGAAAAGCAAGCTCCGTGGCCAGAACCGCGTTCGTCATGCCCAACGGCAGCCACCGCTCGCCATCCTCGCCATGAAACGGCTCGGACGGATCGACGAAGCTGGCATACAACTCGTCGAACGCCTCTTGCAGGCGATGTTCCCAACGGTCCAAGGTCGTACGCATCGTCGGTCCTCTCTCTAAGTGAGTTGGTTTCCCAATCCAGCAGTGGCGGGTGGCACGGACGTTCTTCCGCGAGCGGCTTGCTGGCCAGTGGGAGGTGAAGTCGGAAGGACGTCCGTGTCGCGCAGCGACAAGAGGGTCGTGCCGGCATCGAGATTACCGATCGCGATACAACACTCATCCTCTGGTTGCTGCGCAACACCGACCATTTTGCGACTCGGGCCAATCGAGTAGTCCACTCGCACCGCAAAATGATCGGTGCTACCCCTGCCCACTAAATCAATCGGTCTCCAAGTCCATCGGGCGAACCGCGCCCCGCGAGCAACTCGCCTGCCAGCCGCAGCGCCATTTCGAACGCGTCGGGACCGTCGTCGTGAGCCCCCAACGGAAAGTCGCGCAGTTGGTTGACCAGCAGTGCCGTCGCAGGGGAGTGGCTTTTGAATCGCGCCGCGCGGCGCGATAGATACGGACCCAGCCGCCGGATGCGCACCCGTTTGTTCACGCGGTTGTCCAGCGTCCAGATGCGCAGCGGCAGCCCCTGCCGTCCGAAGGCCTCGGCGAAGTCGTCGCCGAGCAGCTCCTGAAACTGGTTCGACTCGACCCCGAAAGCGTCGGGTAGGAAACGCCGGCACAACTCCACTCCGTCATCGACCATCTGCGGCGTGGGGCGCCGGTCGAGATCGGCCTCGACGTAGAGTGTCCCTTGCCGATCGATCCCCAAGACCACATAGGCTGAATAGTCCCCCTTCTCGCCGTCGCGCCCCTTGCTCGGGTCGAGCGCGATCGTCTTGACCAGCAGATCCTGCGGCCAGTCGTCGAACCAGATGCCCGCGTCGAAGTACGAGGCCGGCCACTCGCACAGCTCGGGATTCAGCGGCGAATTCTGCTTCTCCCGCTCGAACGCCGCCCGTCCGCTCTCCACGCGCATCTGCATCAGCCGGTAAAGATCATCGACCTCGGGCCACAACACGGTGGCCCCAGCCTCCATCCGCGGGCGATGCTCTTCGAAGAACGCCCGGGCCGCCTCGCGGCGATCCTCGCGCGCCGGATCCGTATAGAGGGCCTCCCACGCCTCCCACAACTTCATGTCGTCCGGCCAGTTTTCGATCGCTCGGAAGATGCGCGATGTCCAGCCCGGATTCTCGTGCAACTCGAGCGCGAGCGCCTCGCGATGCAGCGCCGTGGCCAGGTTGACCACGTTCGTCTGCCGGGCGCCCGCCTTGAGCAAGGTGCCGTGAAACCATTGTCGCGCCCGCTCGCGTCCCTCGGGCGTGGCCACCTGCTGGTCGTTCTGCAGATCGTCGCAGACGATCAAGGTCGGCCGATGGTGCATCCGCCGCCGGCCGCGCACTTTCTGTCCCGTGCCGTAGGCCTCGATCGTCACGCCATTCGAGAGCGACAAGACATCGCTCCGCCAGATGGCGCCCGGCCGTGTCGACCAGCGATAGACCTTCCGCAGGCGGCGGTTGTGTTCCAATTCTGCTCGCAGGTTGGCCAGATGAGTGCAGGCCTGGCTCTGCGTGTCCGAGACGATCCAGATGTACGGCTCGCGCCCCTCGACCGCCGACCGCAGCACGTAAGCCAGCGTCACCAGCGTCGATTTCGCGCTGCCGCGGGGGCCGAGCACATTGAGCTTCGTCCCCTCGGCTCGATGCCAGCCGTCGAGCTGCTCGGCGACCCAGACGTGCATGAGCGAGGGGGCAGAGCGCACGTGGCGCGGTAGAAACTCGCGCGCCCACGCCAGCAAGCCGGGCGAGTCGGGACGCGGCGCCGTGCCGTGCCCCTCGACGCGCATCTGTTGCGTGCCGAGCATGCCCAGCAGTTGCCGCGCCACGTTCGCCACGGCAGGCAAGGGCACGCCAGCATCCAAAAACGGCGCCAATTTCGAGGAAGATTCAACCACGGAAAAATCTCACCACTGCCCACTGCCCACTGCCCACTAACCCCGCTGCTCGATCTCATCCAACAGGTCGTGCAACTCCGCCGCGGCATGCTCGCGCTGGGCGACATCGCCGAGTTGCCCCAAAAGCAATGTGGAGAACTCCGACAGCACACGCGACAATTGCTTGCCCGTCAGTCCGTCTATTTTCCGCGCGCCGTAGCGCTCGGGATAGCGCCGCTCGAGTGCCCAGGCCGAGGCCCGCCACTCCTTCTTGCCCGCCGCGCGAATGTTCTCCAGATGCGCGAGCTCATGTTTCGATTCCGCCTCGGCCAGTTGCTGGCGAAACGTCCTGCTCCGCGCGGCGAGCTCGTCGATCGCCGCGACCCGACAGCCGATGTAGCTCGCGGCGCAGCTTCGACTGCACCCCACGGCGATGATTGCGCAAATCTGAGCGCGCTGGTGCGAGCTCAGCACTCCCCTCGTCGGCGATTCGGCGCGGACGCGAGGCTTCTTCCGTGGATCCTTCTCGGCTCGTGTTCCCATCGTCACTCCCGCCGCGGTACTCGAACGAGACCACGCTTCGCATGCCGGTGCCCCGATAGTTCGCTAGGTCGATGCTCGCGCGCGAGCCCGTCCTCTTGACCCGCACGATCCGCCAGCGCCGCGAATCGCGACAGTGCGCGATCATGCCCGGATGTCCCGTCGTCACGAAGAATCGTTCACCCTCCGCGAGATACTCCTCTGCCAGTCCCTCGACCACCCGCGTGCCGATGCCGATGCCCTGATAGTCGGGCAGCGTCACCACGCGGCTCAAACGCCACTTGCCGCGCGAGGCGATCACCGGCAACACGGCACAGAACGCCACCGGCTCTTGCTCCCACAGGGCCAGATAACAGCGCGCGCCGAACGAGAGCTTGCCGCTCAGATAGTGATGACGCGCAAAACAGTCCCACGCACGGCGGCCGCAACGGACCAGCGCGAGCCGAACGCGCGGCCGCCGAAGACGCCCCCAGGTCAAGCGCCGCGTGGCCATGTCGAGCACCCAGTCGGGCTCCAACCATTCGGCCACGTCATAATGACAAGTCACCGCCACGAAACGGCACGCCGTGCGCCCCGAGCGAATCGCCTTGGCAATCGCCGCCGCACCCACCCGCGCCACGTTGCGATCGACCACGCTCGTAAACTCGTCGAACGCCACGATCGGGCGCTCGATTTCCAACCTCCCTTCTTCGTTCGCACCGCAGCCGACCGCGAGAGCCCGCGCCAGATCGCAACGAAACCGCTCGCCGCCACTCAGCACGTGGTACGGCTTGATCCACGAAGGGGGGGAGCTGAACCCCACCGCCGTGAACAGCCCGGTGATCTGCTTGATCGGCAATTGGCCCAGGCCATCCACGACCGCGCGGTCCGCCGGCCAGTCGCGCGGCGTGTAAAGCGCCTCGCCAAAGGCCCGCCGCGCGATCGTGCTCTTGCCGCTCCCCGACGGTCCGACGATGAGGCCGATTTCCCACGGTTCGTCCGCGCCAGGCACGTCGACCGAGAACGTCTCCGTCGCCTTCTCGGCCAACGGCACGTCGAACATGCCCGCCACCTGCTCGACGCGAAACGAATCGAACACCGGACATTGCACTACAACGTCAAGACGCGGCACCGATAGCCCTCCTCGCGCATGCGCTCGTAGACTCGACGCTGTTCCCCCTCATCGTCGCATTCGATCGCCACCACGAAACTTTCCGGCACCACCGGCGTCTCGGGTTCTTCGTGTCGAGCGGCATCCAGCACCGACGGTTCGTCGAGGATCGATGCCAGCACGTTGCCCAGCGCCTCGCTCTCGAGTTCCAACCGAGCGGACAAGTCTCCCAGCGCCACCTGATCCGTCTCGGCCAGGGCGGCCAGCGGATCGAGCAGGGCCAGCAACTTGTCCGCCTCGGACTCCTCCAGGTCGAGCACGAGCACGGGCACCTCGTCGTCCGCCGCCGTCTCGGCCCGCAGATGCCCATCCACCAGCTCGAGCGAGCCGTCGAGCAACTCGCGCGCCAGCAGCGCATCGGCAAAGCCGACCTCGTCGAGCATGGCCCGCAGCGCCGCGCGCTGTCCGGCCGGATGCCGCCGCCAATTTCGTGGATTCGGCCGCAAAGCCGCAGCGGGCACGCGACGAAGCTCCTTGATGCGATCGCGAAACATGAGGTTGTAATTCCTTCGGACAGTAAGCCAATCAGATGGACAGTCCACCGGCCTGTGCGTTTTCGAACCCGGCTTCAGCCAGGCGGCACAGGCGATCGGGCCTGTACCGCCTGGCCTGCGAGCTACCGCACGCGCGTACGAATCGTCACGCGCGACGAAGCCCGCATCGGCGCCAGTCGCGATCGGAATACAGTCGAACGACGCACCACCACCCCTTCCGAGTGAGCAACCACGCCGCTCGCCACCACCGACGGCGCCACGACGTAACCCGGCGACACCACCACCGCCTGGGGCACGAACGTCGGCGCCACGCCCAGGAACGATACGTCCGCCTGCACGACCTGCGCCGGAACCGCCACCTCGGCCGACGCGCACACCGGCGCCAAAGGACAACCCATGGCCAGGTCACCTACGACGCCACTCATCCACAACGCGATCAACGTCAACAGCGTTTTCATGCTCGTACTCCTGGTTAAGAAAGTGGACTGTCTCACGTCAGCCGGCCCCGGACTTCACGCTCCCGTTCAATACAACAGCTCGCGGGGCGGTGTCGCCCATTCGCGCAAGGCATCGATCTCTTCCTCCGTCAGCGTCGACGTCCCCTGCGGCATGCTCCCTTCGGTCACCGCGTCGAGGATCGCCCGGCGCGGCAATCGTTCGACCAGAGCGCCCTCCGGCTCGAACAAGCGCAACTCTCCCTTGGCCGTCGGCCCGCTATGACACGCCGCGCAGTGCGTTCGCAATACGTCGGCCGCCGAACGTGGGGCACGTGGTGTTGCTCGCCTCTCCCTGGCCGTGGCTGGCGATACCTCGGCGGCCAACTCCACGCGCCGTGCATAGAACACCACCGGTTGCGAGATGACGGCCACCGGCACCGCCACGGGAACCGCAAATGGCACTACGGCCAGCCCGGCATCGACTTGCACCGCGACGTGTCGACCGACCGATCGCCGAACGATCGTGCAATCCGCCGCGCTGGCGCTACAGACAAGCCCCACGACCATCAACGCGCCCCAATATTTCATGGTTTTTCTCCCGCGGCGCGGAGCGCCGCTTCTGCAAACGAGGCCACCCATTGCTCGCGCTGCACGCTCAAACCCGCCTGCAACGCGAGCAACACCGGATCGGTCGATCCACCCAAAACGTCCGCCAGATCTTCCAGGGGCACGCCGAGCTCGCGCGCCGCGCGTGCCGGCGTCACCAGCGCGTCGCGATGGTCGCGATACATCTCGGCGAGCCAGCTTGCCACCTCGGCGGCGTCGCATCCGCCGGTGGCCGCCGCGACGGCCTCGGCATAGTCCTCACGATCGCGCCGCAACTCTTTTTCCAAAGTCGATCCATAGAAGGCCGCCAGGCGATCGGCGTCTTGCGTACGCTCCGCGAACAGGTCCACACCACGCTCGGCCAGGTGCCGCTGGTCGTTGGCAATAGGACGCAGGCCCGACTCGACGTGGCAGCGCACGCACGATAGCATCGGCGCCACGATGCCCGGTCCGTGCGGATCGCTCGTGTCTTTGGCCACCACGTCGGGCACGGTCTCCTGCCGCGCGCCTTGCCGATCGTTCAGGCTGAACAGGTGCAGGCCATTCCGTTTCGTGGCGATATGTTCCGACGCATCGAACTCGAACGCGAACGGATGGCGCAACGGATCGCGCTCCGGCGTGCTCCGCGCGACGTCGTACGTCTGCCAGGTGCCCCCCAGCGGTCCCTGACGCCGCACCACGCGTCGCACCTTCTGCGTGATGTCGGAACGAATCATGTTCGCCCCGCGATCGGCGTGCAGCGTGCTTACCGTCTTCAAATCGATGCCCAGCGCCGCAAACCATTCCGTCTCGGTGCGCGGGATGCCGGCGAAGCGGTAGTAGTGTCCGCCGTCGAGCGTCGTCGATACCCGCGCCACGAAGAAATCGGCCCGCAGTAGGGCGCCCGCGCTGCGCGTCTTGGCCCGCAGCGCCTCTCCCGCCTCGAGCCCCACCCAGCCCCCATCGGTGAAGACCTGCTTCCGCTTGCCGCTTGCCGGGTCGAGCACTTCGCTGCGCAGATGCCAGTAGGGATCCTCGCTGGCAAGCAGCTCCCACGCCTCGGCCGGCAGCCCGTAATCCGCCAGCGAGAAACGCAACAGTCCCCCGCCACGGTCCGGCACGATCGTGGGCCGCACGATCCGATCGCTACGGCTCACGCTGTTCAGCACGAACGACACCACCGCATGAGTCTCTGCCCAGCGCTCGCGCGGCAGGTTGTGCAAGCTCAGGTAGCGCGTCTCGCGCCAGTCGACCCGAGGCACATGCGTCTCGAGATCGGCCAGCACCGCGCGCAGCTCGTCGGCGGGCGAGACGTGCTGCTTCGCCGACACCATCGCACAGAGCATTCCCAAGACCATCGCGGACAACGTGATTACTCCGTGTCGCTTGTCGGAACGAACACCAACTCGCCCGGCACGCCGTTGAGTGAAACCGGCCCGATCCGCAGCTCGAGCGTCGCCGGCTGCGGCGCCAGCGCCGCGAGTGCCCCCGCCGGATGAATCAGGCCGTAGCCGTATTGGGGGTCTTTGCCCGTCGGTCCGGCATCGATCGCCGTTCGCAGCAGATGTTCGACCACCTGGACACGTTCCTCGACGGGCGTCCTGCCGCGTTGACGCCGATGCTTCGCCAGCATCAGTGCCACCACGCCGCTCACGAAGGGGGTCGCCATGCTCGTGCCCGAGAGCTTGGCATAGCCGCCGCGCAGGTAGGTCGACAGCACATCCTGCCCCGGCGCACAGAGATCGACCTCCGGTCCGCGGCTCGAGAATGAAGCCAACCGGCCATTTCGATCGACCGCGCCAACGGCGATCGTGTCGGACCAGCGCGCCGGATAGTTCACGGCGTCGTCGCGCCCTTCATTTCCCGCTGCGCAGAGGATGATCTTGCCCGCCCCGGACGCCCGCGCGATGGCCCCGCGAATCTCCTCGCTGGGCTGCGGCGAGCCAAGGCTCAGCGACAAGATGTCGGCGCCTTGCTCGCAGGCCCAATCGATCCCCGCCGACACGCTTGCCCCACTGCCGCTGCCACTATCGCCCAAGACCTTCGCCACGAGCAGCCGACATTCCGGCGCCACGCCGACGACTCCCAATTCGTTCTGCCGCGCGCCGATCGTGCCGGCCACATGCGTGCCATGTCCCACGCGATCGATCGGGCCACTCGGCGAGCGCGTAAAGTCGCGCGCCCCCACCACGGCGCTGGCCAGATCGGGATGCCCCTCGTCGATCCCGGTATCGAGCACGGCTACGGTCACCCCAGCGCCGCGCGAGTCGCGCCATTGCTCCGGCACGCCGTACAGGCTCAGGCCCCAGTCGACTGTTTCCGACAGCGCGACAAACTGCGCCTCGACGGCATAGGGAGGCAACCGCCACGACGCGCTCTTTCCCGTCCTCTCGCTCATCGTTCACCTCGCAGGCGGCGCCACGTCTCGAGCAGCCACAACACGAACGGCAGCCATTCGGCCAGCGAGCTTGCCTCGACCGCGGCTTGCGCTTCCGCCGCGCGCACCGATTTGCCCGGGCGCTCGTCGGCCCGTCCCAGCCAACTCGACGCGTATCGCACCATCGCCAGCAACAGTTCGAACGTCGCGTCGTTCTTCAACACGCCATGCAGACGCTCGAGCCAACTCGGCTCGAGCCCGAACAACTCGGCAAAGCGCAGTACCAGGCCCACGTATGCCCGCAAGCCAGCCGGTTCGGTGAGCGAGCCTTCAAGCTCGCGCACGGCCGCCAGCAGATCGAGAATCTGTCGCAGCTTTCCTGTGCGGTCGAAAAGCCCGCTCGGCAATACGACTTCAGACGTCATCGCGATTACTCCTCTCGTGGTTTGTTCGCGCCGGGTGGTGGCAGGCGCTCGGCCAACTCGTGAATCGCCTCCACGGCCGACACGTGATCCTCGTGCCGGTCGCGACGTTCGGCCGCCAACTCGACGCGAAACGCCTCGAGCTCCGCGCGGAACTCGGCCCGTCCCGCCGCCAGCTCGGCCCGAAAGTCGCGCAACAGCTCCGGAATCGTCCGCGAGGCCGTGTGCCACGCATACCAGCCGAGAATCGCCGTCGCCGTCACGTTGCCCAGTTCCGGAATGGCCAAATCGCTCATCACTGTCCACACTGCCGCGCGTCCCCTTGCGCTCAGCGCACGAAAAAAGCCCGCCGCCGAAAACCTTCGGCGTCGGGCTCTGCGAAATACCTGAATCGGTTCAGGCCCTGCGGATACCACTCACCACGCGTCGTATCTTAGCGCCGCGCGTGGCCTGATTTCAATCGATGTTCGCCAGCCGCTCGAGCTCATCGAGCTCGCGTGCCAGTTGATCGACCAACGCGTGCGACCAGCCGCGGCGCAAGGCGTCGACCATCGAGCGGTAGTACCAGAGAGTTCCTTCACGCCCGCCGTTGAAACGCTCCCACAGCAACTCGCCGTGCAGGCGATAATCGTGCAGCAGCGCGCGCGCGTTGTGCAGCTTGTCGGCCGCGATCACCAACCGAATCGAGTCGGACGCCACCGCCACATGGGCCAGATGGGCCTCTTTGCGCGCCCGCCAGGGGGGCTTCGGCATCACCTCCGCATCGGTGCAGCCGGCGACGATCTCGGCCACCCGCGGACCGAAGCGTTCGACAATGGCCGCCCGCGTCGGCGCGCCTCCTTGATCTTCGATCGCATCGTGCAGCAGCGCCGCGATCACTTCGTCCTCGTCGCCGCCGTGCTCGATCACGAGCGACGCCACCGCCAGCAGATGGGCGACGTACGGCACATCCGACGCCTTGCGCGTCTGCGCCGCGTGCAACTGCGCTGCATAGACCAGCGCGGACTCGAAACGCGACGAAAGTCGACTTTCTGTTGCCATACGCGATCAACTCCCCGGAGCAGACAGTTTGCCCACTCCGTTAGTTTATCGCGCCCCGGCCTCTTCGGGACGGGTAGCCAGCCGTCCGCCCCGACCACCTTCGTAGACGCTGAACTCCCCCCAGACCGGCAGATGGTCCGAGACTTCCAGCGCCTGCTCCTGGGTCAGGTGAAACATTTCCATCAGATCCACCACTCCCGCGCCGCCGGTGAACTCGTTCGTAGCCGGCTCGGTGAAGAGAATGTTGTCGTACATCTGCGTGCCGCGCGTGTTCGTCGGCACACCGCGAATGACGCCCGTGATGCCCGAGACCTGCCCCAGTTCGCCCATGCGGCGATCGTCGGCATTGAAATCGCCCAGCATGAGAATGTCATCCTCGCCACGGCCATCGGCACGCACCGCCCGATAGACGTCGTCGAGCACGTTCAACTCTTCTCGCACTTCGTCCGGATCGGTGTGGACGTTGACCAACGTAAAGGTGAATGCTTCCGCCTCGGGCACCCCGCGGGCGCGAAACGCCGCCACCAGCGGCTCGCGATGCAACAAGTCGTCGGGATCCTGCACCGTGTAGACCGATTCCCGATCCAGCTCCACGGTGGCCGTGTCGTAGATGTAGGCGTACTGCTCCTTGCTCGACGTGCGCCCCAGCCGCGGACCGATCACGTAGTCGTATTGCCGCCCCACCGAATTCACCTCGGCCAAAAATCGCGGCAGGATCTCCTGACTCACCGCCCGTATTTCTTGAATCGCCACCACGTCGAAACGGCGCACCACGTCCGCCAGGATGCGCGTCACGTGTGGCTTCGACATCTTCGATTCGCCAAAGACCTGGATGTTAAACGTGGCCACGCGGATCGTCGAGCCGGCGCGAAACGGCGCCACCGGATCCGAATAAGCGACCGTCGTGCCTTCCAAACCAGACGGCTGAAGCTGATCGAGCCCCGGCACGCCATTCTTTTGCACGTAGTAGCCACCACCTCCGGCGGCCAGAACCAGCAGCAACAGCTTGAGCAGGCGACGCATGTGCCCCTCCTTGGGCAATCGTGCGAACGGGTCGACACGCGCGCAGCCTCGTGCCACGCACGCGATGATGGGTCGTGTACTTCGGGTGGGGATTGGGTAATCGCAACCCGAAGCGTCAGCGAGGGAATTCTTCAAACAGATTCAAATTCAAATCTGCACAGGCTGAGTGCCGGTGCCACGGACAATTGGGCCGCGTAGAATAGCGAAGCCCGCCCCGACTCCCTAGGGCAACTTGGCGGGTGCTAGCAAAGACGGCATCGACCGGCCGCCAGATCGAGCCGCTACCGCGTCGCCTCGCGGACCAGATGCCGCAACTCCGGCAGAATCAGCTTTTCCATCGCCAGGCGCACCGCGTTGGGAGAGCCCGGCATCGTGAGCACGACCGTCGTCTCGGCCACGCCTCCCAGGGCCCGGCTCAACATCGCCGCGGCGCCGATCTCCTGGTAGCTCAGCACGCGGAACAGTTCGCCGTAGCCCGTCAGCACCTTGGTCAGCAGGACCTCGACGGTTTCAAAGGTCTGGTCGCGGCGGCTGATGCCGGTTCCACCGGTCAGCAGGATCGCATCGATATCTTCGCGATCCCGCCACTGGATCACCAGATCCCCGATCAGGGCCGGATCGTCGGGCACGATCTCCCGCGCCGCTACTGTATGTCCCGCCACCGAGAGCAATTCCACGATCAGGCCCCCCCCGCGATCGTCGGCCAAAGTCCGCGTGTCGCTCACCGTCACCACTCCGCAGCG
The DNA here is from genome assembly GCA_019636335.1 of Pirellulales bacterium. NCBI lineage: Bacteria > Pseudomonadati > Planctomycetota > Planctomycetia > Pirellulales > Pirellulales bacterium. The sequence goes on from JAHBXR010000002.1 coordinate 98,341, forward strand.
CACCTGCGGGGGCGATGCCTGTCTGTGTTCCGCCACCGTATCGGTCATGTCGTTCCCCGGCAGTTTTCTCGCTACTTCACCCCAGCCCCTCTATATACTGGAGGTGACGCGCCGCGAGCGACCCCCCGGCGCCCCAGTCTGGACGGAACCCTTTCGTTCTGCGAATTTCTCGTCGGTTGGCCATGTCGAGTCTGCTCCCGACATCTCGAAGGAGTGTACCTCCCCGCACCAGCCTGGTCCCCTTGCTGGCGGTCATGGCTTTGAGCGTGTGCGCGGCGCCCCCCGCGCGCGGCGAGATCTTCCAACTTGCCAACAAAGGACGCATCGAGGGTAAGCTCCTCAATCCCGACGAGCAGCCGCGCGAGAAGTATGTCATCGAAACGAAGTCGGGCGGGCGCGTCACGTTGGCCCGCACGGCGGTCGTCGACGTCATCCATCAGACCGCCGCGCAGACGCGCTACGAAGAGATCCGGCCTCAATATCCCGATACCGTCGCCGGACAATGGGAACTGGCCGAATGGTGCCGCCAGAATGGCAACCCGGCGGCGCGCAAGACCCATCTCGAACGCATCCTCGAGCTCGATACCAACCACCTCGCGGCACGCCGCGCGCTGGGTTACACGCAGCTCGAGGGGAAATGGGTCACGCAAGATTCGGTCATGGCCTCGCGCGGCTACGTGAAGTACAAGGGCCGCTGGGTCCTGCCGCAAGAGGTGCAACTGATCGAGGAACGCCGCCAGACAGACCAGGCCGAGGCCGCCTGGCGAGGCAAGTTGAAACGCTGGCGCGACTGGCTCGAAACGGATCGGGCCGAAGAGGCCATCATCCAGTTGCGCGCCCTGCGAGACCCCGACGCGCTGCCCGCCCTCACGCGCGCCCTCAAAGAAGATGAAATCGATGCCCACCGCGCCCTCTACGCGCAGGCCGTCAGCAACATCGCCACGCCCAAGGCCCTCGCGCTGCTCGTGCAACTCTCGCTCGAAGATCCCAACGAAGAAGTCCGCCTCACCGCGCTCGACTATCTCGCCGTCGAGAAGCACCCGGACGTGGTCGCCCAATACATCTCGGGCCTGCGCAGCAAAGATAACCAGTCGGTCAATCGTGCCGCCGACTGCCTCCGCGTGATGAACAGCCCCACGGCCGTCGAACCCCTCATCGATGCCCTGGTGACCGTCCACAAGCACAAGATCACTTCGGGCAGCCCCGAATCGATCAACTCCACCTTCAACACCACCCCCGGCGGTGGCGGCGCGCCGGGAGGGCTCTCCGTCGGGCAAAGCACGCGCATCATCACCCAGCGCCTGCAAAACCACTCGGTGCTCGACGCCCTCATCAAACTGACCGGCGCCAATTTCGACTTCGACGTCCCACGCTGGAAACAGTGGTTCGCCACGCGCAAGGCGCCGGCCGATCTCGACGCGCGGCGCAACTGATTGCGGCCCTCGCCGCGATCGCTACACTCCACTCAGTGGTCAGGGGTGCCCCTTTTGTGCTCCTGCGGCACACGTCCTTGGAGATTTCCTCGCTATGCTCAAGCCCACCGTGGCCATACTCGGCGCCAGTGCCGATCGCTCGAAGTTCGGCAACAAGTCGGTCCGCGCCCACCTGCAGCAAGGCTACGAAGTCTTTCCCGTGAATCCCAAGGGGGGCACCATCGAGGGCCTGCCGGTCTATCGCTCCTTGGCCGAAGTGCCAGAGGGCAAGATCGAACGGGTCAGCGTCTACCTGCCGCCGGCGGTGACCCTGGCCGCGCTCGATGAGATCGCCCAGCGGGGCTGCGAGGAATTGTGGCTCAACCCGGGCAGCGAGAGTGCCGACGTCATCGAGCGCGCCGAAGAACTCGGCCTCGATCCCATCATGGCCTGCAGCATCGTCAACCTGGGGCTCCACCCCGACCGCCTGGGCGACGACTGAACCGCCGTTGGGTCCTTCCGCCGTAAGGCCGCGTCAGGCAGCGCGAACGATGCCCCGAATGGGGCTCGACTTCCGCTTCGTGAACCAGCCCGCCCCCAACACGCTCAGCGCCACGCGGTCTTCCAAGTTCGGGCGGAAGACGGTCAGCAACAGCAGGGGCAGGTACCAGGCCACGTACAGTCCGCCGCTGGGGGCATGCCAGAACTGCGTGCCCAGCATCACCGCGGCCGAGCAGCTCAGCAGTGTGCCCAGATTTTTTTGTGCCGGCCAAATGGCCATGCTCAAGCACAACGCGCAGAACGTCGCCACGACCGGAATTCGATAGGCCGGTTCGTTGAAATACCAGAATCCATCCACCGGCTGCTGCGTGAGGGTCGTGAAGCCGAACATCTGGCTGACCTGACTCCAGAAGGCCGCCGAATCGGCCGACGTGAAGGCCAGCGTCGCGGTCACGAGCGCCAGCATCGCGAACACGCCACACAGGAACCGCACCAGTCCACGCTGCCAATAGAAGCTGATCCAGAGGGGCAGCAGAAAAATCGGATAGTAGATCGCCCCCGCCGCCAGTCCGATCAACATGCCGGCCAGCAGCGGACGTCGATAACAGGCCACCCCCCAGACCAACAGGGCCGCCGGCAGCACGTGATCCACGCGCCCCACCATCTGGGCCGTGCAGGGCAGCAATAGGTAGAGCGCCGCCGCGGCAATGCCCATCCGCAGATTGCCGAAGTGCCGGTACCCGATGAACATGATTCCGAACACGATCGCCAGGTGCGAGATGATGGCCATCGTGCGGGCCGTCGCCGTGTGGACGAGCAATTCCGATTGATCGGGGGGGAGCGATTCGTCCACGTCGAGGATCGCCTCGTTCGGCACCAGCGCCAGCAAGTGGAGCAGCGGATAGCCGGGCCCATGCGCCGCCAGCGAGACATCCCCCTCGGCCGAAGGTTGCCGGCTGAGCACGTCGTTCAGGCGCTTCGCCCCCTCGAGATCGTTCGGCGTGAGCTCGGCCGTGATGACGTTGGTCATCAGAAAGACGAGCAGCGACGCACACATGAACGTCAGCCCCCCCGGCGACAGGTTCGGTTCCAACAGGGGCCGGCGAACCATCATCGGGTCGGCCAGCAGCCGGATCAGCCAGAACATGCCCAGCACGAAGAGCCAGACGTAGCCGAAGGCCTCCGTGTCGGGGCCATGCTCGACGAGCAACAATCCCGGCGCCAGGGCGATCAGCGCGACCAGGTCCAGATTCCTCACGCTCCAGAACCGGCCGAACTTGAAGTAGATCCCGATCGTCATCATCGACGACACGTAGACCCACGTGGTCGGATTGATCTCGTACTGGTAGAGGATTTGATTCATCGAATCTTCATCGCGGGTTGTCCGCGCGGAACAGCCCAGCGTCGCGCGGGAGCGGCGCCGTAAGATGCCCACGCCTTCAACAAGATTGGGGGCACCGTACGAGCAGCCGTACAGACCCCCACCCGCACGCTGATATACCCAGAAAGGATAAGGAGTTTAGGAAGTTTTACAAGGTGCCCGTGCCGCACGCGGCATTTTCGGCCTTTGGTCGCAACCTGCCGTCAGTTCGTCACTTGCGTTGGCCGATCGACCCTCGCCGCAGCCCCCGGTCGCACCAGCCCCCCGACGACGCTTCGCGCCACGGACCGACTGCTAAACTGTGTTGCCGCCACCGGCCAACAAGTCACGTCCGAATTCGAGGATTCGCCACATGCGACCCCGCGTTACCTTGGCCTGTCCGATCCTGCTATTGGTCAGCCAGATTGCCCTTCCGCTTCTCGCCGCCGAGCCTGCTCCCCCCGCCGTCAGCCGCACCTTCTCGATCGTGGCGTACGATCCCGCCTCGGGCGCCGTGGGGGCGGCCGTCGCCAGCAAGTATCCGTCGGTCGGGCGCGTTGTCCCTTACGTCCGCGCCGGAGTTGGCGCCTTCTGTACCCAACACTGGCACGAGCCCAAGTTCGGTCCGCGCGCCCTCGAGCTCCTGGCGGCCGGCAAGTCTTCCCAAGAGGTGCTCGTGCTACTCCTGGCCGACGATCCTCGCCGCGACGAGCGGCAACTCGCCCTCATCGACGCGCGGGGACGCACCGCCATTCATCAGCCCATCGCCGCCGAGGGCGAAAGTCTTTACTGGGGTGCCATGACGGGACGCTTCTATGCCTGCCAGGGAAACACGCTCGCCGGTCGCGAGGTCATCGTCTCGATGGTCGCGGCCTACGAAACGACCGCGGGAAGCCTGGCCGATCGTCTGATGGCCACCCTCGTCGCCGGCGATCGCGCGGGGGGCGATCATCGTGGTCGGCTCGCGGCAGGTATCCGTGTCGCCAAACCCGGCGTCGACGGTGTCTGGCTCGACCTGCACGTCGATCGCAGCGACGACGCCGTCGAAGAATTGAAGCAGAAGTACGACCAGCTCGATCACCCCGCCAAAGGCGCGAATTGATTCGCACGCGCGCAATCGGTCCTCATTTCTCCGCCGATGTCAGCTCGAACGCGAACACATTCTCCCCGTCGCCGCGAGCCACCACGCTCAAGATGCTGGTCGTATTGTAGCGCTCGGGCAAGAGCTCTGGCGCATGGATCGCCAGCCGTGTCATCTCGCCTGGATCGCTAGGGAGTGGCTTGTCGTCGGCCAGCTTCGGCGCACGGATCTCGACGCGCAGCTCGCCGATCACCGGTCCTTCCGCACGTGTGATCGAGAATTCTCCCGCGCGGATGATTCCGCCGGCGCGCGGACCATGCGTCCCGGTGAACACGATCGAGCCGTAACGCAACGGCGCCCCGTCGAGCGTTACCGTGCCAGAGACCGGCACTCGTGCCACGCTCGAGCCACCACACCCCAGGCAGGGCAGGATGACCGCCAGCAGCATCGAGGCCACGACGCGCGCCGGGCTCATTCGAAGTCCCCCAAGACTTCTCCACCGGCGCGCGTCGCCAGGGCATCGAGGACCGCCGCGTCGACCGTCTCGCGAACGAAATGCACCCCCCCGTCCGCGAAGACGAAATTCACCCCCCCAGGATGATCGCCGCGAAAGACCTCGTACTCGTGACTCACCACACGACGGCTATTGAAGATTCCTCCGGTGCTGGCAATCGCCTGGCCCGGGTAGGTGACGGCCCACTGCGTCATTCCTCCCGGACAGCATTCGTCAGTCATTTCGGCCAGTGTATAACCGAGCTCGCCGATCAAGAGCGTCTGGGACGTGCCGTCGGCCGCCGAGATATCGTCGAGCCCCACGCGATAGAACCCCTCTCCCTGCATGACGAACGCGCCGTTGTGCCCATACTTGTTGGCGTCGAGCCGATGGTGACTGCCCGTCGACAGGGCGTAGCTGCTGGGTCTCGGGCGGAGCGTGCAATCTTCCATGCTGCTTCCCAGCAGAGTCAACTGCATCGAGGGGCAGCGATGGATCGACAGCACGCGGCGCGTCAGTGGCAGGTTGGGATTGAAGTCGGGCCCGATGTTGAAGTTCCACGACTGAAACAGCGCTTCTTCGCCGCAATACGGCAGCACCGAGACGAAACCGCTCGCCGGACGTGGCGGAATCAGGCTGCCGGGCGGATTGCGCTTCAATCCGGCGGGCGGCAGGATCCCGTTCGCGCTCTGATAGTTGTGCATCGCCAGGCCGAGCTGCTTGAGGTTGTTGCTGCAGATCGCGCGCCGCCCCGCTTCGCGCGCCGCCTGCACGGCAGGCAGCAGAATGGCGATCAAGATGCCGATGATCGCGATCGCCACCAGCAGTTCCACCAACGTGAATCCAACCGGTGCGAAACAGCGGCTTCCCGTGCGCGCCGGTCGAACTTGCTTCGTAATCATCGAAATCCAGGGCGAGCGAGCTCGCGTCCTATCGAGAAAGAATCGGCCGCTTGGCGCGGAAGCGCCATCCACGCTTCACGCGCCAAGCAGGCCGAGCGCCTGTTAGAAAAAAACTAGCGACCTACGAAGCACGTCGCCGACGCCACGCCCGATGTGCCCGCGCGCCGATCAGCCCCAGGCCCCCCATCAAGGCCAGGCCGATCGACGTCGGCTCCGGCACGGCGTAGGCCTCGTAGTGATCCGACTGGTCGAGTCGCAACGCATAGACCTGCACATGCTGGACACCATTCCAGTCGATGTTGAAATCCGTCACGCTGCCGACCGGAGTCAGATCCCACTGCAAGAGATACGTGTTGATGAACACGTCTTCCGGGCCCGTGGGCGTATCGATCGTGCCGTTGAAGAATTGCTCGAGCAACAGGTTGTTGGTCGCCGCGAGCTGCTGAACTCCGCCGTTGTAGTTCAACGTGGGCAGAATGTCGTTGAAGAAGTCGTAGGTCGAGGCCTCGCCGATCTGGATCTGGAACACGACATTCTTCACGCCCGACACCGGCGTGCTGTCGGCCACCGACAGGGTTCCGCCGTTGACGTTGCTATCGCCGCTGAAGCCGCCGTAGTAGATGGAGCCTCCCCCGGGATAGGGACCGCCCCCCGCGCCGTTGGCCACCTTCATCAACGTGGCATCACCCGACCCCGGCGCACTCGAGCCAATGGCAGACGGCCAGGCGCCCGTGCCGGGAAAGCCAGGAAAACCGGGGTTCGCGCCGGTCGTCAGGCTGCCACTCGCCCAGCCGTCGTACTGCGTCGTGCCGGGCAGCCCGGGATCGATCAACGCCATCGGGTCCGCTTGCGCTGTTGTCGCCACGATCGCTACAACGCCCAACACTACGCACGCCATCAACCTTCGAAGAACTAACATGGATAGCATCTCCATTGTGTGTCACCAGCAAGAAAGAAAAAAAACTCGTGGACGTACCTCTAGCGCATGGCAACCTCCTTCGCGGGAGAGCCCGATCGATCGCAGGGAAGAAGTAGGAAAAGACGGGACCGCGACAACGCGGCCGGCGAGCAGGCGGGAGGCTGGCTAGCGCAGTCAAAGGCGACCATCGACGCGCCAACCGCGCTCGCAGCTCAAGCCAGCGCGAACGTGCGGCACAGGTCGATGCAGTCGACTAGGTAGGTGGCACGGTGGTGTTCCGCACCCTCATCGCATGAGCAAACTCCAATCGATACGTTCGCGGTCGTTCGATCGGGGCGCGCAGCGCCCCACGTCGAAGCGGCTACGAGCTAGCGCTGGATAGAAAGCGATGCGCACCCGGCGCAATCACGAATCCAGGCTTGCGATGGCGGGCATCCGTGCGGAAATCATGGAACGTGAATGTCGCATGAAGCAGACGAGCGCGCAGCGCCGCCGCCACAAGACATTCCGGAAAAGTGCTGGCTAGGAGAGGCCTAGCGGGCGAGACTCAATCTCAACACGACCGATTCTAGTCAGCGATGCAGTCGAGTCAACCGCCCATTTTGGAAAAACATCGCAGATTCTGCCCCAAGCTCCGCCGCCACGACGAGGTGCTTGCCGAGGTATCGTCATTGTTTACTACGCAGGTATGCGAATGCCACGCTCAATCGAAGTCGGGACCGGTGGCCAGCCGCACGCGCGCTTCGTCGGCCCAGGGACTCTCCGGGGCAAGCTGCGAAAAACGGCGCCAGTGCTGCTCGGCCTCGTCCGCTTGGCCGGCAAGGTCGAGCAAGCGCGCCAGATGATAATGCGCGTCGGGAAAATCCTCGTACATGGCGATCGCCCCGCGGAAGGCCGCCTCGGCCAGATCCGTCCGTCCCAGTTCCTCGAGCACGCACCCCAGGTTTGCCCGCGCTTCGACGTAGTCTTCGTCGAGCTCGAGCGCCATCGAATACCGCTCGCGCGCCGCACTGAGATCCCCCAGGCGATAGAGCAACTCGGCCAGCCGAAAACAGACTTCGGCATTCGGGCCGCCTGCCGCCAACACCGCGCGATACGCTTCGGCGGCCCCCTCCAGATCCCCCGCGTCGTCCAACTCCTCGGCCGCGGAGAACATCGCCTCGGGCGTATCCGCGTAGCCTGCGCTGGCTACATCCAGCACGGCCGGTTCGGCATCGACGGCCGCGGCGTCGAAATCGAAGCGAAGTTGCCCACCGGGCTCGAGCAGCCCCTCCCCCTGCCGCAGCAGCAGTTCCTTGCCCGCCAGAATGATCGGCAGTTGCGCGAGGGGGCGTTCGACGTCGGGCAGAAATCGCGCGAGCGCCGCCAGCTTGCGCTCGAGCGCCTGGGGCGAGACCCCCGCCGCCAGCACTTCGGCCAGGCGACGCGCCGTGGTGACTTCTTGAAAGTCGAAGTAGGGCAGACGCCGCACCTCGCGCAGCGGTTGAATCAGTCCCCGGCGGTGCCAGCGGCGTATCGTGGCGACCGGCACTCCGACCAGACCCGCGAGCATGGCCGGCGTGTAGAGCCGGCGCACATCCCGCTCGTCGTCAACCATGCCCAGGCGGCGCCATAAGTCGGACTCGCGCAGCACCTCGAGGGTGCCTTGCTCGGCCGCCGTGCGCAGAACCCCCTCGAGCACGTCGACCGGTTCGTCGACCGCCGCCAGCGGAAAGCCTTCCTCGCCGACGACGACCAACTCGGTCTCGGCATCGGCCACTTCGACGGCAATGGCGCCGTGCGAACGCACGAGTTGCTGCGCTTCGCGCTTCGACATGCCCGCCAGTCGACCCACGAACGCCACGCGTCGACCGGCCAGCGAAGGCTCGTCATCGATCGGTCGACCAAGGGGTGTCGAGGGGGCGTTCATGCCGGAAGTATGGCGCGGGCCAGGGCGAGGCTTGTTTCGCGAACGCAGTCTCGGTGCAGTCTCGCGCTGTTATGCCCGACTGTCAACGCCGCGGGGTCCGTGGTCAGGGGTGGTTTACCGCTCGGTTTGAAGAGGACCTGGCTGCTCGGCGCAAAAGAAGCGGGGCACAAGTCGTGATGGACTTGTGCCCCGGACGCTGGTTCGTGATGTTTCCTGCTGCCGTGCGGCTGAGGATCAGGCACTGCGCGGAGGGTCCGGCTGCGTCTCTTCGTCTTGCGGCTCGGGCACGTTCTCGTGGTTGGGGATCGCCGGTTGTCGGGTCGGCTCGCCCGTGCCGGGCGTCGTCCGCGACGGCGGGTTCGTGCTCGGTGGCGGCGTGGCCGGGGTCGGTTCGCTACGGCTCGGCTCATACGTCGAGGGATTCGACGTCGAGGGGGCCGGAACCCAGTTCGCGGGGGGCAGCGAGCCCGCCGAGCAGTCGGGTTCGACCATCGACACCTGCGGCGTGACCTCGACCCAGCGATAGCTGGTACGGGGCACGCGGTACGTGTACACCACCGGCTCGCGACGCTCGACGCAGCGCGGCACGCGCACCGTTTCGACCACCGCTTCCTGGCGGCAGACGCGGACCGGAACCTGCTCGACGCGATCTTCGTACTCGACGCGGCACGTCGTCACCGGCACGCGGCGGACGCATTCTTCTTCCACCATGCGGCAAACCTGCACGGGCGTCTGCTGCTCGACACGCTCGACCACCTGGCGGCAGACCGTGTACGGAATCTTGCGGACCTGCTCTTCCTGCACCATGCGGCAGACCTGCACCGGCACCTTGCGGACGCACTGCTCATCGACGACGCGGCAGACCTGCACCGGCACCTTTTGCACGACGACGCGTTGCACCATCGTCGTCTGCGGAATCTGCTGGGCGACCACGTTCGGCTGCCAGACGCGAGCCACCTGGTAGCTGCCTGGTCCCTGCACCGGTACCCAGACCAATCCGCCCCCCTGCTGGCTGACGGCGCCCGTGCAGGGATCCACCACGCAGCTCTTGGGCTGCCACATGAGCTTGTTGCACACGCGGCCCGGGCTGTAGGTCTGCACGTTCTGGAAGCAACCTTGATCGACCATCTGCGTGCGGAAGGTGGTCACCGGCTCGCAGACCACCGATTGCTGTTCTTGTTCGACCGTCTCCATCACCTGGCGGCGGACGGTGTAGGCCTCTTCGCGCTCTTGCGTCTCCCAGACGGGGCGCGAGACCACGTAGCGTTCCTCGCGCTCGGCCGTTTCGTAAACGTTGCGCACCTGGTTGTAGCTGGTGTCGCGCACCTGCGTTTCCCACACGGGACGCAGCACTTTGTAGCGCTCTTCCCGCTCGCTGGTTTCTTGCACGGGGCGGGCCACTGTGTAGCGGCGCTCGCGCATCTCCGTCTCCCAGACGGGACGATACGACGTCACCTGGCGTTCGTCATAGACGATCTCGTTCGAGATACGGTATGCCGTCGTCTGACGCTCCTCGTAGGCGGTCTCGCTCACGAGACGCCACGTGCGCTCCGAGCAGACCGCGCAGCCTCCGCAGCCGTCGCACGCCTGGACGGCGCCCGGCAGCCACGAGTTCAACACCAGCACCAGCAACGACCATGTCAGAGTTGCACGCATACCAACCTCACTTGCCCCCCGTCGCGACACGGCCATTCACAGTGGCGGCGCGGACAGGACTCGAAGCGGACTTGAAACGACACCTCACCCACATCTCAGGGCTCGCGCGGGTTTCGGCTGGCCGACCGCCGCCGGAGCGACGTCACAGATTCGGCGCAGAACCCACCTTGCGCGAGCCATCATGAGAGTCTGGCCGACGATTCGTCACCCAGCAAACAGAAAAGTTTAACATGCGCGCGGTGGCCACTTGCAACTTCCACTGCGGCAAGGAGTTGCGAGATGAAAGATTTGTTGAAGTTCGCGAAAAAAGCGGCCGATGGGCCGCTGCGCGTCGTCGAACGCAACTATTTGCCAAATCGCTATTTACGACCTAGTGTCGTGAATCTCGCTAGCACTGGACATCTGGTCACTGCCGTCCCCGAATTGCGTGTTTGGCACGCGAGTTCGTCTCAATAAGGGGGGGCGAGCGCCGCGGTCGAGGGCCTCGACCGCCGGCATTTGCCCCAGTTCATACACTCCCCAGGTAGACGAAATACCCACGCGGTAGACGATCAAGCCGCGTATTCTTTGAGGAAGCCCTTGAACAAAATCAGGTGCTCTTCCTCATCGGCCAGCAGGCGGATGCAGAGATCCTGCGTGACGTAGTCCTCTCCCTCGACCGCCTTGATGATCTTCTTGTACTGCGCGATCGCTCCTTCTTCGGCGTCGATCACGGCCTTGATCACCGAGACGAGATCGGTCGACTTCTCGGCCGGCTGCAAGCTCTTCTGATCGAACTCGAGCGCGAGCGAGCCCGGCAGCTTGCCACCGAGCTGCTTGATGCGATTGCCAAGCTGCTGCGCGTGCCCCAACTCGGCCGCGATGTCGGCGCCGAGCGACTTTTTGATCTCTTCGGCACGCACGCCGTCAGGATTGATGCTCGCCTGCAGGTAGTTGATGACCGTTTCCAACTCCATGCAGTACGACTTCGTCAGCATGGCGACGATTTCTTGCGCGGTGATGGCCATGACCTACCTCCTCGAAGTGTGAGTGTTCGTACGCGTTCCCGTCCACGTTTCTCGCTGCAAGCAAGTCGCGAGCACTAGGGTGCCGTTGCGGTTGCTTGTCGACCGTTCATCCGTTGCACGACTTCCAGCGCGGCGACGCTGATCTGCTTGATTTCCGATTTCGTCAGCGCCTCGAGCGGCGCGTCGAGCGCCGTCAGATCGGCCCCGGGATTCTTCTCGCTCAATTGATCGGTTGCTTGCAAGGCGCTCAGCACGATCGAAAGCCGCAGAATCTCGCGGTCGCGCTCCCCCACATCCTCGCCGGCGATCACGACGACCTCTTCCGGATCGAGCATTTCGGACAGCAGCGGGACCGCCGCCGCGTCGCCATGGCGCGCCAAACCCGTCGCCGCGTTGTAGCGGACGTTCGGCGTGCCGTCGTTGAGCAATTGCCGCAGTCGGGCCAGTGCCTCGGGTTGCCCGCCGACCCCCAGGGCATAGGCGGCCGCCGAACGTACCGCGGCCTCGCTGTCGCTCGACAGCTCGAGCAACGAGGCGAGCAAACCCGTGCGATCTTCATTTTCCGACAGATTGCCGGCCTGCACGGCGAGCGCTTGCACGGCCGCTTCACGGACGGCGACATTCTGATCTCCGCCGGTCGAGCCCGCCGTTTTCAACAGCGCCTCGCGCGCGGCCGGCACGTTGATTTGCCCCAAGGCCCGGCAGAGAAACACGCGGAGCCGAATATCTTCCATGTCGCCGTGCTCGGCGCTGGCGGCCACCTCGGCGTCGAGCAACGCGGCCAGGTCGCGGGCAAACCCTTCATCCTTTTTCAACGGATGATCGGGCTGCTGCAGCGCGTTCGCCAGGTTCACCGCCGTCTGCCAGCGCGCGGTATTGTCGCGCTTGAGGGCCTGGATGTACCCCGTGGCATCTTCCTGGCTCATATGGGCCAGCCAGTTGAACATCAGCCACACGGCCACGATGATCGACACGATCACGGCCGGCACAACGAAGAGTTGCACGATAAAGCCCGCGTTCGGCGGCTCGACCGGCGGCAAGGCGTCGTCGGGCGACATCGAAGGGGGGACATCGGGGGGCTGGGTCATGCCTGCGCTCAGCTTTCCACGGAGCCCGCCGTCAAGGGGCGCGCAACATCAGCCGGCGAAGGACCGCGCGGCCTGCTTCCCTCTAGGACGACGAGAGTCGCGTGCGGGCCAACAGATCGGCGCCGGTGACGCAACTACGCTAAGTTTAGGAGGGGACGGGGGGGCGTCAACCCGCACCGGTGGCCCCCTCGGCAGACCACAACCCCGGGACAGTACCGCGGATGAAGCTCGTCGATCGAACGCTCGCCACCCCCGAGCAAAACCTGGCGCTCGACGAAGCGCTCCTCGACGTGGCCGAGTCGTCGCGCGGGGCGCTGGAGTTTCTCAGACTCTGGGAAGCCACCGCGCCGGTCGTCGTGCTAGGGCGCTCGACGCAGGTTGGCGTGGAAGTGAATCTCGCGCGCTGCCACGAGCGAGACGTGCCGGTCCTACGCCGCACGAGCGGTGGGGCCACCATCGTCGCCGGCCCGGGATGCCTCATGTACGCCGTGGTCCTCTCCGCCGTGCGGCGACCCACCTTGAGCAGCCTGGCCGGCGCGCACCTGGTGGTGCTCGAAACTCTCCTGGCGGCGATCGCGCCGCTCGTCCCCGGCATCGCGCGCGCCGGCACCAGCGATCTGGCGCTTGGCAATCGCAAATTCTCGGGCAACAGTCTCCGCGTCAAACGCAGCCACGTCCTGTATCACGGCACGCTGCTCTACGACTTCGATTTGCCGCTAGTGGCAGACTTGCTGCGGACTCCTCCCCGCGTTCCCGACTATCGCGCCGGACGCAGCCACGAGGAGTTCATCGCGAATCTGCCCGTCACCGCAGAGACGCTACGCCAAGCGCTCACGCGGGCCTGGCGCGCCGAGGCAGGCGATCTCGACGAGCAAGAACTGACGCGGCGCGTCGCTGCGCTGGTGGCCGAAAAATACTCGCGCGACGCGTGGAACTTCGCCCTCTGAAACGTGCCACATGGCTCGGCCGGCCTTCGCCGAAATGACAGGTAGCGACAAGTGCCGGCACGCTGCGGCTACACGAAGCCCCAACGCTTGCGCAAAAACCACTCGGTGCCCAGCAGGCCGACGAACAGCAGGAAGAAGGGCCACGAGTCCCACATCGTCTCGCGGCGTTCGATTTCGACCTCGAGTTGCTCGGGATACCGCTGCAGCTCTTCGATCAATCCCGGTAGCTCCTCGGCCGCCAGCGCCTTGCCGCCGGAGATCGAGGCGAGGGTTGCCAACAACGTGGGATCGGCCACGGGGTTTTCCAGTTCGAGATCTTCTTCGAAGACGAGGAAGCGCGCGTGCGTCGTCCCCAGCGATGTGCCGCCGCGCCGCGCGGCGACCGAGATGGTGTAGTCGCCGGCCTTCGACGTAGCGAGAAACACGCCCCGCTCCCCCGTCGCGCTGTTCGTGGCGCGTACGCGCTGCTTGCTGCCGTCGGGCGCCGCGACCTCGACCTCGAACTCGGCGTCATCGACTCGGTCGCCCTGGCCGTCGCGTGCCCCCAGCTCGAACTCGACCCGCTGACCGCGCGAGAAGCGGCGCGAGTCGAGCCGCACCCAGACCTCGCCGTCCGACGATTCGTCCTTGTGCGCCAGCCACAGCACGATCTGTCGCCAGAAGCGACGATGCTCGTCTTCGAATCCTTCCAGCGCCCAGCGCCAGGTCGAATCTCCCGCAAAGCAGAGCACGCGGCCGCGCTCGAGCCCCTGGGCCACGAGGAGCGGATCTCCCGCTTCGCTCTCGGCCAGCACGTTGGCGCCGGGTTTCAAGCCGCGGAAACGATTCGCTCCGCCGGGCAACGGCGGCAGGTTGGCCCACACGCTCGAGCTTTGCCCCGCTTCGCCCAGTCGCAGGATGAAATGCCCCTCGGCCAGCTTCGTCGGCCGCAGCTTGGGGGGACCGGACAAGTGCAGGTCGGGGCTGAGCGGTTCATGAAAATTCTGCCGCTCGAGATCCGTCATCACGATCGGCAGCACATCGGCCAGGGCTGTCTTTTGATAACCGCCCGGGCCGAAGCTATGCACGCCGCCGATCATGATCAGCCCGGCCCCGCGTCGCACCGCATCGGCCAGGTTCGTCAACTCGGCGTCGTCGAACGCCGTCGAATCGAGATCGCCCAGAATGTACACGTCGTACTTGCCCGGCTTGAAGCGTTCGGCAAAGTCGGGGGGCCGCGTCTCGCGCCGTTCCGCATTCACGCGCACGGCGTCGACCTTGATGTTGGGCGAGCTGGCCAGCGCGCGGATCAGGTAGGGCATCTCGGGCCGGATGGCCCCCTCGACGTACAAGACGTTGACGCCTCCTTTAAGCACGTTCACGAAGGTCGCCAACTCGTTGTTCGACGTGAGCGATTCCCCCGGCTGCGGCACCGCGCGCAGAATCATCTTGAATTCGCCCGGCAGAACCGGCACGTGATCGAGCTCGAGATGCAACTGCTCGCCCTGTTCGACCACCCGGTAGGTCTTCTGCGAGACGACCTCCATTTTGCCCGGCGCCGATTCGAACAGCAGCTCGACGGGCACATCGCGATTGACCAGCCCCTCGACGCGCGCCGTGGCGGTGGCCGTGAGCCGGTTCTTCACGAAGATCGGCTGCGTCGCCACGAGATCGCGCAAGGCGATATCGCGCCGTTCGCCGCTCGAGGTCGTCGAGCCCAGGGCGAAGGCATACAACGGGTAGCCAAGATCGGCCAGGCGCCGCGCCGCGATCTGCGGCGGTACGTCGCGCGGGGCGTACGCCCGTTGTGCCCCATCGCTCATCAAGATCACGCCCGCCAGTCGTTTCCCCGCCTCGCGCTGCATGACTTGCTCGAGCACGTAGCCGAGCGCCGTTTCTTCACCCTCGGGCGCGGCCCAGTTTTCTTTATCCTTCGAGCTGGCAGGCGATCCGTCCTCCTCCGCGGAAAAAGTGTCGCTCAATTCTTCCCACGGCACCTCGCGCGCCTCGGCGTCGATCGTGTAAGCGCGCAGCTCGAGATCGTCTCCCAACGTATCGAATTCCGGCAGGGCATCGGCCACGGCCGCCCAAAGCGAGCTCCACCGCGTGCTCCCTCCCAATCCATCGGCCACCTGCATGCTGCGCGAGCGGTCCAGGAGCAGCACCAGCGTGGCCGATTGCTGCTTGACGCTCGTGTAGACCACCGTCGGTCGCAGCATGGCGACCAGCAACAGCAGAATCGAAGTGGCACGCAAGATGCCCAACACGCGACGTCGGCGCACCGTCCCCCGGTCGCCAACCGGCGCCCACCACAGCAACGCCACCAGCGCCGCCGCGACCAGCACGACGAAGAGGTAGCCGCCAACAGGTATGAGGGACAATCGCATGCTAATCGAGTCGAGAACAGGTACTCAGAACGCCACGTTTCTTGCTCCGATGTTTGCCCCTTACTTCTACTTCGCAGGTTCCGTTTCACTGGCAACCGGTCGATAGAACCGATTCGACAGCCAGAATTCGGCGGCCAGCACGACGGCCACGAGCCCCATCAACCAGCCATACAGTTCGCGACCGACGCGTCCCGCGCTCAACTGGCGATCGATCTCCTCGCGATCGCGCACCAGTTGAAAGCCCGACTCGCCGAACGTCACCGCCAGCTCCGCGTCGTCCATGCGCCGCAATGACGTGGTTGTCGCCGGCAGGTTCACGCTGAATCCGGTGGACATGCCCTCTTCGTCGCCGCCGGCGCGAATCTGGTACTGCCCGGGCGTAGCGGTCGCGGTGATGATTACGGCCTCGCGCTCGGGATCGATGCTCTGACGAAATTCATCCCCCTGCGGCGTGCTGAGCACCGCGCTCGCCAGGCCACGTCGCGCGACCGGGATCACCACGGTTTGCCCGCTCACGTAGTTCAATCGCGCGGCGTGGCTGCCCACCAGATAAAGAGTCGACTCATTGGCCAGCATCACGAAGGGCCAGGCGTCGATGCCGCTCGGCAATTGATTCCACGCATCGGCCGTCGGAGGGTCGGAGATCGGCGTCGTCATGACCAACACGCGGCCGCGGCCGACCGGTCGTTCGACGAGCGCCGCGCCGCCATCGGCGTAACGCGCCAACACGCTCGCGTCGGCAACGAGCGGCCCTAACTCCCAGTAGTGATGCACGGGAAACTGCGACCAGGGGATGCCCGACACGTCGCGAAACTTCGACCACAGCGGATGCACGAACTGCTCGTCGGGCAGAAAGTGCGTCTCGCGGTCGACGACCTTCGCGAGCTTGCCGGGCAGCAGGTCTTGGGCCGCCCCCTCGTTGAACCCCGCCGAGGCCGCCGCGTTGCGCCCCAGGAAGATCGCCACACCACCACCTTCCGCCGCGTAGATCGCCAGCTTCTGCCAGGCATCGGCCGACAGCGACGGCGGATCGACCAGGCAGATCGCGGCATAGCGCTTGAAGTCCTGCTCCGCTAGTTGATCGCTGGCGATGGTCGTGCAGTTGAACCGCGCCGTGCCGTTGCGCCGGAAGCTCTCGGGCGCCAGAGCCTCGGCGAGATAGAGCGAGTGCAAATCCACCGGGGGCGAGGCGGCGATCAATACATTCCAGGCCGGCAACGCCTCGATCGTAAAGTAACGCGCGTCGTCGATCGCCAGTCCATCTTCTCCCACGATCCGCACGAAGCCTTGATGCGTCCCCTCGGCCAGCCCCGACAACGGGAACTCTACCTCGCGCGAATCGCCATCCGCCAGTTGCACCACCTCTTGGCTGCGCTTCTGCGGCTTGCCGTCGACGTCCAGGACGTACAACTCCACGCCGCGCTCGCCGGCCGATCCTTCGAGCGAGACGCTCGTCGTCACGCGCGCCGTGCTGTGCCGCGCGATCGTATCGCTCGAGAGTCGAATCTCTCCCAAGGCAAAGTTTTGCGGCTCCTGCACGCCGACGTCGATCAGGTAGAAGCCGGCATCGCCGAGCGATTCCATCCGTTCGGCCCAGGGCTTGCGATCGTCCTGCGGCCAGGCGTTTCGCGCCAGATCGGTAAAGACGTAAAGCTCCTTGCGATCCTTGTCGCTTTCGGTCAGCAGCCGCAGCCCTTCGTCCATCAACTCCGCCAGGGGACGCGTCGTCGGATGCGTATCGAGCCGCTCGACGCGTTGCTTGGCCGAGCCCAGATCGACCTGGTACACGGCCGTGCCCGTCGTGCCATCGACCACCGCCACCTGGCTCCCCTCGGGCAGTTGGCTCAAGAGCCACAGCGCCTGTTGCCGCGCTTCCTCAAGCCGCGTGCGATTGTCGCGGCGGTACTGCATGCGGGGACTGGTGTCGAAGATCATCACGGCCGCCACCGGGGCCTCGCGCCCGGCGATCCCCCCCGACATCTTCAGGCTGGGACGCGCCAGCGCCAGGGCCAGCAGGCAGATGGCCGCCACCCGCGCCGCCAGCAGCAGCAACTGCCGCCAGCGCAGACGCCGCTGGTTCGCCTCGCGCCGCTTCTTGACGAAACGCAGCGCCGGGAACTCGAGGTGCCGCGGCTTCTGCTTCAGCACCAGGTGCAAGATGATCGGCACCGCCGCCAGGGCCACGCCCGCCAGAAGTGCCGGATTGACGAAGTCCATGGCGCTGCCTCGCTAACCCCGTGCCCGGCGACTCATGAGGTACTCGGTCAGCGCCTTGTCGAACTGCATGCTCGTGTCGAGCGGCACGTAGTCGATGCCGATGCGAGAACATTCACGCCGGTAGCGTTCGCGGAACTCCTCGAGCTCGGCCAGGTAATCCTCGCGAAAATTCGCCGCGTCCACGCGCAGCGTCTCCTCGCTCTCGGGCTCCTCGAGCTCCACCATCCCGTCGAAGGGGAAATGCACCTCGGCCTCGTCCAGCACGTGGAACAGAATCACATCGTGGCCGCCATGCCGCAGTCGGCGCAGGCTCGAGATGACCTCGTCCGGTTCCGCCAGCAGATCGGTGAACACCATCAGCAGGCTGCGATGCCGCAGCATGGCGGCGATCTGCGTCAGGCTGCGGGCGATGCCGGTCTGCCCGTCGGGCTTCAAGCGGCTGAGGTGCGACAGTACGTTCCCCAACTGGGTGCGCTTCGAGCGCGGCGGCAGGCAGTCGCGCACCTTCTCGTCGAACGTGATCAGTCCCACGGGGTCCTGCTGTAGCACCATCAGGTAGCAGAGCGCCGCCGCGAGACAGATCGAATAGTCGAACTTGGTCAGATCCTGCCGATGCGTGTAGTCCATCGAGCGGCTGAGGTCCATCACCAGGTAGCCGGTGATGTTCGTCTCGGCCTCGAACTTCTTCACGTAGTACTTGTCGGTCTTGGCGTAGACGAGCCAGTCGATGTCTTCGGGGTCGTCTCCCGGCGTGTATTTACGGTGCTCGCTGAACTCGACCGAGAAGCCGTGGAAGGGGCTGGCGTGCAGCCCCTGGAGAAACCCTTTCACGATGAACTGCGCGCGCAGATCCAGCCGCGCAATGCGCTGCGCTACTTCGGGCTTCAGATAGGTTTCGGCAGTCGTCATGGCCGTTGCGGCCGACTTGAGAAGGGAGAAGGGAATGCCGTGCGGCCGCTCAAGTCTCGAACTTGGGGATCTCGGGAGTGGCGATCTCTTTCAGCAGCCGCAGCACCACGTCGTCGGTCGAAAGCCCCTCGGCCTGTGCCTGGAAGTTCGTGCTCAGGCGGTGGCGCAACACGGGCACCGCCACCTTGCGCACGTCCTCGATCGAGACGGAGAAGCGGCCGTCCATCGCCGCCAGCGCCTTCCCCCCCTGAATCAGGAACTGCCCGGCTCGCGGACCCGCCCCCCAGTCCACCATCTCGCGGACGAAGGCAGGAGCCGAAGCGTCCTTCGGACGTGTGGCACGTACCAGTCGAGACACGTATTTAATGATGTACTCGCTGACCGCCACCGAGTTCACCAGCTTCTGTACGTTCAAAATGGCCCGGCCGGACAAGACTTTGCGGATTTCCGGGCGCTCCCCCCGGGTCGTCGCCGCCAGGATCTGCTCTTCCTCGCTTTGAGTGGGGTAGTCGACCTTGATATTGAACATGAAGCGGTCGAGCTGCGCCTCGGGTAGGGGGTACGTCCCTTCCTGCTCGATCGGATTCTGCGTGGCAATCGTAAAGAACGGATCGGGCAGCGACATCGTCTGCTGGCCGACCGTCACCTCGCGCTCCTGCATCGCCTGCAGCAAGGCCGCCTGCGTCTTGGGGGGCGTGCGGTTGATTTCGTCCGCCAGCAAGATGTTCGTAAAGACCGGCCCCTCCACGAAACGAAAATTTCGCCGGCCGTGATCGTCCTCTTCGAGCACGTTCGTGCCCGTAATGTCCGAGGGCATCAGGTCGGGCGTGAACTGAATCCGCTTGAACTCGATGTCCAGGAGCCGTGCCAGCGTGCTGACCATCAAAGTCTTCGCCAGCCCGGGCACACCGACGAGCAGACAATGACCCCGCGTGAAAATCGCCGCAAAGATTTGTTCGACCACCTCGTCCTGGCCGACGATGACTTTCTTAAGCTCGTCGCGCATCAATTGACGATGTTGCGCGAACTCTTGCAGGACGTCGCCGAGGCTGCGGGGCTTGGTGGCCAAACGAACGTTTCCTTCGCACTGATGCCTTGCACATGGGAAAGTCGGGTTCCGGCGCCGCGATCCCAGGCCGGGGCGCTTGGTCGCCCCCAGGCCGTCCGCTTAGAATGGCGCTCGACTAGCGCCGTCAACTCTACATTCTATCGGTCACTTCTCGGGCCAGCAACGCGGCCGGCCTTCCGTTAAAGGCTGCGGCAAGCTCATGATGCAACACGTCCGACGCACGTTCGGCGCCGCGACTCGCTCGCGAGTACGGCTCGCCGTGCGCTCGTCGATCGTGTTGCTCCTCGCCTGCCTGACGTCCCTGGCGCCCACGTCCGTCCAGGCCGACGTTTCGGCCGAGCAGGTCAAGCGCGCCATCGATCGGGGCATCTCATTTCTACGGCGCGAACAGCGCACCGATGGAACCTGGCCCGACTTTACCGGCTATGACGATGGTGTCACCTCGCTCTGCGTGCTGGCCCTGGTCAATGCCGGCGTGCCGGCCGACGACCCGCAAATTCAGCGTGCCCTGCAACACCTGCGCGACGCCCGCCCCAAGATGAACTACGCCGTGGCCCTGCAGACGATGGCCCTCTGCGCAGCGCAGCCCAAGCGCGACATGGCCCTGATTCGCGAGAACGTGAAATGGTTCGAGACGAATCAATTGAAGCTCGGGCGCAACAAGGGGGGCTGGTCCTACCCGCGCGGCGGCGGCGACAATTCGAACACGCAGTTCGCCCTGCTCGCCCTGCACGAGGCCGAACGCGTCGGCGTCCCCGTCAGCGATAACACCTGGCGCCTGGCCCTGGCCCACTGGGTCGACACCCAGAACAAGGATGGCTCGTGGGGGTACACGCCCGGCGAGGCGGGCACCGGCAGCATGACCTCGGCCGGCATCTCCTCGGTCGTCATCGCCAGCGGCCGCTTGAACGAGCCCGACGTGCAACTCCTCGGCGGGCAGGTGCGCTGCTGCGGAGATCAGGCCTCGAGCGCCGTCGTCGACAATGCCCTGAACTGGCTCGGACGCAACTTCAGCGTGCGGACGAACTCGGGCCGCGGCAATACCTGGCTGCTCTACAACCTGTACGGCATCGAACGAGTCGGCCGCCTCACCGCGCGGCGCTTCATCGGCGAGCACGACTGGTATCGCGAAGGGGTCGCCATGCTCGTCGAGACGCAAGATCAACTCTCCGGCTTCTGGAAGAACGAGTCGCACGGCGAGAGCGATCCCCGTGTGGCCACCAGCCTGGCGCTGTTGTTCCTCTCGAAGGGGCGACGTCCCGTCATCGCGGGCAAGCTCGCTCACGGTCCCGACAACGACTGGAACCACCACCGCGCGGACATCGCCAATCTCACCACCTATGTCGAGAAGCGGTGGCAGCGCGACCTGACGTGGCAGATCATCAGTCCGCAGGCGGCCACCGTCGACGACCTGCTGCAGACGCCGGTGCTCTACATCAGCGGGCGCGAGGCGCCGCAGTTCAACGACGAAGAGACGCTGCGCCTGCGCGAGTACGTGAATCAGGGCGGGTTTATTTTCGCCGTCGCTTGTTGCGATGAGAGCGGCGGCTTCGACCAGGGCTTTCGGCAACTCATGGAGCGTGTTTTCCCCGAGGCCGAATACCGTCTGCGGCTGCTGCCGCCGGAGCATCCCATCTGGCACGCCGAAGAGCCGATCGACGCGGCGCACGTCGCGCCGTTGTGGGGCATCGACGTCGGTTGCCGCACGAGCGTCGTCTACTCCCCGCAGGATCTCTCCTGCCTGTGGGAGCTATCCGGCCCGCAGCGCACCGCGGCCTTGCCCCCCGATGTGCTCGTCAACGTGACCGCGGCCAACTCGATCGGCGCGAATGTGCTCGCTTACGCGACGAATCGCGAGGTGAAGTACAAATACGAGATCACGCCGCTGGCCAGCGCCAATCAGAATCCACAAGATCCGCTCGATCGCGCCCGGCTCGAGATCGCCAAGCTGCGCCACACCGGCGGCTGGGACACCGCCCCCCGCGCGCTCATCAACCTGCAAGAGGCGCTCGCTCGCGAGGCGGGCGTGCGCACCAGTACCGATCGGCACGACGTCGCGCTCGCCGATCCGCAGTTGTTCGCCTATCCGATTCTCTTCATGCACGGACGCAACGACTTCCGCCTCTCGGCCGCCGAACGGAGCCATCTACGCGAGTTCGTCGAACGGGGCGGGTTCTTGCTGGCCGACAGCGTGTGCGGCAGCGAGGCCTTCACGCGCGCGTTCCAGCGCGAGATGGCGGCGACCTTCCCCGAAACGCCCCTCGCGCCGATCCCCGCCAACGATCCGCTTCTGACGGCGGCCTTCGGCGGCTTCGACCTGAAGACGGTCACGCGGCGACAGCCGCGCCGTGCCGAGGCCGACAAGCCGATCACGGTCGAGCTGCGAATTGTCCCCCCCGAATTGCAAGGGATCAAAGTCGGGGACCGCTGGGGCGTCGTCTTTTCGCCCTACGATCTAAGCTGCGCGCTCGAGCGCCAGGAATCGCTGCAATGCGCCGGCTACACGCGCGAGGATGCCGCCCGCATCGCCATCAACGCCATGCTCTACGGTCTGCAGCAGTAGTACGCCCGCGCGACGTCGCGTACCCGGGGCTAGAGAACCGACTTCCACCAGTCGAGCAGGATGCCCAGCCGGTGGACGAAGACGATTCCGCCCACCAGCGCCGCGCCAAACGAGGCCACCAGCACGGCCCCCGCGGCAATATCGAGTGCCTCGCCGATTTGCGGATCGTGTCGCGTGTTGAGCGATTTGACGAGCAACTCGATCGAGGTGTTCAGCAACTCCGTCACGAGCACCACGGCGATGGCCAGCAGCACCAGGCACCACTCGACGAGCCCGATCTCGAAGATCGCCCCGGCGGCGATCACCAGCGCCGCGGTAAAGAGATGGATCGTGAAGTTGCTTTCGCGACGAATGCCGCGCCGCGTGCCACGCAAGGAGTCGCGGAATTTAAGGCGCCACGAACGGGGCGTGCGGGTGCGAGCTTCTGGCATGAGTCTCGTGCGTCGTGAGGGGCGATGCGACGCCGCCACTGTACGCTTTTCGTCCTGCTAGGGCACGACCGATCTGCCCACTCCGCGCGCCCGCAGCTAGCATGCTGCCAGCCAGCAAAGTAGCGACGCTTCTCGGACACTACCAGACGTGCGACGGCGGAAGAGGCCGAGCGGCCACAGGGGGCAAGATCGCCGGGGCCTGGCCGCTCATCCCAGCACCCACTGGCGCAAGGGGGGCGGGCGGCGGCAGGGGCACATAAGCGGCGGTTGGCGCCACCGTTGGTGCGGGACGCTGGATGGCCGCCGGAGCCGCACCCGCCGGCAACGGTGGGGCAGGCACCCCCGGGGCATTCGGCGTCGGCGCAGGCAGATTCGGCAGTGGCGCGGGCAGAGGCACCCCCTCGTGTCCCTGGGGAGGAGCCGGCACCCCCTCTGGCGGCGTGGCGGCGCCGTCAGCCCCCACCACGTATCCTGGTGGAGCGAGGCGAATCTGCCAGCCACCCCCCAGCGCGCGATACACGGCCACCAGCCCCTGCGCAATGTTGCCCCGCGACTGGGCCAGCGAGTCTTGCTGCTGCACGAGATTCTGCTCGAGCAGCGCCACGCGGTTGAAATCGACGATCCCCCCCTTGTACTGCACGATCGCGATCCGCACGGCCTTGTCGGCCGCATCGACGCTCACGGCGAGTGCTTGGGCCTCTTGTTGCGATTTCAAGAACGCGATCAGCCCGTTCTCCACCTCGGCGCCCGCCGACAGCACGGTGCTCTGGTAGAGCAGAATCGTCGACTGCAGCCGCGCGTCGTGGTAACGAATGTTATTCAGCAACCGGCCGTAGTTCAGAATGTTCCACTGGAAGCTCGGTCCGATCGCCCCCACCATCGAATTGCCGCCAAACAGATTGTTCGTGTTCTCGGCCGCTACGCCGATCGTGCCCGTCACCGCGATGTGAGGATACAGCTCGGCTTCGGCTACGCCGACGCGGGCACATTGCGCGGAGACTTCGCGCTCGGCGCGGCGGATATCGGGCCGGCGCGCGAGCAGATCGGCTGGAATGCCCACCGCCACCGAGATCGGCGCGGTCGGAATCGGCGCGGGGCCCAGCATGGCCGCCAGATCCGCCGGCGGAATCCCCAACAGCACGCAAATGGCGTTGTTCGACTGGCGAATCTGGATCTCGATCTGCGGCACGAGCGACTCGGTTTGTGCGAGATTGCTGCGCGCCTGGTCGACGTCCAGCTCGCTCGTCTGACCGCCGCGGAAGCGCGCCTCGGCCAGCTCGAGCGTCTGTCGCTGCAACTCGACGTTGGCCTTCACCAGCGCCAATTGCTGCTGGAGCACGCGCAGTTGCACGTAGTTCTGCGCCATGTCGGCGACGAGCGTCACGAGCACGTCGTCGTAGTTTTCGACCGACGCGTCGAGATCGGCGTCGGCCGCCTCGATCGCGCGGCGATAACGGCCCCAGAAGTCCAGCTCCCAGGCCAGATTGAAGCCCCCTTCCCATTGACCGTAGAATCGATCGGGAATGAAGGACGAGTTGGCCACCGACTTGCTGATCGCGTTGCGCGAGTAGCCACCAAACATGTCCTGCTGTTGCGGGAAGAACTCTCCCACGGCGATATTGCGCAGCGCCCGCACCTGCAACACGCGGAACCCCGCTTCGCGCAGCGTCAGGTTCTGCGAATAGGCCTGAGCCACCAGACGATTCAGCACGGGATCGCCAAAGACGGTCCACCAGGTGCTGATGTCTTCCGCTTGATCGCGAATGCGAATGTCGTCCTTGTCGATCCAGTCCTGCGCCACCGGCGCGCAGGGCTTCTGGTAATTCGGTCCGACTTTCAGACCGTTCGAGACGTAGTCGCGAAACGAGGTGCAGCCCGAGAACCCGAGCAGCAGCATGGCCAGCACCAGCCTGCCGCCTCGGCGCACGAGCGTAGCGTCCGCGCGGCGACGGCGTGGACAAACGCGGTCGGCGCGAAAGGAGGCTCCTCTCGGCGCGTGCGTCGAGTTCAAGACGGCTCTCCCTGCCAGTTGACGCGGCGAATCCCTGCCGCGCGTGTGGGCCTCACGCCGCGCACCAGCCTCGGCGCACGGCGGACCCTGATGTCGGTATCGGCGGGAGCAAGAACGACGGTAAAGCCCGACTTGGCGGTCGTCGCCAGACACCAGCAGTGCTGGCAGCGGCAAAGTTTGGCTAATTTGCCCCAGCCTTCTGCGATTATTCTCAGGGCAACGTAAGATCAGGTCCTTTGGACAGTGAGCGCATCAACTCTTGAAGCATTCGCGATCGCGCAGTTAGTGCGGGGGCGGCTACCATGTTCTTCTTTTTCCCCTGGGGCACCGACGCGCCCCTCTATCATTGGCCGATCGCGACCGTCTCGCTGATCGCCACGAATGCGCTGGTCTTCGCTCATTTTACCCTGAGCCGCGATCCCGGCGCGGCCATGGCCTGGTCGCTCTGGATCGGTCAGGGCCTGCACCCGGTGCAGTGGATCACGTCGAACTTCATTCACGGCGACGTGGGGCACGTGCTGGGCAACATGGCCTTTCTGTGGGTCTTCGGCTTGGTCGTCGAAGGCAAGGTCGGCCTGCTCCGCTTCCTCGCCATCTACTTCGGCATCGGCATCGTGCAATGTGCCCTCGAGCAATCGATCACGCTGGGCATGCCCGAGAGTTTCTCGTTCGGCGCCTCGTCGATCGTGTATGGCTTGATGGCCATCTCACTCGTCTGGGCGCCGAAGAACGACATTCACTTCATCACCGGGGGGGGCTGGGGGTTCCGCAGCCGATCGAGCGAGTTCGACGTGCCCGTCATGTGGCTGGCGGTGTTCTACGTCTGTATGGACCTCCTCGTGGCGACGTTCACCGGTTTCGAACTGCAGACGGCCGTGCTGCACCTGATGGGGGCCTCGCTCGGCCTCGTCGTCGGCTGGGTGATGCTCAAACGCGCGATGGTCGATTGCGAAGGGTGGGACATCATCAATGTCTGGCATGGGCGCGAGGGCCGCAGCACGCTCGACGATCGCACGCCATCTCTCACCGAGGAACAGCGCACGCAAATCGCCGCACGCGAGGCCGAATCCGCGCGGCAAAAAATCGTGCAGCTCGTTGCCCAGCGGCAGGGCCGACTCGCCGCGCTCTTCTATCAGCAGAAGGCCCGGGCACTGCCGGGCTGGCAATTGCCCGAGGCCGAGCTTGTCGAGCTGATTCGCGCGGTCGACCACGCCGATTCGTACGACGTCGCCGTGCCGATTTTGGTGGAGTATCTCGAGCGCTTCCCGGCCAAGGCCCTGCACGTGCGCTTGAAGCTGGCGCAAATCTTATTGGCCACCGGTGCGCGTCCCCGTCAGGCCTTGCGCGTGCTCAGCAAGCTTCCCACCGAACCCTTGAGCCCCAAGCTCGAAGCCTTGCGCCGAGAATTAATCTCGCTGGCGAAACGCCAAGAAGCCGACGGCGTGATGGAACTCGCGGTCGAAGACTGGTGACGCACGGATGAACCGTTCCAATTTGACCCCGCCCGCGAAATCATCGCAGGGGACGCCGAGGGCCCAGCAACGGGTAAGCCGGCAATATCGGGCCGATCATGGGGCCGTACTGGCTGCATTTAGGGTTGGTTGCGTATTTTGCAAGGCGTTTTGTAGCAGATGTTTACGCTCGATGCTTGATCTGTGGGTAGACCCTGTTGATACTGACACTGGTAGAAACCGCCAATTTTTTGCCGCCACGCGCGTCCGGTTTTCGAAAGCTCGGTGATTAGTGGACTGGCAGGGACCTACAAGACCAGAGCCATCGGGCCAAAGCGTCCCAAAAGCGGCTCCACCGTTGCCTAACGAGGCTTCGGCGCCGGCCGTAGCGGCGTCTTCGGACGTCGCGTCGGCTGGTCTGTCGCGTGGCTCCCCTTCGAATCCGGCCCCCCGTCAGGCCGGCGCCCCCTTCGAGTTGCTCGCCCAACGGCTGGCCATTGCGCGGTCCGGATCGGTGGCCGCGCTCGGCGAGATCTTCGAAAGCTGCCGCAACTATCTGCTCCTGGTGGCCAACCATAAGCTGGGCAACGACCTGCAAGCCAAGATCGGCGCCTCGGATGTCGTCCAGGAAACGTTCGTCCAGGCACAAAAGATCTTCCACCGCTTCGAGGGGAACGAGAACGAACAACTGCTCGCCTGGCTGACCCAGATCCTCGAGCACAAGCTGGCTCATGCGCGCCGGCAGTACACCGGCACCCAGAAGCGCAATGTGGGTCGCGAGGTATCGCTCGAAGGGGAAGTCGGCGCCGTGCCATCGAAGGCGGGCGAGCACATCCGCCGCCAAGCGACACCGAGCAGCATTGCCACCGGCAAAGAGGAGCAGCGGCGGTTGCAATCGGCACTAGAGCGGCTACCCGACGATATGCGTCGTGCCGTCGAGCTGCGCAGCCTGGAGCGTCGTTCGTTTGCCTATGTCGGCGAACAATTAGAGCGCTCCGCCGAGGCGGCGCGTAAACTATGGGTGCGGGCAATCTATCGGCTGCGGCAATTGCTGGACGACGATTCCAATTCGAACTCACCCGTTCATGGCTGATCTGCGCCCACCTCGCGATGTCGATCTCCCCGAGCCGCTGGCGGAACTATTCGTTGACTACGACGAAGCCCTAGCCGCGGGGCACGCCACTCCCGTCACCGAGGCGATGGACTCGGCCACGAGCAGCATGCTTCCCGAACCGTTGCGCGGCGCGGTCGAATGTCTCGATCTGCTCGATCGCGAGCGACGCCGTCGCCATCAAGACGGCTCGAACAACGGCGATATCGACACCGCCAGCCCGCGGACAGACGGTAGCATAACGGCGGACGATGCCGCCCCGCCCGCAGACGAGCAAGCCCCGGCCGCCAGTCGATTCGGTCGCTTCGAGATCGTGCGAGAGTTGGGGCACGGCGGTCAGGCCGTCGTCTTTCTGGCGCGCGATCCGGCGCTGAATCGGCTCGTGGCCCTGAAAGTGCCACGCCCCGACGTGTTGATGACCCCCTCGATGCGGCGGCGCTTCCTGCGCGAAGGAAAGGCCGCCGCGCAGCTCAGCCATCCCAACATCGTCACCGTGTTCGAGGCGGGCGAGTTGGGGCCGATCTGTTACCTGACGCAGGCCTATTCACCGGGCATCAACCTGGCGGATTGGTTGCGCGAGCATCCCTCGGCGCCGCCGATCATCGCGGCGCAAATCGTGGCCGAACTGGCCGATGGCATCGTGCATGCGCACGATCGTGGCGTCTGGCACCGCGATCTGAAGCCGAGCAATGTCTTGCTCGAACCTCGCCGCAAGCACGTCGAAAGTACGCCCGGTGTGCCCTCACCGGAACACGAACAACTCGAATTCGTGCCCAAGCTGACCGACTTTGGTCTGGCGAAGGTGCTCGAACCGGATGGCGATGAGACAGCCACCGGCGCCGTGATCGGCACGGCCTCGTACATGGCGCCCGAACAGGCGAACGGTGCGCCGAATGCCGTCGGTCCGGCCGTCGATATCTATGGCTTGGGAGCGGTGCTGTACGAGTTGCTGACGGGTCGCGCGGTGTTTCGCGGCAGCACGCACGGCGCCACGCTGCGCCTGGTACTCCAGAACGAGCCGGTCCCCCCGCGCGTCGTGCGCCCCGAGGTGCCGCGCGATCTCGAGGCGATTTGTCTGCGTTGCCTCGAAAAGATGCCAGCAAAGCGCTATCCTTCGCCGGCGATGCTGGCCGAAGATCTGCGGCGCTTCCTGCGCGGCGAACCGACCTGGGTGCGACCGATTCGTCCGCGCGAACGCGTCTGGAAATGGGCCCGCCGTCGCCCCACGGCGGCCGCGCTGGTTTGCGTCAGTGCGCTGGCCATCGTTTTGCTGGTAACCAGTACCACGTGGTATAGCGTGCGCATTTCGCGCGCCTTGGCCGCCACGAAGGCGAGCGAATCGCGCATGCGCGAGGTACTCTATTCCGCCGAGATCGCCCGCGCCCAACAGACGTGGAAGCGTCTCAACTCGGACGAGGCGGTCGAGATTCTCGCCGATCAGCTTCCCGAACCAGGTTATGCCGACCTCCGGGGATTCGGCTGGCGCTATCTGTGGGGGGTCACGCACGATCACGCCGGCGAGATGCTCGGCCACACGGGGGACGTCTACTGCGTGGCGGCCTCGCCCGACGGCAAGTATTGGGCTACCGCCGGCAAGGATCGCACGGCCCGCCTTTGGACGGCCGACGGGCGACCCCGGCACGTCTTGTGCGGCCATCTCGACGAAGTCGACTTCGTCTGCTTTGCCCCCGACTCGCGAACGCTCGCTTCCTCCGACGACACGGGCAGCGTTCGCCTGTGGCGGGTCGACAACGGCACGATGGTCCGGCAACTCGTCGGACACGAGAAACAGGTCAGCATGATGACCTTTGTCGCCGGCGGTACTGGGCTGGTCAGTGCCGGACACGACGGCACGATCCGTTCGTGGGATCTGGCCACCGGCGAGCTCATCTGGACACACGAGCTGGGCGATCTCCACATCCATTCGGTCGCGATTTCTCCGGATGGCAAGCGATTGGTCACCGCCAGCGAGGACGATTACGTCCGAGTGTGGGAGTACACTCCTTCGGGATTGAACTTGCAGTTGGAATTCAAGGCCGAGGTTGAAGCTCGCTGCGTCGATTTCGTCTCGGGGGGCAAAGAGTTGCTGTTGGGGCTCATCGACGGGCAACAGGTACTCTTCGATGCCGAGACCGGCCTGCCGATTCGGCGCTTGGGAACGCCGTTCACCGCTTCGGTGATGGCCCACGGCGTGGATCAGAGGCGCGGGTTGGTGGCCGTGGCCTCGGCGACCGGTTCGGCGCGACTCTGGGATGTGAAAAATCGCGCCTTGCTCCGCTCCTTTCAGGGCCAATCGGAACGCCTCTGGTCGGTGGCGCTGGCGCCCGATCGTCCTGTCCTGGCTGCCGCAAGTGCCGATGGGACCGTACGGCTGTGGCAATTCGACGAGCGGACCGGCGTGCCGCAGGCGCCCGGCCTGCAATGGAACGATACGGCGAAGACGTTGCCCCAGACCTTCGAACTGTCGCCCGATGGTTCTCTGACGGCCATCGGCGGGCGAAAAGGGGAACTCGCCCTCTATCAGACCAAGGATTGGCAATTCAAGGTCGAGTTGCCCCCGCATCAGGCGATGGTCGTCAACGCGTGCTTCAGCCACGACGGCCGATGGCTTGCCAGTATCGCGGTCGACGGCGGCGTGCGCGTGACCGAGCTGGCGACGGGCAAGCTCGTGCTCGATCGCCACTGGCCCGGCACGCCCCTGGTAGCCATGTTCGCGCGCGATCACCAATGGCTCGTCATCGGCGGCCTCGACGGCTGGCTCGAGGTGCTCGACACCGAGTACTGGGCACTGCAAAAGCGTCTCGTGACACCGGCGGCCGTTTTTCATCTGGCTTTGAGCAGGGATGGCAAGACGCTGGTCTCGCCGCGCGGATACATGCTCACCGGCTGGGATACCTCGACCTGGAAGCAGACGTTCCATCACGAGCAACCAGGGCACGTCTTCAACCATGCGACATTCACCCCGGATGGCCAGCTCCTGATCACGGGCGAGGCCCCGCGCACGATCGGGCTGCGCGATCCGCGGACCGGCGAGCTCCGCTCGGCGCTGACCGCCAACGACGACGTCGATTGCGTCGCGGTATCACCGGATAACTTGTCACTCGCTTGTATCGAATCCCGACGACGGACCGTCCGACTTTGGGATTTGCGCACCGGACACGAACTGGCCGTGTGCGACGCGCCTTCCGCCGCGCGCCTGGTGAAGGAGATTGCCTTCGCCCCGGATGGCACGGGGTTGTACGGCCTGGTGGGACGCAAGGCGATGCCGAATTACATCGTTCGTTGGCGGGCCGATCGTGTCGATGACGCGCTGCTGAAAGACGGCCAACGCAAACGCGTCCCTTGATGCACGTCCACCGCCGAGCCATCCGCCAGAAAGGCCGAGGCCGGCGGCTGCCGCAGCGCCTCGGCAAACGTGCTGCCATAAAGCGCCCGCGCGTCGCAATCGAACTCCCACTCGACGGCGGGTGCAATGCGCCACGCGGGGTGCCTGACTTCATACTCCATCGTGCCGCCGTCGCGCTGTACGGAATACCCCCAATAATGCTCGATGATGAACTCGTCGAGCGAGCCTGGCGCGGGATAGCCCCAGTTTTCCGGGTCGACTCCCACGCCCAGCCGGTCCCATCGACCTGCGCGGCGCCATTCGTAGATCATCTCGGTCGGCAGGCGATGACCTGCGGCCGCCGGTGCGAGTCGATGGCGCATCGCACGCGTTTCGTAGTTCTCGTTGTAGAACCAGCGTGCGACCTTGGCCACTGCCAGACGCGGCACAAGCTCTTTGACGAATACCACGCCCCGCCGACGCTGGCCTGACACCTCGCGCCAGACGTAGAAGCGGAGATTCACCTCCTCGAAGCGACGATGTCCCGGCACCGGCCAGCCGAACAATCGCGTGTCGAGAAACTGGAAGCCCACCATGCTGACAAAGCTGCGGCCCTCATAAGTATCGAGCTCGGTCCCGCGGGGGAGGAGATGGAGCAGCCGATCGGGGTCGATCTCGAAGTTCAACACGACCAGATGGCGCCACGCGGCGGTGAGAAAGATCGGCGTTTCCCCGGTCTCGAGTGCGTGCGGCGGGCTGCTGGCTGTGCATTCGATCGTGTCAGACATGGTCTCCCCCCGTCCCCTCGTTGGTCGCGAATCGGTGCCCGGTGCGTTCGATTTTGCCTCGGCGCGGCTCCATTCACCAAGCCTGTTTCAAGCCGCTCGGCTGCGATCGATGCTGGCAATACCAGCTAGCAGCCTGACGCGAGAGAGATCCGTTCTCTCGGCTGCCACCGCTAGCGGTTCTCTACTCTGCTAGCTGAACCGCACAAAACTCGTCTCGACAACAACTACCGAATGCGGGCATCATACGCGGCCTCATCCGGCGCCCCGCCCGCCGGGTGGTTGTTGAACTCGACGCGACCACCGCGCCGAGCGTGTGAAACGCAGGTCGCCTCGGTCGAGTCCCAGCCGAGTACCACACGATGATGCATCCCTGGAAACCGCTTTCCCTTGCCGTGCTGATCCTGACGTTCTGCGGATGTCAGGCCGGCGTACCGACGGCCTGCGACGTGCAGCCGGCCGATGCGCGGCTGGCTACGAACGAGGGAACTCACGACGAGATTCGCGAAGCCGTCCTGCGCCGCGTTCCGACCGGAACTTCGTATGACGATGCCAAGTCGGCGCTCGAGGCCGAAGGTTTCCGCTGCAGCTACCTGCGGCAACACAACGCGGTATTTCTCTACGCGCGGCCGACGGAAGAAGTCGTGTCCCTGACGAGCGAGCCCATCTCGCTGCTGCTGCCGCTGGTTCACCAGCGCGTGAGCGATGTGCAGGTGCTCGACCGCCCGCTCGACGGCACCGTGCCGGTGAATCCCATGAAGCCGCCCAAGGAAGCGGTCTCGTTGGGCAACTGAGATCCCGGCGCATCTTCGGCTTGACTGCCGTCAATCGGTCCCAGGTCTGGCCGGCGACACGACAGCCTCGGGGAAGTTCAGGTCGTCGTCACTCGCGCGGCGATTCTTCCCTTCGTGGCGGGCCGGAAGTGTCCCAGGGGGGCGGCGCGGCCATCGTCTTACGACTCCTGCTCCGGTAGGGGATGGCCTGCCAGATGTGTCTGGAGCGGTGTAACACGGCGTAGCTTGCCTGCGCTACGCTGACCTGGGGGAGTGTGCTGGCCGCACGAGAATAAATGGTCGGCAGCCGCCCCCGGGAGCGAATACAATGATAGCACCGATTGCCTCCAAACCGTTTCCGCAGATTCGCCACCACGAACGCCGCCGCGCGTCGCGGCCCTGGCCCAAGCGGAACCTGGCCTCACGCGAGCAGCCGATGCGTAGCACCCCGGTCTCACGTCCGCATTCCGTCACGTTGGCCGCGATCGAAGATGAGATCGCCAATGGAGTGACGCATGGTATTGGCTTGGGGCTCAGCATCGCCGGGCTCGTCGGGCTCGTCGTCCTCACCACCTGGCAGGGCACCCTCTGGCACATCATCGGCTGCTCCGTCTATGGCGCGTCGCTCGTCGTGTTGTATGCCGCCTCGACGCTCTACCATGCCGTCCAACATCCACGGGCCAAGCAGATCCTGCGGCTGGTCGATCACATCGCGATCTATCTGTTGATCGCCGGCACCTACACCCCCTTCACGCTGGTCAACCTGCGTGGTCCCTGGGGTTGGACCCTGTTTGGCATCGTGTGGGGACTGGCCATATTCGGGGCCGTCTTCAAGCTCCTGTATGGACACGGCTTCCCCTGGGTCTCCTTGGGCCTGTACCTGGCGATGGGCTGGGTCTGCGTGATCGCGGCGCGTCCCATGCTCGAGTCCGTCCCCACCGGTTGTCTGTTGTGGCTCTTGGCCGGCGGACTCACTTACACCGCCGGCACGATCTTCTACGCCTGGGATTCGATTCGATACTTCCACGCCGTGTGGCACATCTTCGTGCTCGCCGGCAGCGCGCTGCATTACTGCGCGGTAATCAACTACGTGGTTCCCTTCGGCAGCTAGCATCACACTGATAGCGACAGTCTCTGCCCGATCCGGGCGATCGCTACGACCCGCAAATCTTGACTGATTGGCACAAGCCCTCTGACCGTGCGCGCCGATGATGCGAACGAAGGGGGAAGTTGCCCTGCGCTGGAAATTGCGCAGCGCACGCGATCGGCTCGACCGAAGTGCCCATGCTCGTGCCGCCCACGGTGGCTCGCGCGTGAACGCTTGTCCTGTTGGGACAGGCGTTCGCGCTGGTGGCAAAGCTTTCCTCTTCGCGTGGCGGCCGCCCTCGTCTGGTGGATGGCGCCGCTTGGCAACGTCGATTCCCGCATCGTCGCGGTCTGATCGAACGTTGTACGTCGCACTCGAGGGGGGGAGGTCGATGAACGCTTTGAGATGGATCGCGCTGGGGTTCGCCGGTTGGTTCTTGGCCACGACCGTCGAGCAGGCGCAGGCGGCCGCGCCGGCTCGAACGCTGCGCTTTGTCAACGTTCGTCAGGCCGATCCGCCTACCGATACGCCCGCGCCGCCGGCGACGGCTGAACCCCCGATCGGCGTGCCCGAAAGCACCGCGCCGACACCAACCGTGCCGGCCGCCCCGGCCACCGATGACGAGCCTCCGCTGCCGACCCTTCCGCCTCCGGAGGGTGTCCCCGATGAAGACGCGCCCTCGATCGACGAAATCCTGGACCCGAGTCCGCGCGGCAACGCGCCGATACCCGGTCTCGACGACGAGCGAGAGAGCGCACCCGCGCCTGCCACGCAGCCCCGCCAACGATCGGCGCCCGCTTCGCCACAGACAAGTCCCTACCGTGGCGACGAGTCGCAGTCGGCCTTCGTCGACGACTACGGTTACGATCGCCCCTGGTACACGGACGAGGCGGGCTGTTGCCGTCGCAACGGGCATTGGCTCATTCCGCCCGCCCTCTACTCGCCGCGCGGCCTGCTCGGCGAAGAACTTGCCTCCGCCCTCTGCTTCGACGCGTGGCTCGAGCAGGGCTTCACCTGGAACCCCGACAGCCCCCCCGATCGCTTCAATGCGGGGGTCGGCTTCAACGATCGGGCGAACGAGTACCAGATGAACCAGCTTTATCTGACGATGGCCAAGCCGGTCTGCACCGAATCGTGCCAATGGGATATCGGCGGCCAGGTCGACCTGCTCTACGGTACCGACTATTACTTCACCACCGCGCTGGGGCTCGAGACGCACAACAACGGCACGCAACGCTGGAATCGCGACTACGGTCCGCGCGCCAACGGCGCCGCGCCTCTATACGGCCTGGCCATGCCGCAGGCATTCGTCGACGTCTATGCGCCGTGGGGCTACGGCGCGCGTTTCCGCTTGGGCCATTTCTACACGATCATCGGCTACGAAACCGTGCCCGCGGTGAACAACTTCTTCTACTCGCATTCGTACAGCAAGCTCTACGGCGAGCCTTTCACGCACACCGGTTTTCTGAGCAGTTACAACATTCTGCCCAGTACGGCGATTCTTGCCGGCGTCGTTCGCGGTTGGGATACCTGGGAAGACATCAACAACGATCAAGGCTTCCTCGGCGGCATTACCTGGAACAGCCCCGAACGCTTCGCGTCGTTTGCTTACTCCGTGTATGCCGGCCAGGAGCAGAACGAACTGCTGGGCGAGCCGAACAGCACCATGGTGATGTTCAGCGCCATTCTCACGCTACGGCCCAGCGAGTGTTTCACCTACGTGCTGCAATACGACCGTGGGTTCCAGGAAAACGCCGCGGGACCGCAGTTTCAGAACGACGCCGATTGGTACAGCATCGTGCAGTACTTCCTGCGCGACATCAATCCATGCTGGGCCTGGGGATGCCGCTTCGAGTGGTTCCGCGACGAAGAGGGAACCCGCCTTGATACCAATGGCAACCGCGGCGATTTCTTCGAATGCACCTTGGGGCTGAACTGGAAGCCGAACGCGAATCTGCTGGTGCGGCCCGAGCTGCGCATCGACTGGTCGCAAACCAAGGGTCCGCTCCCCTACGATGGCCAGAGCGATTCGAACCAACTCTTGATCGCCACCGACGTGATCTATCGCTTCTGATCGCCGCGCGGGGGAGTGAGGCACGCACAGCAAAGGAAGAGATCTCGTGGCTCTGCAGTTGACGATGGTGGCGCTCGGCGGCGCGTTCGGCTCGGTCTGCCGCTACCTGATGCATGCCGGCGTGCAGAAATGGATCGGCACGCGCTTCCCTTGGGGCACGCTCAGCGTCAACGTCCTGGGGTGCCTGCTGGTCGGCTTTCTCGCCGTGAGCCTGGGCCGTCATCTGCCGGTCCGTGACGAGATTCGCCTGGGCATCCTGGTCGGCGTTCTCGGCGGGTTCACGACCTTCTCCACCTTCGGCTTCGACACGTATCAACTGGTCGCCACGGGAGACGCGCGCCTGGCTGTCGCGAATGTGCTCGCCAGTTGCGCGATCGGCTTGACCGCAGTCTGGATCGGCGTTCGTCTGGCCGAACGGTGCTTTGCCGGCGGTTAACGCCGGGCGCGGCGCTAAAAGACCCCCTGCTCGGGGTTGTAGCCCAGCTCGTCGCCGCGACGCAGA
Source organism: Pirellulales bacterium (assembly GCA_019636335.1). Classification (NCBI taxonomy): domain Bacteria; kingdom Pseudomonadati; phylum Planctomycetota; class Planctomycetia; order Pirellulales; species Pirellulales bacterium. The sequence goes on from JAHBXR010000002.1 coordinate 134,290, forward strand.
TCGAACTCGGCCTGTTCCTTGTTCCCCAGCGCCTGGTGAACTTCGCCGCGATGATGATAGATCACCGCCAGGTTGCGATTCAGCAGGTTGGTGAGGCGGTTGATCTGCGAGTCCGAAAGTCGTTGTGCCTGCATGTGCGCCACGGCTTTATCCCGATCTTTCAGTCCTTGCTCGACCGCGCGATCGAGATCGGCCAGCGCCTCCTCGTGGCGCTGCAACAGGTGGTAGAGATAGCCGCGCGTGTCGAGATACGAGTAGAGGTGGGGCGAGGTGGCCGATTGGTCGATCGCCTGTTGGACTTCACTCAGCCCTAATTCGAGATCGGTCCCGGCGAGCGCCCGGGCATACGCCAGGCCATTCAGCGGTTCGGGTTCTCCGGTCGGTTGCAGATCGCGCGCCTGCGTGAGATCGGCGATCGCTTCGGGGTAGCGCTTCTGCCGCAGGTAGGTCTGTGCGCGTTCGGTATAGCCGTCGGCGAACTCCGGCGCCAGCTCGATCAATCGATTCGCGTCTTGCAGGCTGCCTGCCAGATCGTGGTGCTCGCGACGGAACTGTGCCCGCGCATAGACCAGCATCGAGTCGTCCGGAAACCATTCCAGTCCGTCGGTCAGGCTGTCGATCGCGGCAGGCAGATCGCCCTGGGCGTAGTGCCCATAGGCACGGGCCAGCCAGTAATTCGCCAGCCCTTTCGTGCCGTTCGCCGCCAGACCGAGGAGGGCCACCGCCACGATGCCGGCCAACACCAGACTGCCGCGCCAGATCCAGCGCCAGGCGGGATGCGAACGTAGCGATCGAGTCGCGGGCTCATACACGTCGACCACGCCAGGCGTCACCGGCGGCGGAAGCTCGAGATCGGTGCTCGTATCGCGTGGTTCTTCGGACACGGTCGCTTCCTGTTGTTACTTGCCGGCGAGCACTTGCTCGACGTCCCATACACAGACCGTACCATCGAAACTCGCGGCGGCCAAGCGACGGCCATCGGGCGAGAACGCGAGGCACGGAATCGCCGCCTTCAATTGGTCGATGCTCACGAGCAACTTGCCGGTGGCCACGTCCCACAGGCGGATCTCCCCCCCGCGAAACGTAAACTGGTCGAACGTATATCCCCCCGCCGAGGCAAGCAGCCGTCCATCGGGCGAGAAACGCACCCAGTTCAACTGGTCGCTATGCCCCGGCAGCTTGTGACGTTCGCCCCCTTCGATCCCTTCGGTCAGCGAGATCTGCCGCCCCGAGGCAGGTCGGGCCGCCAGCGCGCCGTCGCTCGTTTGCGGAATCAACCAACCGAGCGCCTCTTGGGGGTCGCGCACGTGGACCGGCGCCGCCGATTCGAGATCGAACAGCGTCAGGTCCTTCGCTTTGGGCGCGTGAGCGACCAGTTGCTGGCCGTCGGGCGAAAAGGCGATGATCGTCGGTTGCCGGCGATTGCGCAGCGTGCTTTGCAGCGTGCGATCCGCCACGTTCCAAAGCTTCACCGTGCGGTCCGAGTCGATCGAGGCCAGCAATCCGCCATCGGGAGAAAAAGCCAGCCCCAGGACGGGACCTTGGTGATCGAGTTCCCCCACGGGTTCGCCTGTCGCGGCGTTCCAGAGCCGCACTTTTTGATCGCCGCCGCCACTGGCAAGGAGCATGCCGTCCGGCGAATAGGCCACTGCGTGGACTTTATCGTGATGGCCGTGCAACACGAGCAGCGGAGCCTGCGCATCTCGCCAGAACAGGGCCGCCAGCGCCGCCCCCACGATCGCCACGAAGCTGGCGCCGAGCAGCATGATCCAGCGGCGGCGCGTCATCGCGCCGCGCCGCAAGTCCGGCTCGGACGCGGCCTCCGGGGGGGCAAGCGTACTCGGCTGATCGGTCACAACGGAGTTTCCAGCGTTATCATGGGGACCAGCAAGACACGACATCCACCGGCCTACCATGCTCTATTGTAGCCCCGCCAGGCCGCTCTTGTTATCCGGGCTTGCCGCGGGGAAATCGTGGGACGCGAGCGGGGACCACCGGCTCGCGGCAGACGTGCCGCCCGTCACGGCGCCCGGCTGAAGAATTGTTCGTCGATGCGGCGTTTGCCGAGCGTCGAGTAGTAGTCGACCAGCTTCAGCCGCAGGTCGCGCGGGGTGATCTTGCCCGAGCGCCAGGCCTGGTAGAGATCGCCATGCCGCCGGCGCATTTCCTGCACCCGGGCGACCTCTTCGCTCGAGGCGCCGCGCGCCACCAGATCGGCCGTGTTGCCGGCGCGAATGGCCTCGCGCGCCGCCACGAACTCGCCACTCGTGCCGAAGGCGATCTCATCGAGATTCTCGACCACGGCTGCCGCTCGCGCTGCCGCGACCAGATCCATGTCGGGGCTGACGTCATTCGCCGCGGCCAGCGCCCGACCCAAGAGGGGCGTGACCTCGGCCGCCTGCGCGAGCTTCACGCGCAGCGACTGGTACATCGACGCCGAAGGACGCAACGTCTTGTCGACCAGCGACGTGGCAAAATGGTCGAAGACCGCTTCTTCGATCTCGCGCGTCGGCTCGTACATCGGCTCGCAACGTGCGACCAGCGAGAAATGGGGCGAGAAGAGAGCTCCCGTCGGCGAGACGAAATCCTCCCCGATCGATAGTCCCAGCTTGGCCAGGTTGGGCTGCGTATTGCCTGCCGCGGCATACTCGGGCAGCGGGAAGAATTCGTCGCGGGCGCCCGGCGTCTCCTGCGCACACAGGAGCAACAGACCGGCGCAGTAGGTGTGGATCTTGCGCCCCTCGAGGTCCTGTCCCTTCAACTCTTCGACGCGCGACGTGCGAAAGTTCAGATCGAACTGCGTCTCGTTGCCGATCACCGCACGCGCCACGTCGGCCATCTTCTTGCCGTACAGGGGATCGGCATGACGCAGCACGACATAGTGCAGCGTGCGTTCAACGAAGAGATCGATGTTCGTCGCAGGCATCACCGTGCCGCGCTCGGGCATGTCGACCAGCACGATGCGGCGCCGCCCATCCGGCCCCGTTTCGTCGGTGACGACCCCCACGTGCGTGAAGAGCCCCGGCGAAAGGTCGGTAAAGCTGTTGTAAGGCGACGGATTGCGCATCAGCAGCCAATCGCCCGGCCGCAGATCGAACCGCCCCAGCCGATAGACGTCCTCGGTTACGCCTTCGCGCATCCGGCGCTCGCTCCACGCGACGAGCTCGCCATGGCGCCGCGCGTCATCGCCCGCGAGCTTTGACGCATCCACGGCGGTGAGCAACTCGTGCAGATCTTCGGCCGTGATCGCGGGCTGCGGCAGGTTCGCATCCTGATCGGGGCGAGGATCCTGCGGCAGGCCGATCTCGCGAATCGTCTCGGCGGCCTGCAAGGTAAGAGAGGCCGAGGGGCCCGTGTGCAGGAACTCGGCCAGGTCGAGCAGCGTTTCCCGATTTCCGGCAGCCGCCAGCAAACGCAGAACGGCCCCCTTGGTGGCATCGCTGGTTCGGGCGACGACCGCCGCGCGGCCCGGAGCGGGCTCGGGGTCGAACAGCAAGGGCGTCAACAACACGGCGCCGATCTGGCTGCCGTGCTCGGTGAGCAACTGGATGAATGCCTCGCGCGAGCGGGGATCGGCCTCGATGCTGGACGATGCCCGTTCGAGTGCATCGCGCAGCAGGTAGCGAAGTCGCCCCGAGAGCTCGATGAGACGCGAGGTCGCGCTCAGATAGCGACGTACGGCATCGCGATTCTCTTCGCCCAGGCCGAAACCGGCGAATTCAGTCCGCCGTGCGAGGGTCTGTTCGAGCAGGGCGTCGACGCGATCCTTCGCGACGAGCAGCGAGCGGCAGCCAGCCAACGCCTGGGCGGGCACCTGGCGATCGAGCGTCGCCGCTCGGGTATTGGCGCTGGCGTCGATCTCCGCGACGAGCCGCTTCCAAACCGCCGTATCGGCGGTCGCGAACGCTGAGGGATCGGCCGGCAACGATCGTTCCAACGCGTCGAGCGAGGCCTCGAGCGCGGGGGCGCGCGAGGCTTGTGCCAGAGCCACCTGCGCAGCGGATGCAAGCGGCAACGTCAGGCCCACCATGGCCAAACTGAAGGTGGCAACCAAACGTCGGAAGTTCACGATCGTCGGCCGGAGGGTTATGGGCTGGAAACTGGCGGGAGGCCCGGGCAGCGGCCTACACACGTATAGCCCATCGTGTGGCGCGATGCCAGAATCGGCCGGAGTTTTCTGCCGATTGTGTGGATCATTCCGCGCGTTGGCACGCGGTGCGGTCACCTGCGACGCGAGCTGCGAGACGAATCGTGGGGTGGGGGGAGAGACGCCCCCTAGAGCCAGCGCGAGATGGCAAACAACAACACGAACGCCGCGCCCAACAGCCCCAGGATCGTCAGTCCGGCACGCAGCGCGCGCCGCAAAATCTGCCCCATGTCTTCGTGCCGCGTGGCCGACCAGACCAGGCTCACCGCCACCACCAGCGGCAGCAGGTACCAGAGTTGATTCTCGCCGGCGGCGAGCAGAACCACATGCGACATGGGGTTGACCGTGCGTGCGTGGAAAAAGGATCGAATTTGTGGGACGAGATGCCGGCGCTTACTCGCTGCCAGGAGGATCGCCGTCGGGCGGACTCGCTCCGTCACCTTCCGCGTCCTTCTCCTCGACCATCGCGGGGCCGGCGTAGGCGTCGTAGATGGCGAAGATGTTGAGCAGGCCGGCGATCATCGTGTAGACGGTGCCCAACTCGAAATACTTGTTCAGCCGCCGGTGCCAGTGGTCGAGCTCATGCGAGTTGCGCGGCGGCGCCATGAAACCGCCCCACAGCGGTTCGGCCCGGCGCGCCTGCACCAGTGCGGGCAAGGCCGGTAACCCCACCGCCACCTGGCACAGATAGGGCAGACGGCGATCCTCGGGACGCCAGGAGGCGTACACCACGTGACCTTCTCCCAGGAACAACCCATAGAAGAACGTCGAAAGGATCGTCACCATGAACAGCACCCCTTTCGCAAAGCGGCGCTGATAGAGGTGACCCAGCCCAGGCAGCAGCCAGGCGAGAAACGCGGCAAACGCCGGATCGCGCAGGCGAATCGGTTCGTGCCCCGCCACAAGGATGACACGCTCGGCAGTGGTCGATTTGCTCACGAAGGCCATCTCACCAGCGGGGGGCGGGAAGCACGAAGACAGTCGCACGATTCTAGAGCAAATGACCCCTGGCCGGAAGCACAGCTAGCCGAGGAGGTGCATCGTGCGATCAAAGATAGGTTCGGTGGCCGGCGAACGATCTTGCACCGAAAACAGAGAGGAATCCTGCTTCTGAATCAGGAGCCCCGCGTCATTCGAATGTCGCGCCACCGCCGGACATGAAAACGTGACGTGCGGTCTCTCATGATGTCAACTCTACGGGCACGTCTTCACGTCGCGGCGGGTGGCACGCGCCATTCGGCGGGACAAGGTCCAGGGGGCCAGTGCATGACACCCCTGTCGGAGCCACATTCTTCCCTCGTCCCACGGGTTGCCTCTTCCCGTGCCTGGCCACTTCTCGTTCCCGGCGCGGGTGGTTTCCCCCCCTCGCCGCGTCTCTACCAGAGCAGGAGCGATCGGGTTCCGCCGTACGACCCCTATTCTCCGTCATCGCCGATCACATCCACCGGCGATGTTGCTTCTTCTACTACCGACCCCGCGTCGAACAGCTCTCGTCGTTTCAGTCGTTTCAGTCGTTTCTCGTCGTTTCAGTCGTTGATCGGGATTTGTCTCAACCGGACCTGCGGCAGCTTCGGCCGCACCGTGAACATCAGCACCAGACTTACCGACAACAGCACCCCCAAGGCCATCAGGCATTCGAGTTCCAACATGGCGGCGACCTTCTGCGAATCGGAGTTCCCGGCGGCCTCTCGCCGGCTGGGCTGCTCCGGCCGAGTTTCCGCTTCTTGTTCGTATGAAATTGCAAGCGGCGTGCCAGTGGCATCACTATCTTGCGGTGCCGCCAGGCCGCGATGATCGTAAGTGTTTTTGTGGCCGTTGGTTGAGAAAGTTTCTATGCGACCGACCGCGGCCGTCGTCATAGCAGGGGCCGGCGCGAACTGTCGTCGAACGCACGGCGCCCGGCTCGAAATGAGACGACACCTCCAACTCTGAGACTCACTCGACGGCCGAAGGCGAGCATTCCGCGGGGCAGCACGTCTCGTTTCGCGACGGTGCATCCCGGCACGCCGTGGACAGTCGCCGAGCCGCTGGTCATGCTGGCATTCGAGGGGCGTCGTGTCCCCGTCTGGCGGCTTGAAAGAGGAACAGCAGCATGTCGAGAACCTCGTTTAGCGTCCCTTGGCTCGTGCTTGGGGTGGCCCCCTTGGTCGTCGGCTGTGGTACCGGCGTGGGGCCCACGAGCTTCACGGCGCAGGAGATTGCCGATGCGCGAGCGCGGGTGAATCTCGAACTGCCGAAACGGCCCATCGCCCAATTGGTGCAGCGTCCGCTGCTCCCGGAGATCACGATTTCGGAAACCGCCGCCGACTCGCTCTCGCGCATCGGCAGCCAGGCCCTGCCGGTGTTGATCGCTGCCCTGCACGATTCCGATCCCGTGGTGCGCACCAACGCCGCCAAGGGGATCGCCCGGTTGGGAGAGACCGCTCAACAGGCCGTACCGGCGCTGACCGCGGCCCTGGCCGACGACGTCTACACGGTGCGACTGACCGCGGCGCGAGCCCTGGGGCAAATCGGTCCCGGCGCCGCCCCGGCGATTCCAGAACTCTCGGCGGCGCTGCGCGACACCGAGTCGCGATCGCGCGCCATGCCCCCCGCCCCCGGGGCGCCGGTTCTGACCGCACCGTAGAAACACTCGCTCGACCGAAGGGCGCGCCCGATACGAACATCGCCCTGGCTCTCGTTCCCCGCGGCGCCTGCCTCGAAATGGTTCGCTCCATGAAGCTCCGCAGGCGTCTTCTCTGGGCCTCGATCGCCACGTTGCTGGGCCTGGCAATTGTAGAAGGCCTGTTGCATCTGTACTGGCAATGGGCGGGCGACGACGCGACACGCCCGGAATCGCCGCGGGCCGTCGAGTTCATGGAAGACTTCCACGCGCGGCACGATGCCGACCTGGGTTGGGCACACATCCCAGGCAAGCAGATTGCCGACTTCTACGGTCCCGGCCGGCACATCACAATCAACGATCAAGGCCTTCGTGCCCGAGAATCCTATGCGCCGGCGCCGGTGGATGGGCGCTTTCGCATCCTCTGCCTGGGCGATTCGTTCACGCTGGGATACGGTGTCGACGATCGAGCCACCTACCCGGCACAACTTGAAGCCGTCAATCCCGGGCTACAGGCGGTGAATATGGGGCAGGGGGGTTACTCGATCGGGCAGTGCTACCTCTGGTACCAGCGCGATGCAGACGCCTTGCACGCCAAGGCCGTCGTCGTGGCCTTGATCCTCGACGATATCTGGCGCATGACCGGCGGACGGATGGCCAACGGGGCCGCCATGCCTCGCTTCGACCTTGTCGGCGGTCGACTGCACGTGACGGGGCGCCCTGTGCCCAAGAAAATCGCGGCCGGCGAGCCACTCGACGCGCGTGACGGCGTCGTGCGGTTTCTCTCGGACTACAGTGCCATCTACCGCACGGCAGAGTCACTCGCCGCCCCCTGGAAGAGTCCGCCCCTGGAAATCGACCCTTCGCGGCAACTGAATGTTGCCTGGGCGATTCTGGCCGAGTTGCACCGCGAGACGGCGCTCGACGGGCTGCCCCTGGTGATCGTGCTGCTGCCCGAACTTGCAGAATTGAAGGATTCTGCCCGCCGAGATCTCTACCGGCAGATCAGCCGAGCGCTGAACCAATCGGCACGGCAGGCGGGCATTCCCTTTCTCGATCTGGCGGGCAGTTTTCTGGCCGCCGGCAACGTCGACGATCTCTACCTCGACGAACAATGGCATCATTTCAGCGAGTTGGGCAACCGCCGCGTCGCCGAGCGTCTCGACGAATTCCTCGGCGAGACCTTGCCCGGCTATCCCTCGCGCCCCGAGGGGGTTCATTTGCCGGCCACGATGCCCTAAAATTCCGGCACTGCGACACATTCAGCGTTGGGCATTATTCCGCTCCGCGCAGCCAAGGAGTCTCGGGCGCCCAACGGAAGCCCGGAATGCGTGAGGGCACCGTTCTGCAAAGTGGCTCATTGGCCGCGTGGACAGCAATAGGCGCGAAGAGGGGGATCATCATGCTGGAGCGGAAGCCGGTCTTCCCTCACGTTATCGAGATGAACTACCAGGCCGGTCAACGGATCGGCTGCAATGTCTATCTCGTCTACGACGGCCCCGAATGGGTGCTGATCGATATCGGTTATGAAGACACCGTCGACGAGATCGTCGAGATCATCCGCCAGCTCGATTTTCCCCTCTCGAGCGCGAAAGGGGTCATCGCCACGCACGCCGATGCCGACCACATTCAGGGGCTGGCCAAGGTCAAGCAATTGCTGAAGACGCCGGCCCTGGGGCACCGCCTCGCGGCCGAGGCCCTCGCCTCGGGCGATCTCGTCAAAACCTACGCCGAGATCAGTGCTCAAGGGATCCACCTCGAACTGCCGGCCGTCGAGATCGACCAACTAATCGACGAGGGGGACCGCATTCGCATCGGCGGCCTCGAACTCGAGGTCTGGCACACGCCGGGGCACACCGACAGCCAGCTCTCGTTCCGCCTCGGCAATCTGCTCTTCAGCGGCGACAACATCTACCGCGACGGTTGCGTCGGGGTGATCGACGCCCACCACGGCAGCGACATTCAGGATTTCATCACCTCGCTCAAGCGTATTCGCGCGAGCGATGTCGAGTGGCTCTTGCCGAGCCACGGACCGATCTTCCGCAAGGACAACGCGGTGCTCGACGCCACCATCGCGCGGCTCGAGCAGTATCAGCACATGGCCGACTTTGGCACGTGTGCCGTCGATTGGCCCCTCATGGATGAGTGGGACCGCGAGCTGGCCGAGGGAAAACTTCCCAAGTAGCTCGCCGTGATTCGATTTCCTCCCACGCCGGGCAAGGGTCCCCGGCGCGACCGAGGACGGTCGTGCTACCACCGGAATTCAACGGTCCCGCGCGACCGGATCTTGCTTCCCGCGCAATGCTGCTATCGCGCCCTGCCAGCAGGTGTTAAACAGCGAGGTTTGCGTGGACTGATGAGAGCTGCGCATCGAGGCAAGGCGCCTCGCATGTTCCCTAATCGTGGATGCCGATAGAAGCCGTACAGGGACGCAACGTGTGGTTGCGTCGAGGCGTGGCGCCGGTATTTTCTGCCTTAGGGGCGAGGATGTTGTCTCTCAGCTCGATCGAGTTATTGCTGTGGATCGGCCTCCTCAGCCTGCTTCCCCTCGTGTTTGTGGTGCTGCGCGGCACAATGGCGCGTGTCCGCCAACAGGAGGAGGCCTACCGTGCCTCGTCGCGAGGTAATAGCCGAGCTCGCGGCGGCACGCGCCCCCCGCCCCTTCAGCCCCACCTGACGACCTCTCAGGCAAACTCGCGGCAATCTGCCCGCGATCGGGCAGCATAACCCGAGTTCGGTCTTCACTCGCGGCACGAGGCTTCACAGCCCAACCGCGCAGAGATCCCCCCTCTCCTCGAACGTCCCCCCACGGCCATCTGCCTACTGGGGGCGCTGGCGCCGCGTGGTGGGGGTTTCGAGATAGGGCGTCGAGGGCTGTTTCAGGTCGGCCGCGGTGAGAGGGCGCGCCGCACCCGGAATCGTGGCCTGGGGCGCCGCAATGGTATCCGGGGGACCATCGAACTGGCGCACCACCTGAATCGGCCCGGTCATCTGCCCGGCGCCAGCCTGGTCGAGTTTTTCGTCGACGATCAACAGCGAGAAGAACGACGAAAAAATGATCGCCACCAGGCGGCCGGCAAGCACGAACGCGCAGAGGGCCCCCAGGCCATACAATACCCACCAACCCGGTCCACGCGATTGCATTCAAACCTCGTCTGATTCACGCCATTGCCAACGTATAACAGTCGACGTCCAGAGGCCTTGGCTGCAATCCATTGGGCTGCTGCCATGACCAATTCAAGTATGACCTGATTGAATCGTTCTCACAACAGTGAATGCGGATGCTGGACTGGCGAACCGGGGGTTCGCGAAACATCGAGGTTGCTATTCACCAGTACCGAGTAGATTCGGCAAATCGCGAGCACCATGCAGCACGCGTGCTATTTCAATCCCATCTGCCCTGACAACGTATGCCATCAGCTTGACGAGGTCTGGCTCAATCGTGCCTGTAGCTTTTTCCTAAAGTCATCGATATCCCAGGAGGTTGCCAGGCCAGCGGCGACTTCGGCTTCGGCCTCTTCAAGCCGTGCAATGATCCAGCGGTCAAGTTGATCGTGCTTGTCGTCAGACTTGCGCGAGAGCCGCCATGTCAGGAATTCCTGCAAGACTTGTTGGTCGAGCAGCATTTCGGCCAGAGGACTCTCGAACAACCAATAAACCCGGTTGGACTCTTGGTCCTCGACTTCGATTGGCTGGCCCTTGCTCTGGGAAAGCGCAGTACGCATTTCGGGCGTAATTTTTGGTGCCATATTCCAATTATAGCCCAGATCAGCACCCACCGAGCAAACGCATAGCCGCCGGAGACGTCGAGTCGATGCAATCGCACTGAAAGTGATAGACCGCTACTTGATTTTGCCCTTCGAACGCAGATAGGCCAGCACTTCTTCGGCCAGCGTCTCGGCGTCCTTCTTGGCCGAATCGAGCACCAACTCTGGCTTCTCGGGGGCTTCGTACGGGTCGTCGATGCCGGTGAAACCCTTGATCTCGCCGGCGCGGGCCTTCTTGTACAGCCCCTTCGGATCGCGGGCTTCGCACACCTCGAGCGGGGCGTCGACCAGGATCTCGATGAAGTCCCCCTCGGGCAGCATGGCCCGCACGGCATCGCGATCGCGGCGATAGGGGCTGATGAACGCCGTCAGTGCGATGACGCCGGCCGAGGCGAACAACTCCGAAACGGCGCCGATGCGGCGAATGTTCTCTTCGCGATCGATGGCCGAGAAGCCGAGTCCGAAACGGTTGGCGAACTCTTCGCTATGCCGCTTCTTCAGCATGCCCGGTCCGGCGTTGAGGCCCATGCGCACGTTGTCGCCGTCGAGCACGAAGCTGTGCGCACCCTGGGCGTGGAGCTTGTGGTCGACCAGGTTCGCCACGGTACTTTTGCCGCAGCCGCTGAGACCGGTGAACCAGATCACGCAGCCCTTATGACCGTTGAGGTTCTCGCGCTCTTCGCGCGACACCGCGTGTTCGTGCCAGGTGACATTCGTGTCGTTCGTCATGACGTGCAAAGCTCCCGAGAAGTAGAGGGCATCAGGCGAGTCCGACAGCAAGGTTGCGCTGACCGAGACGAGGTCGCGCACCAGGGCCCGCCGCATTTCCACCGCAATATGATGAAGCCAAAATGATAGCGAAGCGCAAGAAGGGCCGAAAGGCCGTGACGGGGCGTGGAAACCCGGGAATTCTCCCCGCTCACTTCCACGCACCAGCCAACTCAGTCCGACAGCCCGGCCAACTCGCACAGCGCTGCCGACATGACGGGTTGCGGGCAGCTCCAGACCAGAAAGAAGAGCGCTTCGCGGCACATCCGTCCGGCCGGATGCCCCACGACGTAGCCACTTCCCTTGGCCGCCGCCAGCGAAGCCTGCGAGGCCCGCAACGCCAGGCTATTGGCTCGCGCACGGAACTCGTCGTGGCTGCAAACGGCGTTGCCGCGCGCCAGCTCGAGCAGGTCGCCCGTGGCGAGCTCCACCTCGCGCGCCAGCGACAGGCTGGGGGGATTGAGGTCCGCGCGGCGCTCCGCCTCGTACCGCAGAAAATCGACCGCTGCCCGCGCCAAGCCGATCGCCAAGGTCGACGTTTGCAGTCCGCCGGTGTTCGCTCCGCTCCCTTGCGACATGACATTCTCTGCTGGTCCGGCGAGCAACCAGCGGCGTTCGACCCGCACGCGCCGGCAGCGCACTTCGCCCGTGTGGCTGGCCGTCAGGCCGATCAGTCGAGCCGGCTCGGCGGCCTCGACCCCTTCGAGCGCCGTGGGCAGGGCGACCAGGATCTGCCGACCATCTTCCAGCGTGGCCCCAGTGACGACCCAGTCGGCATGCGCCCCCCCGGTGACCCAGGGGCTGTAGCCGTCGAGCACGTAGTCCCCCGCCGTTTCTTCGGCCACGAGCGCGGGGCGCCCCAGATGTCGCCGGCTCGTGGTGAGATGCGATATACCCACCGTCGAGAAGGCGCTCCCTTCGACCAGCGGCGGCAATAGCTCGGCCTTCAGCGCTTCGTTGTCCGAAGCCTCGATTCGACGGCAAGCGCCCGCACGTTGCGTGAGAATGAAGGTCGTCGTCAGGCAGGCGGCCGAGAGCCGCAGGTAACCGCGAATGACGTCCCCTTCGCTCCAGTCGCAGCCCCCCCACCTCTGGCCGGAGAACCAGCGATAGACGCCGTATTCGCCGCACAGCTTCAGTTGATGCTCGGGCCACGCCTCGCTCACATCAAGTGCCGTGGCATGAGCGCTCAATTCGTGGCAGAGTTGCGCGAGGGCGGGATCGTCCGGTGTGGTGATCTGCGAAGAGTTTGACATGTCGTCACCGCAGGCTGCAGGTCGAGCAGAGCATCGAGCGTCGGCGGTTCACGATACCCCTGGGCGTTGCAGGCGACAACCGATCGATGGCCGCGGCGCGTGGCGCGTCTCACTTCACAAAATCTAATGCTGCGACGGCAATCTCGACGCGCAGAGGAATCAGGGGTCGCTCCCTTGGAAACACGCGATATAATCGGGGCGTTCCCGGCAGGCGCGCGAAGGAGAATCACTCGATGAGTCAGACACAGGCTGCACGCCGCGGGGACCTCGACAGCTCCGCCGTGCATGGATTGTCACCGCAGACGCTCTACGACAAATGTGTCGCTCTGGCCCACAATCTCTGGTGGAGCTGGCATCCCGAGGTCACGAGCCTGTTTCGCGACCTTGATCCCATTCGCTGGCGGCAGCTCGACCACAATCCGATCGCGCTCTTGGCAGAGTTCACGCCGGAGCGTCTCGAGATGCGCGCCGCGGAGCTCGTGCTCTACAGCCGCATCAATCAAGCGTATCGCCGCTTGAAGGAATACCTTTCGCCCACGCAGACGTGGGGTATCACCCACGCGGGTGTGCTCGGCTCGAAGCCAGTAGCCTATTTTTCCGCCGAGTTCGGCATTCACGAATCGGTGCCGATCTACTCCGGCGGTCTGGGCGTCCTCTCGGGCGACCACATCAAAAGCGCCAGCGGTCTGAACATCCCACTCGTGGCGATCGGCCTCTTCTACGATCAGGGCTATTTCAAGCAGCGCCTCGATCAGAACGGCTACCAGATCGAAGAGTACCAGGATACGAAGGTCGAAAACCTGCCGATGGAGCCGGCGCTCAGCCCCGACGGCAAGCCGATCACGATTCACATCGATACCCGCACCGGCCCGCTGCTGGCCAAGTTGTGGTTGATGCACGTGGGACGCATTCCGCTCTACCTGCTCGACTGCGACGTCGATCAGAACAGTCCCGAAGACCGCCAGTTGACCAGCCGGCTCTATGGCGGCGACCATCGCACGCGCATTCGTCAAGAACTGGTGCTCGGTGTCGGTGGCGTGCGGGCGCTGCGGGCGCTGAACATCACGCCCGGCGTCTACCACCTGAACGAAGGCCACAGCGGTTTCGCCTGTCTCGAGGCTGTGCGCGAGCGGATGGATATGCACGGCATGAGTTTCGACGACTCGTTGCGCGACGTCGCTCAGCACACGGTCTTTACCACCCACACGCCGGTGCCGGCGGGGCACGATCGCTTCGACGGCGGACTGATCGAAGAACACTTGGGCCCGCTGCGCGATGCCTTGGGCATCTCGTACGAGCAGTTCATGGGCCTGGGACGCGTCGATCCGCGCAACGACAACGAGACCTTCTGCATGACGGTGCTGGGGCTCAAGCTCTCGCGCCGGGCGAATGCCGTGAGCTCCTTGCACGGCCACGTCAGTCGCCGCATGTGGGCCCATCTCTGGCCGTGGCGCGTGGAAGAAGAGATCCCGATCGGTCACATCACCAACGGCGTACACATCCTCACCTGGCTCGCCGGACAGATGCAAGGCTTGTACGACCGCTACTTCCCGGCCAACTGGTTCAGCCGCATGGGCGAGCCCGAGGTGTGGCAAGGCATTCACCAGATCGATCCGGGCGAACTGTGGGAAACCCACCAGGCGCTCAAGAACCTGCTGCTCGCCTTCGTCCGCCGCCGTCTGAGCCGCCAGTGCCGCCGCCGCGGCGAACCAGACGACGCCGTCGAAGCCGCACGCAACATGCTCGATCCGAACGTGCTGACGATCGGCTTCGCCCGACGCTTCGCCACCTACAAGCGGGCCTCGCTCATCTTGAGCGACATCGACCGCTTCAGCGCCCTGCTGAACGACGAGGATCGGCCGATCCAGGTCATCTTTGCCGGCAAGGCGCATCCCGCCGATGAGCCGGGCAAGCAACTCATTCGCGAGATCGCCAACCTGCGCTTCGACGAACGCTTCGCCGGCAAGGTGGCCTTCGTCGAGGACTACGACATCAACGTCTGCCGCCACCTGGTGCAGGGGGTCGATGTCTGGTTGAACACGCCGCGGCGACCGCTCGAGGCCTCGGGCACCAGCGGGCAGAAGGCCGTGCTCAACGGCGGATTGAACTTCTCCGTCCTCGACGGCTGGTGGGCCGAAGCTTACGACGGCAAGAACGGCTTCGCCATCGGCACGGGCAATTCGCACGTCTCCGACGAGTTGAACGACAAACGCGATGCCGACGACCTCTATCGCGTCCTCGAGACCAAGATCATCCCGCTCTACTACGATCGCGACATCGACGGTCTGCCCCGCGGGTGGATCAAGATGATGATGAACTCCATCAGTTCGCTCGCGTGGCGGTTCAGCGCGCATCGTATGGTGATGGACTACGTCCGTTCGGCCTACCTGCCGGCCGCGGGGGGCGTAAGCTGCGATATGTCGACTCGCTTCTAGGCAGACCCTATGGCTCAGCTCGAGCGCATCACGATCTATCCGATCAAGTCGCTCGACGGGTACGATGTCGCCAATGCGGAGCTCATCTCCGGCGCTGGCCTGCGCCACGACCGCCAGTTCGCCCTGCGCGGTGCCGACGGCGAATTCTTCAGTGCCAAACGCACCGAGAAGATTCACCGCCTGCGCTCCGTGTGCGATCCGCTGGCCCGCACACTTGAGTTGCGCCGTCAGGGTGAGAACGAGTCCGCGCGGTTTCATCTCGACGACGACCGCGCGGCGATCGAGGCGTGGCTCGGCGAGTATTTCGGCGCGCGGATCATGCTCGTCGAGCACGACCTGGGGGGCTTTCCGGACGATAACGATTCGCCCGGTCCCACGATCGTGAGCGGGGCGTCGATCGAGGCCGTCTCGCAATGGATGCCCGAGCTCTCGCCCGAGGATCTGCACCGGCGGTTTCGCATGAACCTGGTGGTGTCGGGGGTCGAGCCCTTTTGGGAAGACCGCCTCTTTGGCTCCGGCGACGGCGTCGTGCGCTTTCAGATCGGCGACGTAACATTCGAGGGGACCAATCCCTGCCAACGCTGCCCCGTCCCCACGCGCAATCCGGAAACGGGTGAGGAGTACGAACATTTCGTCGTTACCCTCGCCAGACAGCGTGCCGCTACCTTGCCCGACTGGGCGCCTAAGGATCGCTTCGACCACACCTACCGCTTCACGACGAACACGCGATTGGTTCCCACGGGTCGCACGGGCAAGATCCACGTGGGCGATCAGGTCAGCGTCGTCGGCTGAGCAAGTCGCGTGCGGTGGGTTGCAATGGCCACGCACGATCAGGCCCAGCAGGGTGGATGTATCAAAGCGGCAAAGCCCCAACCAGGGCTGGCTCGCGATTACACGGATGCTCAATGCCGATACTCGGCGGATCGCTGTTGACGGCCATCGAAGCAGCGGCTACAAGTAGAATCTGAATTCTAGATTCTATATCCCGTTTCTGGTTTTCCCCGCGAACTAACGCACTATTGCCCGCAAGGTCTGCCTGGGTTTTCCATGTCCACTGCCCGTACCTCCCATCACAACGTCCAGTGGGTTCGCCCGCCGCGGCAGGCGCGCAGTCAGGAGAGCATGGAACGCATCCTCGATGCGGCCGAGGGGGTCATTTCGGAGCGGGGATTCGACGCGGCCACGATCTCCGACATCGTGCGCCGGGCGCAGTCGTCGGTGGGGGTGTTCTATGCCCGCTTCCGCGACAAAGAGGCCCTGCTCAACCTGCTGCACGAGCGGTTTCACGAAGAGGCGGTTGCCACGACCGATGCCGCTCTCGACCCGGCCGAATGGGAAGGGTCGAGTATCGCCGAGATCGTCACCGAGTTGATTCCCTTTCTGGTGCGGATCTACCGCGAGCGACAGGGACTGATTCGCGCCTTCATCCTCCGCGGCGTACACGACACGGCCTTCGCCGAGAGTGCCGGACGGTTGTGCGAGCACATTACCGAGCGCCTGCGGGGGCTGATGCTCGCGCGGATCGAGGAAATCGGACACTGGCAGCCCCCCCTGGCGGTCGATTTCGGCATCCGCATGGTCTTCGCCATGTTGGATCAATGCACGCTGATGCCGAGCGTGCAGTCCTTGGCGGCCGACATGACCGACGAGCAACTCGCGGCCGAGTTGGTGCGCGGCTACCTGAGTTATCTGGGCATCGATGCCGACCGAGGGGAGACCTGAGTCGAGCTCGCTTCATCGAAAATATTGAATCCACGGCCTTACCGCCGCAAGTAAAAGACTCGTCCGACGAAGACCCGATTAGCCCCCACGCGGCAGATGAACTGAGGAAATCCCGCCCGGGGCGAGCCGATCGCGAACCTTGGATGACTGGCCCGAATCCATCCAACACCAATCCATCGACCCACGTTAACTCTTCGAGGTGAAGTGATGCGTACCGCGCTCCTGTTGACCGCTCTGGCCGGACTCTCCCTGCCGGCCTTGTGTAGTCGGCCCGCCGCGGCCGAAGAGGCCAGGCAGACGACGCTGGGCAAACAGATCGACGGGTTCACCCTCGACGACATCTGGGGCAAGGAGCATACGCTCGCCGACCTGGCCGACAGCAAGGCCATAGTCGTCGTCTTTCTGGGTACGGAATGCCCGCTGGCCCGACTGTACGCCCCCCGCATCAACGAATTGGCCACCGAGTATCGCGACCAGGGGGTGGCCTTCCTCGCGGTCGATCCGAATCGCCAGGATTCGATCGCCGAGATGCAGAACTACTCGCGCGTCTACAACCTGGGTGTCCCCTTCCTCAAAGACACGGGCAACGCGTTGGCCGACCAGTTCGGCGCCGAACGCACGCCCGAAGTCTTCGTGCTCGACGCCGAGCGGCGCATTCGCTACCGCGGGCGGATCGACGATCAATACGGGCTCGGCTCGAGCACCGGCTACGCGCAATCGAAGGTGCGTTCCCGTTTCCTGGGCGATGCCATCGATGATGTGCTGGCCGACCGCGACGTGGCAGCACCTGCGACCGAGGCCGTGGGCTGCTTGATCGGCCGCGTACGCACGCCGGCCGAAGATTCGCAGGTGACTTATTCGAATCAGATCGCACGCATCCTGCAGAACAACTGCGTCGAGTGCCATCGGCCGGGACAGATCGCTCCGTTCGCGCTGATGGATTACGACGAGGTCGCCGGCTGGGCCGACATGATCGCCGAGGTGGTCCGCGAGCAGCGCATGCCCCCCTGGCACGCCGATACGCGCTACGGCCACTTCACGAACGATCGCAGCATGTCGGAGGAAGAGAAAGAATTGATCTTCGCCTGGGTCAAGAATGGCGCGCCCGAGGGAGATCGTTCGCAACTGCCCGAGCCGATCGAGTATCCCGAAGGTTGGCAGATCGGCCAACCGGACGAGATCTACTACATGCGTGACGAGCCCTTCCCGATTCCCGCGGAAGGGACGCTCGAGTATCAGTACTTCGTGGTCGATCCGGGCTGGAAGGAAGACAAGTGGATCGAGGTGACCGAGTGCCTGCTCGGTAATCGTGCGGTCGTACACCATATCTTCGTCTTTGCGGTGCCGGCAGGCGTGGAGCTTCCCTCGTTCGAAGGGCCGGAGAAGAGCCGTGGCGAGTTCAACCCAGGCACGGGGGGCATCGAGCTGATCGCCGGCGCCGCGCCGGGCACCCCTCCCTGGTTCAAGCCGCCGGGCATGGCCACCCACGTCGAGGCGGGGACGCGTTTGCTCTTCCAGATGCACTACACGCCCAACGGCGGCGCGACCGAAGATCGCAGTGCCATCGGATTCCGCTTTGCCGATCCGAAGACCGTCAAGCACGACACTCGCATGAACATGGCGATCAACTTCGCCTTCAAGATTCCGGCCGGGGCCGACAATCACCCCGTCGAGGCGACGCGGACGTTCAAAGAAGACACGCTGCTGCTGACCTTCGCCCCACACATGCACCTCCGCGGCAAGGCCTTCCGCTACGAGCTGCACTATCCCGACGGCAAGGTCGAGACGCTGCTCGACGTGCCGCGGTACGACTTCAACTGGCAGGTGATCTACATGCTCGAGCAGCCGATTCTCGCGCCGGCCGGCAGCAAGCTCTACTGCCTCGCGCACTTCGACAATTCGGAGAACAATCTGGCGAATCCGAATCCCAACGAAGACGTCCGCTGGGGAGATCAGACTTGGGAAGAGATGATGATCGGTTGGTTCTCGGAATCGACCGATATCGATCCTTCGCAGTTGCCCGCCGGTGAATCGCGGACGGAACGTTTTGTCGCGGCAGTTCAGAAAGAAGCCCCGCGCGTCAGCACCTTGTTGAAGCGCGGCGCCGAGAAGGCCACGCAATCGGACAAGGATCTGCAGACCTTCTTCGAACGCCTGGTGCGTGTCGTGCCGCAGGTCGATCGCGTCTGCGTCACCTATGTCGACGGAGAGCAGGTTCGCGTGGCGCTCGCCGCGCAACCTCCGGTGGTCGAGTTGCAGCTTGGCGGTCCGGGCATGACCTTCGCGAAGGAACGTTCGGCCCTGGCGGCGCATGCCGAAGCCAGGGAGCTCACCATTCACAACCAGCTCGGCAAGGACGATGCGCAGGATCTGGCCACCTTCGCCGCCATGGTTGGTTCCAGCCTGCATCTCCCGATCGTCTACCAAGGCAAGCCCGCCACGCTCAACTTCTGGAGCAAGGAGACGGGGGCCTTCCCGAGCGATGCGGTGGCGATTCTCCGCGAGTTGGGCGAGCTCGCCGCCGCGGGGGCTACGGCCAAAAAGTAACGTTCCGAATTTCGTTGGCAGGTCGGGTGACACCGCCGTGCGGATCATGCCCATTCGGCAGTTGCCGAATGGGCATGCAGGATTCCTGCTCGATGCACGCCGATCGGGGTCGCTCTTCCCGCTACTCGCGCGCGTCGACGACGCGCTCGACGAGTTGGGCCACGCTCTCCACGCCCAGCTTCTTCATCAGGCTGGCGCGATCGCGCTCGACGGTACGCGTGCTGACGTCGAGCGTGCGGGCGATGACTTTGTTCAGACGTCCTTCGACGACCAACTGCATGACGCGCCGTTCCTGCTCCGAGAGCAAGGCCAGTCGCCGCAGGGTATCCGCCCGGCGCGCCTGCCGTTCCGAACGCAGTTGCTCGTCGGCGAGCGCCCGGGTAATGGCGTCCCACAAGGCGTCGACGTCCCCCGGCTTTTCGAGCAGGGTGATGGCGCCGCTGCGCATCGCGCGCACCGTGGCGGGAATATCGGCGTGCGCCGTGAGAAAGATGACCGGCAGCAAGTTGCCCGTCGCGCGCAATTGTTCGAGCAATTCGATCCCGCTGATGCCGGGCAACCGCAACTCGGTGACAATGCAACCGGTGCGGCCATTGTCGCAGGCCGCCAGCAACTCTTCGGCAGACGAGAACTCTTCGCACGCGACACCACGCGCGGCGGCGGTGTCGAGCAACCAGCGACGCGCCGGCGCATCGGGATCGACAATGAAGAGAGTTAGCTGGCCGGTCATCGCGCCGCACCGCTCGATCGAGTTTCGCCGTGTCAGCCGCGGTCGAATGCGCGTTGCTCGGCTTATTTCCGGTTGAACGAGAACGTCCTGCCCCGTCTTGCCCGAGTTGCTGCCATCAGCCGCCGCCGGCGGCCGATCAGGCTCGCAAGCTGGTCTCGTCCTTCGGCTCTAAGGTACGATGATTCTAGGCCCGATTTTCGGCAGAATGAATACCCAAGAGTAGGTAAATCTCGCTGCGCACCGATGCCCCTCGGCCCGGGCAGGGACCGGGGGGTGGGAGCGGGTTCGAGACGAAGGGGCTCCCGTAGCGATCCCGGGCGATCGCGGACGACCTCTCTTCCCGGGCGGCGTCACTCGCCGTAACATTCGACGTGGCCGGGCGATACTCGAAATCGAAAAGGGACTACAACATGCCACGCGGGCTCTCGCTACTCGTCCTACTCCTCTCTCTGACGCTGGCGGCCCAGGCCGCCGAGCTGAAGCCAGCACCCACCGCCGACGCGAACTGGCCGCAATTTCGCGGACCGGGATCCCTGGGAACCGCCGAGGGGAGCAACCTGCCCGACCGGTGGACCGCCACCGAAAACGTGCAGTGGAAAACCGCGATTCCCGGACTGGGCTGGTCGTCGCCCATCGTCTGGCAAGACAAGGTCTTTCTCACGACCGTGGTCAGCGAAGGGGAGGTCGAGGCCGCGAAGCGGGGGCTTTACTTCGGCGGCGAGCGCAAGACGCCCCCCACCGCCAAGCATCAATGGAAGGTGTATTGCCTCGATCTCGAGTCGGGCCAGATCTTATGGGATCGCGTGGCGCACGAAGGCGTGCCCGAGATGACCTACCACATCAAGAACACGCTCGCTTCCGAGACGCCGGTGACCGATGGCGAGCGCGTCTACGCCTACTTCGGCAACCTGGGCTTGTTCGCCTTCGACTTCGCGGGCAACCAGCTTTGGTCCGTGAAGTTTCCGGTTCACAACACGCGCTACGGCTGGGGCACCGCGGCCTCCCCCGTGCTGCACGACGGCCGCATCTACATCGTCGACGACAACGACGACGAATCGTACCTCGTGGCGATCGACGCGCGCGAGGGAAAGGAACTCTGGCGCACGCCGCGCACCGACGAGAAGAGCAACTGGGCGACCCCCTATGTCTGGCAGAATGAACAGCGCACCGAGATTGTCACGCCGGGCACCGTGAAGACGCGCTCCTACGATCTCGATGGCAAGCTGTTGTGGGAGTTTGCCGGCATGTCGAGCATCACCATCTGCACCCCCTTCTCGCGCGATGGCTTGCTCTATATCGGCTCGGGCTACGTGCTCGACAAGCTCAAGCCTCTCTATGCGATTCGCCCGGGAGCCAGCGGCGATATCTCGCTCGGCGAAGACGAGACGTCGAACGAGTTCATCGCCTGGTGCAACAAGGGCGCCTGCTCGTACAATCCCACGCCCGTGCTGTATGGCGATAACCTCTACGTGCTGTTGGATCGCGGTTTTCTCGCCTGCTACAACGCGCGGACGGGCGAAGAGGTGTTCGGCAAGCAGCGCATCCCCAATGCACGGGGCTTTACGGCCTCGCCCTGGGCCTACAACGGCAAGATCTTCTGCTGCGATGAATACGGGGTGACCTTCGTCATCGAGGCCGGCCCCGAGTTCAAGATCCTGCACGAGAATCCGCTGGGCGAGGACGAAATGTGCATGGCCACGCCCGCCATCGTGGGAGACAAGCTACTGATCCGCACCGATCAGCATCTTTATTGCATTCGCCACGGAGCTCGGGGCTGATTTCAGTCGCCATGGGGTATCTCCTGCCTCCATACTACCCTCCGCGACGAGGGCACGGCAACGCAAGGCGATTCCGTGCGGTATCTGATGAACGAGCTCGTTCACCCTTCACTCGGCCAACGTTTCGACCACGCCGAGCTCTTGATACACCGCTTCGATGGTCCCTGCGTCGAGGCGGCGGAGATGCTCGCCGGCGCCGGCCACCAGGGCCAACTCGGCCAGTTGGCAGACGTGCCGCGGAATGCCCTGCGCGAGTTGATGCAGCCGGGTGAGGGCGCCCGCTTCGAAGATCGGCTCCGTGCCGCCGGCGCGCGCGAGCGATTCGCGCACGAAGGCCGCCGTATCGACTTCTTCCCAGGGAGCCAGGTCGACGCGCAGCTCGGCCAATTCAAGCAAGCGTCGATCGAGTTGGTGCGACGTATTCAGCCGGCTGGCGAGCACGACGGTCAGACGGGCCTCGGGCGCCAGGTCGGCATGTACGAGACGCAACACGGTCGCCTGGCATTCTCGCGAGGCGCGGTCGGCGTCGTCCAGCATCAACACGGTCGGCAACTGCTGGTAGCGCGCCGCGGCGATCTGGTCGGTCACGGCACGCCACAGTTCGTGGGTGCTGGCATGCACGTCGGGGTTCGCCCCAAGTGCCGCCGCCACGCCCCACAGAAACCCTTGGGGCTCGGCTCCCAGCAGATTGACGGCGACCACGTTCGGCGTCGTGGCGCGCAGTTCGCTCGCCAGCGTTGCCAGCAACAGCGACTTGCCCGTTCCCGACTCGCCCAGCAAGAGCCCCACGCGACGCCGTTCCTCGACGAGGAACAAGAGCCGGGCGAGGGCCTCGTTGTGGACGGGGCTGGCATGGAACGTGCGCGGATCGAGCCGCGGCGAGAATGGCGCTTCGCGAAGACCCCAGTGTGCGAGATACATGCAGCGATCCGCGCCCGATTCTAGAGAGATTGCCGACCGGCGAGCGCGCGCACCGCGCCCGGCTCGTTCGGCGCATTCCTTGCCTTTGTCCTCATCGGTAAAATGGCCGTCAAACTTGACGCCCTCACACGGAATTACGCAGCAAAACATGGCCGATCGCTACTTTGTCGAGCACACGATCGATTCGGATCGCGTCGTGCTGGGGCCCCCCGAGGGGCATCACCTCGCGCGGGTGATGCGGGCCAAGCCGGGCGATGCCGTCACCTTGTTTGATGGCAGCGGTGCGGAATTCGACGCCTCGGTCGCGCGGGTCGCACGCGACGAGGTCGAACTGACGATCCACACCCGCCGCGAGATCGACCGAGAGTTGCCGCTACGGCTCACGCTGGCCGTGGCCCTGCCCAAGGGGGACCGCCAGAAATGGCTGGTCGAGAAGTGCGTCGAGTTGGGCGTCTCGTCGATCGTTCCTTTGTGGACCGAACGGGGCGTGGCGCAGCCGGCCGACTCGGCATTGGCGCGCCTGAGACGCGCCGCGATCGAAGCGACCAAGCAATGCGGTCGGAATCGGCTGCTCGAGATTGCCGAACCGCGCCCGTGGAGCGAATTTGCCGCGCGCGATGTACCAGAATCGTTGCGGCTCATCGCGCAGCCCGAGGCCACGGCTTCCGTCGCAGCCGTTTGGCGCGACAGGCTGGAACGGACGGGCGCCGCGCCGCGCGAGGTGTGCGTTGCCGTCGGCCCCGAAGGGGGATTCAGCGACGCCGAGTTCGCGGCGGCAGTCGAACATGGCTGGCAAGGCGTTGCGCTCGGCACGCGCATTCTGCGCGTGGAAACGGCCTGCCTGACGCTCGCGGCGACCCTCGGGGCGCTCGCGGACGACGCACGCTAGCAGTCCGTTGAAAAACTCAACGGACTGCGACATCGCAGGGATGCGATGACAAAATAGCGACGTATGTCGTTCTTTTGCGAGCCGTGCGGAGCTTTGCTCCTCACTTGGCGAGGTTGCTAAGTCGCGCCATTGCTCGAACGGTGGCGCTGTGGCGGTGCTACTTGCTCGCCGATTCTTTTGTGGCCTGGGCCGTTTCGCCGGCGCTCTCGCCTGCCGCTTCGTCGTCACGCACGATGCGGCCGAACATGGTGCCGCCGTGGCTTCCACCCTGCCACGTGCCAGCGTAGCGATCTTCATAGAACAGCACGCGGGCGGTGAAGGTGCCAAAGCCGGGAATCAGCACGTTCGTCAGCGTGATGACGGGCGTATCGCCAGCCCATTTCACGAGCACCGGCATGCGGAAGGGAGCATCCCCCTCGCCGATATTCGCCTCGATCAGAAAATAGCCGTTCTTCCCCTTCTTCACGGTGCCCAGCTTGTAGCGATCGGGCTTGGGCGTCTCGCCGCTGGGCTGGTCGTCGGCGGTAAAGCTCCCTTCGAGCACGGCGCCACTCAGCTTTTCAGCAAACCGATCCTCGAGTTCTTCTGGCGAAACTTCCTTCGAGCCAGGTGAATCCGGCTTCTCTTTTTTGGCATCCTCGGCGCGGAGATTCGCAGCGAAAGTCACCAGCAACATCAGCGCGAACCACGTGCAATAGCGGAACATGGTCGATACCTCTCTCGCAAGGCGTTGAAGGCGTTAATCGAACCGCCACCCCCCGTGGCGAACATCGTGCGTTTTCTCTCGACACAGCACTCGGCAGCATAGCACAGGGACCTCACTGAGATACAGCGCTCCTGCTGCCAAGCGCCATCAAAGGTTGCGCAAATAACGGACGGCGCTAGCCAGTTCCAACTCGGGATTCTCGGCCCGCTCGCGCTCGATCGTGTAGTAGCCGCGGTAGGCGTGTTGCTCGAGCGCGCCGATGATCGCGGGAAAGTCGACGCTGCCACGCCCCAGCGGCACTTCGATCCCGCGCCCCTGACCCAGATCGCGCACGCCATCCTTCGCATGCACGTGGCGCACGTGCGGGCCGAGCACTTCGGCCGCTTCGAGGGGCGAGAAGCCATTCACGATCAGGTTGCCCGGATCGAGATTCACGGCCAACGTGCCGGCCGGCAGCGTGTCGATGAACTGGCCAAGCCGCGTGCCGCTCTCGGTGCCCGTCTCCGCCGCCAGGTAGGCCCCCACGTGATCGCCGTAACGGCCGAGCTCAATCAACACGTCTTTGAGTAGACGCATCTCGTCCGTGGCCAGATCCTCGCCGACCGGGCCGACCTGGTTCACCACGACCGGCGCCCCAAGATCGTGGGCGAACTTCATCGCCGCCTTCGTTCCGGCGACGCGGGCATCGAGCTCGTCCAGCACGTGATACCCGCGGCGCGTGCGATACCCCACGGCCGCGACGCGCAGTTCCAAGTCGGTGAGCATCTTGCGCAATTCGCGCAGGCCAGTCTCCGAAAGTTCCTGCGGGCGAAGGTCGCCGCGGGCATCGATCTCGACGGCCGAAGCCCCCAGCCGCTGGGCCGTTTGCAGGGCCTTGCGGAACGGAAGACGCAGGCTGCGGAGCTGAATGCCGATTTTCAGTTCTGCCAAGGAACGGATCCTTCGGGTCGTAACGATTAGGAAAACCGCGGTCGAGTGCCTCGCCGCGCGAAGTCGATAGCGATGAAGTGGAATCAGATTTGCCTGCCGTGCGGCCCGGCCGCTCAGCTTACGAGAAACTCCGCTTCGATGAACGTACGCGCCCCCTCCGCGTCATGCCCTGTAGTGACGGCTCGCCCAAACTTGGCCGTGCTGTCGGGCATGTTGCGCACGGGTGTGTTGATTCTAGCTGCCCTGGCCGCCGCGCCCACCGCCGCGCGCGATCCCTACGCCGTCGAGGTGTTCGCGAGCGACTTCGACCAGGGAGCCGACGCGAACTTCGATCGCTGGCCCGACGGCTGGACCCGCAAACGCGGACCCGATTACCCCCATTACGTCGAGATCGAGCTGGAACCGGACGCTTCTCCGTCGTCGGGGCGGACGCTGGTCGTGCGGCTCAATGGTGGCGCCGCGGCGGTGCGCAGCCCGGCCATTGCCATCAGTCCCGACTTTACCTACGTGCTCGAGGGCATGATTCGGACCGAAGGGCTCCGGCACGATCGCGCCTTTCTCACGCTGACGATTCTCGACGCGCAGAATCGCGTGCTCGATAGTTACCATTCCGAGCCCATCCGGGGCGATTCGCCCTGGACGCGCGTCCGCATCGGGCCGGTGGCCTCCGATCATCGCGACGCGCGCAGTGCCTTGATCGGCCTGCACGTCGAAGCCGGAAGCCCCCAGGATCTGCAGGGCGCCGCCGCGTTCGACGATCTGTGGCTCGGCCGGTTGCCGCGCATGCAATTGGCGACAAGCGTTCCCCTGGGAATGTACGAATCGACCGGCGAGGTCGAGCTGCGCTGCGAGATTACCGGCCTGGCCGATCCCGATTGGCGGGTCTCGCTCGCCCTCGAAGATGCCCGCGACCAACCCGTCGACCATCAGACGCTCGTCGTCAGCGAGTCGAACTCCACTCCGGCGGCGCGCGTCATGCGGCGCGATCTCGTGACGGGCAAGGAACACTATTCGAGCGAGGTGGTCTGGCGGCCGCAGCTCGACGAGGTGGGTTTTTACCGCCTGCGCGCCGAATTGCTCGGAAACGAGGGGCCGGTTCTCGAACGTTCGCTATCGCTGGCCGTCATACGACCCGAGCCACAGCGCGGTGCCGGCGAGTTCGGCTGGACGCTGCCGCGCGGCGATCGGCCCCTCCCCATTCCGATGCTGGCGCAACTGCTGGGGCAGGTGGGCATCAACTGGGTCAAGTTCCCCCTCTGGCACGACGTGCAAGATACGGCGCGCGTGAACGACCTGATCTGGTTCACCGAACAGATGCGGGCCCAGGGCATCACGGTGGTCGGCTTGCTGCACGAGCCGCCACCCGCCGTCCGCGCGCAGTTCGGCAACTCCGCTTCGCTCGAGGCCGCCGATCTGTTCACCACGCCCAGTGAAGTCTGGTTTCCCTCGCTCGAGTCGGTGCTCTTACGATCGTCGATCAACGTCCGCCGTTGGCAGTTGGGCACGGATCTCGACCAGTCGTTCGTGGGCTTCAGCGGTCTCGAGAAGAAGATCGCCGAGCTCAAGCAGATGATGGATACGGTCGGGCACGACGTGCAATTGGGCTTCGGTTGGAACTGGACCTATGAGCAGCCCGCTTCGCCCGACGTCGCCTGGCGCTTCCTCGCCCTTTCGGCACACCCACCCCTCACGGCCGAAGAGCTGCGTGCCTATCTGACATTGCCACGCAACCCGCGTGTCGCGAGGTTCGTGGCCATCGAGCCGCTCGATCGTCGCCGCTACACGAACGACGTCCGTGCGGCCGACCTCGTCGAGCGGATGATGGCGGCGAAACGCGCCGGTGTCGAAGCGATGTTCGTGCCCGATCCGGTCAGCACCGATCGCGGACTCTTGAACGACGATGGTACCCCGGGCGAGTTGCTCTTGCCGTGGCGCACCACGGCGATCGCGCTGGCCGGAACGGAGTGTCTTGGTCAGATGTCGCTCCCCGGGGGCAGCTCGAACGACGTCTTCGTCCGCAATGGCGAGGCGGTGATGGTCGCCTGGAATGCCCGCGCGCAGCGCGAGCAGATCTACCTGGGCGAGAAGGTCGAGCAGCTCGATATCTGGGGACGCGCCCGAAAACCCGAAGTTGTGCAGGGAGAGCAGGTCATCGACGTGGGACCCCTTCCGACGTTCATCACCGGCATGAATGAGCCCGTGGCGCGTTGGCGACATTCCGTCGATTTCGGCCGGCGGCAGTTGCCCAGCGTTTTTGGCAAGCCGCACGGGCAGACCCTGCGCTTCAAAAACTTCTTTCCCAACGGCGCCGGCGGTCGCGCGACCATCGTGACGCCGCCGGAATGGATCGTCAGCCCCCACAGCTTCGATTTCGAACTGGCCGCGGGCGAAGAGGTCGAGCTGCCCCTGACGATTCTCTTCTCGTCCGATGCGAACAGTGGTCCGCAGCAAGTACGCATCGACTTCGAGGTCAACGCCGATCGCCCCTACAAGTTCAGCGCCTATCGCCGTCTCGACGTGGGCTTGGGAGATATTTCGATTGAGTTGACGAGCGAGTTGCTGCCCAATGGCGATCTCGAAGTGCAACAACGGCTGACCAACACCACGGACGAGGCCGTAAGCTTCACGTGCAGCCTGTTCGCGCCGCAGCGGCGTCGCATTCGCCGCCAGGTACTGCACCTCTATCGTGGGACCGATGTCACGACCTACCGCATCGAGAATGGCCAGGCCTTGATCGGACAAATGCTCTGGCTACGGGCCGACGAGATTGGCGGATCGCGTTCGCTGAACTACCATTTCCGGGCGCAAGAGTAATCCGCTCCGCAGGTGGTGATCGCGCGATCGCATCTTAACCCGAAGCGTAAGCGAGGGGCTTCTTGGAGAGAACGTCGATCGAGGAATCGCCTCGCTGACGCTTCGGGTTGTGATTCCCGTCGGATGTCACTTACAAGGTATTCGCCGTGTCTAGTGTTCGTACGATCGCGCAATTCTTGGATGACTTCGCCCCTGCCGAATTGGCCGAGCAGTGGGACAACGTTGGCCTCTTGGTCGGTGATGCCGGCGCCGAGGTCGAGCGCGTGATGACCTGTCTCACGATCACGCCGGCCAGTGCCCACGAGGCCATCGAGTCGGGCGCCCAGTTGATCGTGGCACATCACCCGCTGCCGTTTCGCCCCTTCAAGCGGATCACGCGCGACACGATCACCGGCCGCATGCTGCTCGATCTGATCGCCGCGCGCGTGGCCGTCTACAGTCCTCACACGGCGTTCGATTCCGCGGCGGCAGGCATCAATCAGCAATTGGCCGAGGGGTTGAAGCTGCTCGACGTCCGCCCCCTCACGCCCGCGGCGAATACTGTGGTGCCGCCCCATTTGGGAACGGGCCGTTGCGGAAGACTGGCCAGGCCGCTCACGCTCGACCAACTGGCCGCGGAGTTGAAGCAGTTCCTTAAGATCGAGTCGCTCCAGGTCGTCGGCGATTCCAGCCAAGAGGTCGAGCTGGTGGCCGTGGCCTGCGGCAGCGCCGGCGAGCTCGTCGATTCGGCCATCGAGTTGGGCTGCGAGTGTTTTGTAACGGGCGAGGCCCGCTTTCATACGGCCCTCGAGGCCGAGGCCCAGGGCATCGGCCTGCTGCTCGCCGGACACTACGCCACCGAGCGTTTCGCCGTCGAGACGCTGGCCACCCTGCTCGGCCGGCAGTTTGCCGACGTCGAGGTCTGGGCCAGCCGCAGCGAGGCCGATCCGCTCCGCTGGCTCTGAGCTCGCTCGTCGGGGGGACAGGTCCGCCGCTCGGGGTGGAATTCGGGCCTTTGGGGCGTTTGCTGGCTGAACCTCTCCGCGTTGACACCCCTCTTTACCGGTCGTATGCTTGTTTCGTACGTTTTGTCACGGTCCGCAGCCCAGGATTTTGCCCTCGTGGACGTCTCGTTCCAGATCGCACGGCCGGTCGTCGTCGAGCGTGTTTCGCTCGTCGCGACGGGCATTATTCGTGCGATTAGCGAGATTACCCAGGAGGTAAGGCCGTAGGGCTTCGACCGGCACGACCGATCAACCGCAGCCCTGAGGCCTATGCAGCCACAGGGCTGTTTTCGTTTCAGGGCGCCAACCGCCAACACCGAGGTACCGGCCATGCGCCGCATTCAGATCTACGACACCACGCTCCGCGACGGTAGCCAGGGTGAAGGAGTCAGCTTCTCGCTCGAGGACAAGCTGGCCATTACCGAACGGCTCGACGCGCTCGGCTTCGATTTTGTCGAGGGGGGCTACCCGCTGTCGAACGAGAAGGACGCGCAATACTTCCAACGCGTGCAGCAGCTTCCGCTCGACCACGCCGCCGTGTGCGCCTTCGGCATGACGCGGCGCAAGGGGATCGCCGCGGCCGACGATCCGGGCATGCAGGCCCTGGTGCATGCCGGTGCCTCGGTCATCACGCTGGTCGGCAAGACGTGGGACTTTCACGCCACCGAGATCCTGCACGTCTCGCTCGACGAGAACATCGCCATGATCGCCGACAGCGTGGCCTACCTCCGCTCGTGCGGCCGCCGGGTGATCTACGACGCCGAGCATTTCTTCGACGGCACGAAGGCCAACGCCGACTACGCGCTGGCCACGATCCGCGCCGCGGCCGACGCCGGCGCCGAGATCGTCGTCCTGTGCGATACGAATGGCGGCAGCCTGCCCGAGGAAATCGCCGAGCTGACACGCCGTGCCGTCGACGCGCTCCCGGTGCCGGTGGGCATCCATTGCCACAACGACTGCGAACTGGCGGTAGCCAATTCGCTGGCGGCCATCGACGCCGGGGCCTCGCACGTGCAGGGCACCATCAACGGACTCGGCGAGCGCTGCGGCAATGTCGACCTGATTACCGTGGTTGCCAACCTGACGTTGAAGAAACGGGGCTACGAGGCGCTGCACGCCAACAAGCTCGAGCATCTCACCGAGCTGTCGCGGTTCGTCTATGAAACGGCCAACATGCACTTCCGCGACAATCAACCCTTCGTCGGTCGCAGTGCCTTCGCGCACAAGGGGGGCATGCACGCCCACGCCGTCAATCGCGTCGCCCGCAGCTACGAGCACATCGACCCCACGCTCGTCGGCAACGAGCGGCGCATCCTGGTGAGCGAGCTATCGGGCAAGTCGAACATCTTGGCGCTCGCCACGCGGCATAACATCGCCGACGATCCCAAAGTGGCCGAAAAGATTCTGGCCGAGGTCGTCCGGCTCGAAAACTCCGGCTATCAGTTCGAGGCGGCCGAGGCGTCGTTCGACCTGCTGGTCAAACGCACCATGGGGGCCTTCGAGCCACACTTTGAACGCTTGAACTATCGCGTCGAGGTGCAGACCGACGAGCAGGGGACCGTCACCACCGAGGCCACGGTCAAGCTGCGCGTGCGCGACGAGCTGCGCCACGAAGTGGCCGAGGGAGATGGTCCGGTGAACGCGCTCGATGCGGCGCTCCGCAAGGCACTGCTGGGCGTTTACCCCGCGCTGGCCGAGGTGAACCTGGTCGATTACAAAGTCCGCGTGATCAACTCCGAGGCGTCGACCGCCGCACGCGTCCGCGTGGTCATCGAAAGCCGCGACGAGCACGACGTGTGGGGCACGGTCGGCGTCAGCGAAAACGTCGTCGAGGCGAGCTGGATGGCGCTGCTCGACAGCATCGAGTACAAACTCTACAAGGACGAAGCCCGACGCGCGCAACCCAAGTCCGCCCCGAGTAAGGAGCGCGAGCCCGCCCCGGCCGGCGCGGGTCGGTGACGAAGAAACCATCCACGGATTTCACGAATTGGAAGAATGCCGCCGGAATAACCCGAAGCGTGAGTTTTGAAGTGGCCCGATACGATCCGGGGTTGGCGACGCGCGAAAATCCGCGGCCAGCGCGGTGGCCGAAAATCGACAGCGCGGCGAGATGTGCATCCGTGTACAGTAGGTCAGGTACGCGCGTACCTGACACTTGTTCGACTCGGCCACGTCGAATGTCTTCGCCCTCGCGCGAGTGGTGCGCGATGGTGCGCGAACCAGCGCCTCCTAACGAGGCCACCAATACCCGCTTGAGAAGCACGATCGCCCAGCCTGGTCCTCGATATGCAAGTGCCCACCACCGCGCCGCTTGCAACGAATCCGCTGCTCCTGGGGCGACCGAGTGGTCCGCCGTGGTGCGCGAGGGTGCGCGAACCAACACAATTTCATTCAAAAATCACAAACGCGAAGCGTCAGCGAGGAAAAACACCAGCGCGATGCAACAACAATTTTGTAGGTCAGGTACCCCGTACCTGACCTACGTGCCTTCCTCGCGGACGCTTCGCGCTTAGGAGAACAGTCCGTTGAAAAACTCAACGGACTGCGACATCGCAGGGATGCGATGACAAAACAGCGATGTAAGTCGTTATTTTGCGAGCCGTGCGGAGCTTTGCTCCGCACTTGGCGAGGTTGATAAGGTGCCGGAGCAAACGAAGAGCAACGTTCGACTACACACCAAAATCTTGGATATCCCATGTCGATGGCGACGAGCAAAGACGAGCTGCCGAAGCAGTATGAGCACAACGCGGCGCAGGCCCGCTGGTACCAGTTCTGGGAAGAGCGCGGCTATTTTCACAGCGTCCCCGATCCGAAACGCAAGCCCTTTACCATCGTCATTCCTCCGCCGAACGTGACCGGCGCGCTCCACCTGGGGCACGCGCTGAACAACTCGCTGCAAGATATCCTCATCCGCTACAAGCGGATGCAGGGCTTCAATACCCTCTGGATGCCCGGCACCGATCACGCCGGCATCGCCACCCAGGCGATCGTCGAAAAACGACTGCTCGAAGAAGAAAAAAAGTCGCGGCACGATCTCGGTCGCGACGGCCTCATCGAGCGCATCTGGAACTGGAAGCAGGAGTACGAAGCCCGCATTCTCAGCCAGCTCAAGCAGATGGGCTGCAGTTGCGACTGGCAGCGCACGCGGTTCACGCTCGACGACATCTGCGCCCGCGCCGTGCGTTTCACCTTCTTCCGCTTGTTCGGCGATGGTTTGATCTATCGCGGCAAGCGATTGGTGAATTGGGATACCTACCTGCAAACCGCCGTCAGTGACGACGAAGTCGAATACAAAACCGTGCCCGGCAGCTTCTGGCACCTGCGCTACCCGGTGGTGAACCCTCAGCCGGGCGAGCCGACCCACGTCACCGTGGCCACGACCCGCCCCGAGACGATGCTGGGCGATACCGCCGTGGCGGTGCATCCCGACCCGGCCAAAGCGCTCGACGCGGCCCGCGCCCTCCTCGAGGCAAAACTGGCCGAAGCACCCGAAAAACAGAAACCCGAAATTCAAGCTCAAATCGACGAGCTGGCCGAGCGGCGCCGTACCCTCTTGCCGGAGCTGGAGACGCTGCGCGACATGGCCCGCGCCGGTCGGCATGTACTGTTGCCCCTGTTGAATCGCGAGATTCCGCTCGTGGCCGATGTGTGGGCCAAGCCGGAGCTCGGCAGCGGCTGCGTCAAAATCACCCCCGCTCACGATCCCAACGACTACGAAGTCGGGCTGCGCCAGAAACTCCCGATGACGAACATCCTCAACTTCGACGGCACTCTGAATGATGCCGCCGGAACCTATCGCGGGCTGACCATGTCAGACGCACGCAAACGCGTCGTCGAGGATCTCGACGCACAGGGCCTGCTGGCCGCGGTGGAGAATCGCGAGATCGAGCTGGCGCACTCCGATCGCTCGAAGACGCCGATCGAGCCCTTGCTGGCCGATCAATGGTTCGTGCGGATGGAGCAGCTCGCCCAAACCGCGATGGACGCCGTGACCGGCGGCCGCGTGCGAATCGTGCCAGCCCGCTACGCACGCAGTTACCTCGACTGGCTGAGCGAGAAACGCGATTGGCCGGTCGGGCGGCAACTGTGGTGGGGGCACCGCATCCCCATCTGGTACAACGACACCGCCACCGAAGCAGAACTGCAAACGGCCTTCCAAGATCGCGACGATATCACCTGGACGCGCGACGAGGCCGGCAACCGCTGGCTCATCTGCTCGCGCGACGAGGATCTGGCCGAAAATGCCCTGCCCGGCCACAAGCTCGTGCAAGACGCCGAGGTCCTCGATACCTGGTTCAGCTCCGCCCTCTGGCCCCATTCGACCCTGGGCTGGCCCGAGCAGACGCCGGAGCTGGCCTACTACTATCCCACCAGCGTCCTCGTGACGAGCCGCGACATCATCACGCTCTGGGTGGCGCGGATGGTGATTACGGGACTCTACAACGTGGGCAAAGTGCCGTTCCACGACGTCTATATTCACCCCAAGATCCTCGACGGCTACGGCGAAGGGATGTCGAAGTCGAAGGGCAACGGCGTCGATCCGATCGACGTGATGGAGAAGTTCGGCGCCGATGCGCTGCGCTTCGGCCTCGCGCATCTCACCACCGAGACGCAAGACGTGCGGATGCCGGTGGAATTCGAGTGTCCGCACTGCCAGAAGCTGGTGGAACAAACCAAGAAGAACCGCGTGCTGCCGCGCATCGAGTGCCCGCAGTGCGGCCAGGCCTTCTCGACGCAGTGGGCCAAGGCCCCCGCCGACACGGCTTTGCCGCGTGGCGCCGTGGTGAGCGAACGCTTCGAGGGCGCGCGCAACTTCTGCAACAAGTTGTGGAACGCGAGCCGCTTTGCGCTTTTGAATCTCGACGGCTACGCACCGGCCCCGGTGAAAGACGACGAGCTGGCGGTCGAAGACCGCTGGCTCTTGAGTCGCCTGGCCACCGTGACCACGCAGGTGACCGAGGCGCTCGACACGTATCGCTTCGCCGATGCCTGTCGCACGCTGTACGACTTCGCCTGGAACGAGTTCTGCAGCTTCTACGTGGAGATGGTCAAGAATCGTCTGAGTGATCCTTCCGCGCGACCAGTGGCACAACGCGTGCTAGCCCACGCGCTCGATACGCTGCTGCGATTGTTGCACCCGATGATTCCCTTCCTGGCGGAAGAGGTATGGCAACTGTTGCGCGAGGCGGCGCCCGAGCGCGGCTTGCCGCAGCCTGCCCCCGCGGCCGAAAGCGTGATGCTGGCCCCCTGGCCGGTGGCCGAACTGGCTCGGCAGGATCAAGCCATCGAACGCCGCTTCGGTCTTTTCCAGGAGGTGCTGCGTGGGCTGCGCGAGATTCGCAGCCGGCAGAACATTCCGCCGCGGACCGAGATCTCTTTCTCCGTGCGGACCGATGCCGAGACCGCCACGCTGCTCCAACCAATGGAGCCTTATTTCGATTCAATGGCCGAGGCCAAGGCCAGCCAGTGGGGCCCTGACGTGGAGCCGCCGGCGACGCACGCCAAGGTGGCACTGCCTGGCATCGAGATCTACGCCGATCTCGCCGGCCTGATCGACGTGGAAGCCGAAATCAAGCGCAACGAGAAAGAGCAGGAAAAAGTGCTCGCCGGCATCGGCGCGAAGGAAAAGAAGCTGGCCAACGCCAACTTCGTGGACCGCGCGCCCCCCGAGGTGGTGGCCCAAGAGCGGGCCGGGCTCGAAGAGCTGCGCCAGCGCCTCGCCTCGATCGAAAGGGCTTTGGTGACGTTACGCGCTCGGTCGAAATAGCCACAGCCGACGGGGCTTTTTCAAGAGCTGGCTGGGCCTTCAAGGCTTTGCCAAGTTCTGGCCTGGGCCGCGAACGTAGATGACGTGCGCGTCTGTATCGCTTATGGTGAAGAGCAAGCGATAAGGTCGTCCGCGGCGAGTCTTGAAAAGTACGTGACGAACGTCGTTATCGTGAAAGTGTGGCGATTCGGCGCGACCGGGAAAACGTCCGCTGAAGCTCGCAATCGCTCCATGGCTTGTTCAAATGCCTTGTACCAGGCTGCGGCGCCTTGTGGTGAACGCTCGGATAGCCAAGTAAAGATCTCCGCGACGTTTCGCTCAGCCTCGGGCTGCAGGATGATGCGGAACCTAGGCATCGCGAGGAAGCTTGTGTTTCGCGCGGAACTCAGTATCAAATTGCTCGAAGGGTCGGCCCAGACCTTGCTTCATCTCGTCGAGGCCTCGCCGGACGCCGGCCAGTACCTCGGGATCGTCATAGATGACCGTCTGTCGATGCTCTTCGAGAACCTTAAGCGCGTCGCGAAGCAAGTCGTCTTCGGTACGATAGTCGCCGGCAATCATTTGCGCGCGGACAAGTTGCTCCACGTCGGGCGGGAATTGATAGGGCATAAAAGGCCTCCACACCTATAGGTATAGGATACCACTCCGATATCAACTGACCAACTACCTTATTCGCGCCCTATTCGCCGCGCGATTTATCTCCGTATACTGGATGCTGGTCGTCAGGATCGGTCGGCGCTGCTGCGACCAAGGTCCGAGCCCCTTGGTGCGCGGTCCGCAGTGACACCCCGAGATGCCTCTTAAGCTTGACGTCCTTAGGCAGCGCGAGGAACAGGGTCATGCCGGTGCAGATGGAGTTGTCGCGGATCATCATCAGCGAGATCAACGACCATCAGGTGATTTACCTGAAAGAGGTCGATGGCGATCGCACGTTTCCGATCTTGATCGGCATCTTTGAAGCCACCACGATCGATCGCCGCGTGAAGGGGTTTACCTCGCCGCGGCCCCTTACGCACGATCTGCTGGTCAGCGTGGCGGAGAATCTCGGCGGCGAGTTGCAGGACGTCGTGATCAGCGAGTTGAAAGACCATACGTACTTCGCGCGGCTGCGCATCAAGCGCGAAGGAGAGCTGGTCGAGGTCGACGCCCGGCCGTCCGACGCCATCGCCGTGGCCGTGACGTGCGACCCGGCCCTGCCGATCTACGTGTCGGAAGAAGTGCTCAACGACGTGCTGGGAGAGTAAGAGGGGCTTGGTGGCACAGATCGCTGGCCTGCTAGACTTGCGCGATCGGCTCGACGTTATTCCGAGTCGAGCAGTTTCAGGTTCGGACAAAGCTCGTCGGTCTGTTCGCCCATGAAGCGGATGATCTGGGCCGAAGTCTTAAGCTGCATGGCCCGCGAGAGGATTTCCTCGGCCTTTTCCTGGCTCAGGTTGCGCACTAGCTCTTTTGCCGTGGGGATGAAGGCGGGACTCATGCTGAAGCTGCGCAGACCCATGGCGTACAGCAGGACGAAAGAACGTGGCGCGCCGGCCATCTCGCCACACAAAGTGACGGGCTTGCCCGCCACGCGGCAGGTGCGAATCACGTTGAACAGCACGCGTAGCACCGCTGGGCTCAGGGGTTGATAGAGGTGGCTGACCTTGGGGTTGTCGCGATCGGCGGCCATCAGGTACTGCACGAGATCGTTCGAGCCGATGGAGACGAAATCGACCACATCGAGCAGCGTATCGATGCTGGCTGCCGCGGCGGGCACTTCGAGCATCAGGCCGATCGGTACCTCGACGTACGGTTTGCCCTCGGTCTGCAATTGGCGCTGCGCGCGGCGCACCATAGCCCGAATGCGGCGCATCTCTTCGAGCACCGTAATCATCGGAAAGAGCAACTTCACCTCGCTCTTGCGTCCCAGGGGATCGTGCGCCGCCCGCAGCACGGCGCGGATCTGCGTGATGAAGAACTCGGGATGCTCGAACGAAAGCCGGATCGAGCGCCAGCCCAGAAAGGGATTGGCCTCGCGGCTATGCCCCAGGTAGGGAATCGTCTTGTCGCCGCCGAGATCGAGCGTGCGGATCGTCGTGTGGCGATGGGGGCTGGCATCGATGACCGCGCGGTACGCCTCGAGTTGCTCTTCCTCGTCGGGGACGTCGGCGTGCGTCAGGAAGAGATATTCCGTGCGGAAGAGTCCCACGCCGTCTGCCCCCATGGCCGCGGCCGCTTCGGCGTCTCCCACGTTGTTGATGTTGGCCAGCAGCTCGATCCGCTCACCGTCGCGCGTGACCGCCTGACGATCGCGATTCTCGACGAGCGAATCCTTGAGATCGACGAACTCGCGTTGCAGCTTACGGTAGGCGGCCTCGACTTCGGCATGCGGATTGACGATGACGTTGCCGTCGCGCCCGTCGACGATCACCGTGTCGCCATTGCGTACCTGGCGCAGGATGCCGCGCACGCCCGAGACGGCCGGAATGCCGCGTCCACGGGCGAGGATGGCGGCGTGGCTGGTCCGTCCTCCCGCCTGGGTCACAATGCCGGCGACCTGGCGTTCTCCCAGGGTTACCACCTGCGAGGGGAGCAACTCGTCTGCCACGAGAATGATCGGTCCGCTGGTGGCCTCGGCCCCCGGCTGGAGCATTTCGGAAAGGTAGCCGCTGACGCGCAAGATCACGTCGCGGACGTCGGCCAGACGCTCTTTGAGGTAGTCGTCTTTGGTCCGGGCGAAGAGCGAGGTGTACTCGTTCAGCAGGCGATGGAGGGCGGCGGGGGCCCGCTGGCGATCTTTGGCGATGAATCGCCGCATTTTGGCGGCAAAGACGGGATCGCGCAGGATCGAGACGTGGGTGAGGAAGATGGCGGCTT
Organism: Pirellulales bacterium; assembly: GCA_019636335.1. Taxonomy (NCBI): domain Bacteria; kingdom Pseudomonadati; phylum Planctomycetota; class Planctomycetia; order Pirellulales; species Pirellulales bacterium. The sequence continues at coordinate 171,908 of JAHBXR010000002.1, forward strand.
CCTCGGGCCCGACCTGGCTGGCCACCTTCTGGTAGAGCGCATTCAGATCGGCCGCGGCGTGTTCGACCGCGCGTTCGTAGCGGGCCAGTTCGTGAAGAACTTCCGACTCTTCGAGGGGCTTGGCGTCGTGGCCGACGAACACCTCGTCGATGCAGTAAGCCTTTCCCACGGCCACGCCTGGGGAAACCGCGAGTCCTTTGCGCATGTCGCGCATCCTACCAGCCGCGCCAGGGGCTGACAACGTAGGGCGAGGCAAGGCTTTGGCTTGCGAAATGGCAAGGGGTGGCGGCTGCGTTCCCATTTTAGCTCTCGCGGGCAGACTGATTTGCGATGGCTGTCTCTAACGAGCCGGAGTTGCCATGTCGTTCGGCCGAGCCACGCTGAGCGTGTTCTCCCTACAAAATGAATTTGAAATACTGCCCGATCGGGCCTGGTCGAAGGTCGATGCCGGTAGATAGGTAGATATCTGCGACCTTCGCTGGCAGAATGGATCGCGTTGAGTCGGATGCTTGGATGGATCGTTATCTGGAGGCTCGGTTCGCTGTCGAGACCGCGCGCCCCGCTTCGCGATGCACCCGAGTCGGAAAGTCTTTAACCCTTTCGTGGCGGGTCCCCATTTTCGACGGGAACTTCTCCGCAACGTTGTCGAGCAAATTGCCTAACGCCGTGCGATTGTCGTCCTTGCAAACCGCCCCGTCAGACCGACGGCAAGAATTCGATTGGCTAGGCGTCTGGCTGCTGGCGTTGACGATCGTGCTGGTCGTCGTGGTTCGCTGGCGATACGTCGACGTGCCGCTGGAACGGGACGAAGGGGAGTACGCCCATATTGCGCGGCTCTTGCTGCAAGGTGAGCCACTCTATTCGACCGCGCATACGATGAAGTATCCGGGGACGGCGCTGAGTTACGCCGGGGCGTTCCTGCTGTTCGGGGAGAGCGTGACGACCGTTCACCTGGCGTTGCTCCCGTTTCATCTGGCGTCGGCCGCCCTGCTCTTTGCGCTGGTCGCGCGTTCTCGGGACCTTGCCTTGGCGGCACTTGCGACGTCGCTGTTCCTGCTTTGGTCGATGATCCCGGCGACGCGGGGGCTTTGGTCGCACGCGACGAACTTCGTGCTCCCGTTCGGCCTGGGGGCCTGGCTGCTGCTGGCGCAGGCCTACGGCGATTGGAGAGGTGGGCGAGCCTGGCTCCTGGTGGGAGTAGGATGCCTGTTTGGCATCTCCACGATCATGAAGCAGCAGGCCATTTTTTTCGCGATTCCGGCGGTGTTCTACTGCCTGGGACGTCGTCGCGCGATGGGCGCGACCCTGCGCGACGTGGCCTGCCTTTCGCTGGGGGGGGCGATCTCGCTCGGCGTCTTGTTCGCGGCGCTCTATCAGCAGGGGGTCTTTACGGAGTTCTGGTTTTGGACGGTCACGTACGCCCGCGATTATGCGGCGGGCAATCGGGGTTGGGAGTCTCCGTTCACTCACGCCTGGATTGCCGTGAGGAATTTTGGACGGGCGTCTCAGTTGCTCAACGGACTTTTGCTCGTGGGGCTCGGCTCGCTGGTTTGGGATCGTGAATCGCGGCGGGATATGTTGCTCTGGCTCTGCCTGTTCGCGGGGGGCGTACTGGCAGCGATCCCGGGCTTGCGTTTCACCCCCCATTACTTCGTACTCCTGATGCCCGCGGCGTCTTACTTTGCGGCGCAAGGCATCGCCGGTCTCGCGCGTTTCGTGCAGTCGAAAACGCCGTTGAGGTTTTCGACATCGCTCGCGGGGAGCATGGCGGTCGGGTTGCTGATCGCAGGCCATTTCGAGGCCTGGTTCCGCTGGGACAATCAGCAACTCATCTGGAACACCTACCGCGGCCACGCGTTTATGCATTCGCGGATCGTGGCTGAGCATCTGGACGACCTCGCCCAAGAAGGGGACACTTTGGCGGTGCTTGGTTCGGAACCGCAGATTTACTTCTGCTCGGACCTGCCGAGCGTGACCAGCTATCTCTACACGTACCCCTTTGCCGAGCAACATCGACATGCGTCGCGGATGGAAGCGGAGATGCAACAACAAATCGAGAGGGGAGAGCCCACCTACTGCGTGGTCGCCCACAGCATGACCTCTTGGGGCGTGGGGGACGTCGATCAGTTTTACGAGCCGGGGCGGATCCTCGGGTGGTGGGAGGAGTACGCTGCGGAGCACTACGAACAGATCGGCCTGATCAGCGTGCTGCCGGACGGAGAAGCGGCCATCGCGTGGAATTACGATTTCGAGCGGGCGACGCCAGTCACGCCGGTGTGGTTCGAACTGTGGCGGCGGCGAGAAGCGTCTCCGTCAGCCCGATAAGAGGCGGAGGGTGCTGTTCGCCCGCCTGGCTCGTCGTCGGCAGCCCACTTGGCCGTGCCTGCCGAACATCGGGAGAAGGCTCCCCGATCGATCCTTGACGCTCCCCCTCCGGGGGACCTAGGATTGTCAGATTCTCTCGTGCGCCAAGCGACAAAACGGTGTGGTTGCCTCACAGTCGACGCCCGGTGGGAGTGCCTTTCGGTACCTCCTCCGGCGCGTGCTTGTAATCGCGACTGGTGCGATTTCAGCGAGCGGCAGGGTCCCTCGGCCGGACTCGCGGCTTGGCTTCGAGTTGGGATGTTGTTTCCCAGCGAGACGGAACGTTCAGCAAGTGACGAACTGATGGAAAAAACCAAGGTAGCGCTGGTCGGGCTCGGCACCGTCGGGAGTGGCGTCGCGCGGTTGTTGCTCGACTTTGGCGATCGTACCGCACGGCATGCCGGTCGCACGCTATGGCTCGAGCAGGTCGTCGTGCGCGATGTACACAAGCCGCGCCAGGTCGAGTTGCCCGGCGGTCTCATCAGCGACGACTTGACGCGCATCACGAACGATCCCGAGATCGTGGCCGTCGCGCACCTGCTGGGGGGATTGGAACCAGCGCGGACGATCATGCTCGAACTGCTCGAAAGTGGCAAGGATGTCGTCACGGCGAACAAGGCGCTGCTGGCCGAGCATGGCCCCGAATTGTTCGAGCGTGCCCGCGAGCTGGGGCGCACGATCGCCTTCGAGGCCTCGGTCGCCGGCGGCATTCCGATCATCACCAACATCAGTCAGTGCTTGTCGGCCAACCAGATCACGTCGATCTACGCCATTCTGAATGGCACGAGCAACTTCATCCTCACGCAGATGGAGGACGAAGGCGCCACCTACGCCGAGGCGCTCGCCGAAGCGCAACGACTGGGCTACGCCGAGGCCGATCCCAGCATGGACGTCGACGGCACCGACGCGGCGCAGAAGCTCGCCATCCTGGCGCAGCTCGCGTTCGGCTCGCAGGTGCATTGGAGCGAAATCCCCCGCCGCGGCATCGACACGCTGGAGCTGGTCGACCTGCGTTACGCGCTCGAGCTGGGCTATCGCATCAAGCTCGTGGCGGTCGCGCGGCTAGTCGTCGAGGGGCTCGAACTGCACGTCTCGCCGACGCTGGTTAAGATCGGCACGCCCCTGGCCGAAGTTCGAGGCGCGCACAACGCCGTCAGCGTGGTGGGGGACGCCGTGGGACGAGTCTTCTTCCACGGTCTCGGCGCCGGGCAGATGCCGACCGCCTCGGCCGTCGTCGCCGACCTGATCGATATGGTCGTCGGTCGCACGGCGATCACCTTCCGCAACCTGGAGCTCTGGTCGCAGCGCAAGGACGCCGTCAACGCCCGCGACCACGACAAGGTGCCCGGCCGCTTCTACCTGCGTTTCAACGTCGAAGATCGCCCGGGCGTCATGGCCGAAGTGACCAGCGTGCTCGGCCGGCACGGTGTTTCGATCGCTTCGGTCATCCAGCACGAGGCCTTCACGCCGAACACGGGGGTCGTGCCGCTGGTGATCATGACCCATCTGACCACCGAAGGCGCCACGCGGCAGGCCGTCGAAGAGATCGACCGTCTCCCCTGCGTCAGCTCGCAATGCGTCCGCATGCGGGTCGAGAACTAACTCCGAGCCCAACACCAACATGAAGTACGTGATCGTCATTCCCGATGGTTGTGCCGACGAACCGCAAGAATCGCTGGGGGGGAAGACGCCTCTCGAAGCCGCGCACACGCCGGCCATGGACGCGGTGGCGCGGGCCGGAGTCGTCGGCCGCGCGAACAATGTGCCGGCGCATCTACCGGCCGGATCGGACGTCGCCACGTTAAGCCTGCTGGGCTACGACCCGAACCGCTATTTCACCGGGCGCGCGCCGCTCGAGGCCGCCGCACAGGGCATTCAGCTTGGCCCCAACGATTGGGCGATCCGCTGCAACCTGGTGACGGTCGAAGACCAGCAGATGCGTTCTTTCACGGCGGGTCAGATTCCCGACCACGAAGCTCGCGAGTTGATCGCCGCCCTGCAAGCGAACCTGGGGGGGGACGAGCTCGAATTCATCCCCGGCGTCAGCTATCGCAACCTGCTGATCGATCGGCCGAAGTCGGGGACGGCGCCGTTCAGCCAGGATACGCGCACCACGCCCCCGCACGACCTGACCGACAAGTCGGTTCTCGACGACTATCCGCGCGGACCGGGGAGCGATAAGCTCAACCAACTGATGACCGACAGCGTGGCGCTCTTTGCCGAACATCCGGTGAACGTCTCGCGGCGCGAGCGCGGCCTGCCCCCAGCCACGAACATCTGGCTCTGGGGCCTGGGGCGCGTGCCGGCGCTCGAGCCCTTCTCGTTCGTGTATGGCAAGCGCGGGGCGATGATTACGGCGGTCGATCTGCTGCGCGGCATCGCCGCCTTGCTCGGCTGGGACCGGATCGAGGTCCCCGGCGTGACGGGATACCTCGACAACGATTACGCCGCCCAAGGCCGGGCCGCCATCGAGGCCCTCCAGGACCACGACATCGTCTGCGTTCATATCGAGGCCACGGACGAGGCCTCGCACGAAGGAGACGGCGCCGCCAAGATCAAGGCACTCGAGGATATCGATCGCGACATCGTGGCTCCCATCCACGAGGCCCTGCAGGCTCAGGGGAATTACCGTCTGCTCGTGACCCCCGACCACCCCACTCCCCTGCGTCTGAAAACGCACAGCCACGGGTTCGTTCCCTTGGCGATCGCCGGCACCGGCATCGAGCCCGACGCCAGCACTACTTACGACGAGCCCACGGCCGGTCGCTCGGCCCTGGCCTTCGACGAAGGATGGCGTATGATGGCCTATTTCCTGGGCCAGAACGGCAAGCGATAGAAGTTAGAAGTAGCCACTCATGGGTCTCATCGTTCAGAAATTCGGCGGCACGAGCGTCGCCGATAGCACCAAGATTCTGGCCGCCGCCCGCAAGGCGATTCGCGCCCAGCACGAAGGGAATCAGGTCGTCGTCGTCGTGTCGGCGATGGGCAAGAATACCGATCAATTGATCGCGCTGGCCAACGAGATCAACGACAATCCGCCCGCGCGCGAAATGGACATGCTCCTGTCGACGGGCGAGCAGGTGAGTGTGGCGCTGATGGCCATGGCCGTCGAACGCCTGGGGTCGAAGGCCATCAGCATGACCGGCACGCAGATCGGCATTCGAACGGACAGCACGCATACGAAGGCGCGGATTCGCTCGATCTCGACCGACACCATGCGCCGCGCGCTCGACGAAGGCAAGGTCGTCATCGCGGCGGGCTTCCAGGGCATCGACGAGGAGTTCAACATCACGACGCTCGGTCGCGGCGGCAGCGACACGACGGCCGTGGCCTTGGCCGCCGTGCTGGGGGCCGATGCCTGCGAGATCTACACCGATGTCGATGGCGTCTATACGACCGATCCGCGCATTCTGCCCGAGGCACGCCTCCTGCGCCGGGTGAGCTACGACGAAATGCTCGAGCTGGCGAGCCTGGGGGCCGGCGTGATGCACAGCCGGGCCATCGAGTTCGGCAAGAAGTTCGGCGTGCCGATCCACGTGCGGAGCAGCTTCACGGACGTACCGGGCACGCTGATCGTGGCCGACCCCGAAGCGCCCGATCAACCGGTCAGCGGCGCCGCCCTGGTGCGCAACGAGGCGGTCGTCACGATTCGGGGCGTGTCGGACCAGCCGGGCACGAGCATGGCGATCTTCTCGCGCATCGCGCGGCGCGCCGTGGCCGTGGACATGATCGTGCAGAACCTCGGCGCCGGCGGCAAGGCCGACATCTCGTTCACCGTGCCGCGCGTCGATCTGCGGGCCACGCTCGAAGCGGTCGAAGAGGCCGCCCAGGAACTGGGCGCCGAAGAGATCACGCACGACGACAGCGTCGCCAAGGTCTCGGCCGTCGGCCTGGGCATGGCCCATCAGCCGGGGGTCGCCGAGCGCATGTTCCATGCCCTCTCGAACGCCGGCATCAACATCCAGATGATCACCACCAGCGAGATCAAGATCTCGGCCCTCATCTCGCGGGACCAGGCCGATGCCGCGGTCCGCGCCGTGCATCGCGCGTTCGAGTTGGACAAGGCGCCCGCAAAGGCCCCCAACGGCCCCCCCCCTGCGCCGGCCTCGGGCAGCGCGGTTGATGTGGTGCGCCGTCTGCAGGGGATGGAAGACCTGGCCATCAGCGACGTGTCGCTCGACGCGACGCAGGCCCTGGTGACGATCGCCGGCATACCCGATCATCCCGGACTTGCGGCATCCGTTTTCGACGGTATCGCCGCGGGTGGCATCCTGGTGGACATGATCGTGCAGAGTTATGCCGGTGGCACGCCTGCCACGCTCAGCTTCACCGTGCCGCAAGAATCGCTCAAGGAAACGGTGGCCGTGGCCGAGAAGCTGACCACCAGGCTGCAATGCGGCCCCGTCACGAGCACGCCGAAGATTGCCATGCTTTCGGTCTCGGGCATCGGCCTGCGCAGCCACACGGGCGTGGCCATTCGCATGTTCGAAGCGCTCGCCCATGCGGGCATCAACATCGACATGATCAACACGAGCGAGGTCCGCGTGACGGTCGTCGTCGAGGGCCAGCAGGGGGAAGCGGCCCTCAAGGCCCTGCGCCACGCCTTCGCCGACGTGCAGCAGTAAGGAAGCGGAAGATTATCGCTCGAAGTGGCACGGGGCTGCGGTCCCGTGCATGAAAAGATTCAAACGCTTCATGCCCGCCACCGATTTCAACCGGCCAAAACACTCTTCCACTTTCTTTTGGCACCGCTGACTCAAACCGTACGCCGTCGTGCGCATCCGTCGCTTCCTTCGGCGGCGCGCCCGGATACCGGGAAGTCGCCACTTCAGAACGGACGCTTCACAAAACGTTTAAGCCAGCAACTCTTGAATCACCCGCGCCGGGTCGGTCACCGTCGTCAGACGCTGATCGAGCCCCTGGTACTTGTACGTGAAACGCTCGTGCTCGAAGCCGAGCAGTTGCAGCACCGTGGCGTGGAAGTCGCGAATGTGGACCGGGTCGCGGACGATGTTGTACGAGAAGTCGTCCGTCTCGCCGTAGATGGTGCCCCCCTTCGAGCCCCCGCCCGCCATCCACATGGTGAAGCAGCGCGGGTGATGGTCGCGGCCGTAGTTCTCCTTCGACAGCCCCCCCTGCGAGTAGATCGTGCGGCCGAACTCGCCTCCCCAGATGATGAGCGTCTCGTCGAGCATGCCGCGCGATTTGAGATCCTGAATCAGGCCGTAGCAGGGTTGATCGATGTCGCGGCACTGGTCAGGCAGGCGGCCTGCCACGTTCGAGTGCGTATCCCAGTTGTTCAAGTAAACCTGCACGAAGCGCACGCCGCGCTCCACCATGCGCCGGGCGAGCAGGGCCGTGTGGCCGAACGTGCCCGGCTTGCGAGCCGACTCGCCATAAAGCTCGAAGGTCGATTCCGGCTCCTGCGACAGGTCGGTCAGCTCCGGCACGCTCGACTGCATGCGGAAGGCGAGCTCGTACTGCTGGATGCGCGTGTGGGTCTCGGGATCGCCTACCTGCTGGTAATTGAGCTCGTTGAGCTCGCGCAACCCGTCGAGCGTCGTGCGACGCACCGAGGAGGGGACGCCGTCCGGATTGTTGATGTAGAGAATCGGGTCGCCGCCGGAACGGAACGACACGCCGGCATGCTCGCCCGGCAGATAGCCGGCCGACCAGAGTCGTGCGGAGATCGCCTGCACCTGCTCGGTGTTCGTCGGCTTGGCCACCAGCACCACGAAGGTGGGCAGATCGGCGTTCATCGAGCCGAGACCGTACGAGACCCAGGAGCCCAAGCAGGGTCGCCCCGTGATCTGGTTGCCCGTCTGGATGTAGCTGATGGCCGGTTCGTGGTTGATGGCCTCGGTGTTCATGCTGCGGATAAAGCAGATGTCGTCGGCCGCCTTCGCCAGGTTGGGCAGCAATTCGCTGATCCACATGCCGCAGTTGCCGTGCTGCGCGAACTTGAACTTCGACGGCGCGACGGGAAAGCGCGCCTGGCCCGAGGTCATCGTCGTGAGACGTTGCCCCTTGCGGATCGAGTCGGGCAGATCCTTGTCGTACCAATCTTGCATCTGCGGCTTGTAATCGAACAGGTCGAGTTGCGACGGACCGCCGACCATGTGCAGGTAGATCACCTGCTTGGCTTTGGGGGCGAAGTGGGGGCCGATCGCCTGCAGCACGTCTTGCCCGGCCGCCGCGGGGCGAAGAAAGCTATTCCCGCCCAGCGAGGCCAGCGCGGCCATGCCCAGCGCGTTGGCTCCCTGGCGCAGAAACTGCCGTCGCGTTTCGGTGCGAACCCATTCTTCGAAGAGGGGGTGCATCGTTCTCTCCCGTCGGTATTTCGATCTCGCGGCAAACCGCCATCGTCTGCGCGCGTGTGCTACTTGTTGACCACTTCGTCCAGGTTCATCAGCTCGTTCGTGAGCATCGTCCAGCCGGCCAGCGTCGGCACGTCGAGCGAGGCGTCGGCTGGCGACTCGCCGACCGCCACGAGCTTTTGGGCATCGTCGGCGTGCTCGCGGTAGTAAGCGAGGAGGTCGACGAGCGAACGCTCGACCACCGTCCGTTCCGCGTCCGTGAGAGAACGCGACAAAAGCCGCTGCATGATGAAGTCCATGCGGTCGGCGTCCGTATCGCCTCCTTCCTTCAACGCCCGTTCGGCGAGCCGGCGGGCCGCCTCGACAAACTGCGTATCGTTCAACGTCACAAGCGCCTGCAGCGGCGTGTTCGTCCGCTCGCGCCGCACGGTGCAGACCTCGCGGCTGGGGGCATTGAATGTCTCCATCGAGGCGGGCGGGGCCGCTCGCTTCCAGAAGGTATACATGCTGCGGCGGTACAGGTTCTCGCCCGAGTCGGCCTTGTAGTCGCGCGTGTTGCTGCCGATCATCGCCACCGCCTCCCAGACGCCGTCGGGTTGGTAGGGCTTGACACTCGGGCCCCCCAATTTCGGCACCAGCAGGCCACTGGCGGCCAAGGCGTTGTCGCGCACCATTTCGCCATCCATGCGGAACCGCGGACCGCGGGCCAGCAGGTTGTTGTGCGGATCGCGCTCGATCTTTTCCGGGGTCGTGGCCGCCGACTGGCAGTACGTGGCCGACGTGACCATCAGCCGGAACAGCTTCTTCACGTCCCAGCCACTTTCGCGAAACTCGATGGCCAGCCAATCGAGCAGCTCGGGATGAGTGGGGAGGTCGCCGCCGACGCCGAACTCGCCGGTCGTCTTGACCAACCCCGCGCCAAACACCTCCTGCCAGAAACGATTCACCGTCACGCGCGAGGTGAGGGGATGCTCGGGCAGGAGGAGCCACTGTGCCAGGCCCAGGCGATCGCGCGGCGCGTCTGCGGGGAAGGCGGGCAAGACGGCGGGGGTGCCGGGGCGAACCTCGTCGCGGCGCTTGTCGTACTCGCCACGGAAAAGGATGTAGGCCAGCGCCGGGTCGTTTTTCTCCTGCATCACGTGGGCGATCGTGCCGCGGGACTTGATGGCGGTCTCCGTGCTTTCCAACTCGCGCACTTGGGCGGCCAATTGTTGATGCGTCGTGTCGATCCCAGCGAGCCAGTACGCATACAACTCGTCCGCCTCCGCCGGCGTGCGCGCTTCGGCCGGCTTGGCTACCAGGAACGCCGCGCGGGCCGTGCCGGCCATGCGCGTGATCTCTTCCGGCGCCAGCACGCGATCGTACAGCCGCACGTCCTGCAGCCCCAGGTCGTTGATGCGCGCCGTGCTATGCCGCTGCGCGAACTTGAAGGGGACCGTGGCGCGGGTCGTATTCTTCAAACCGTCTGCCGCGACGTCGACCTCCTGCGCGGCGCCGTCGAGGTAAATCTTGAGTCCGGCGGCACGGCTCGAACCGTCGTAGGTGAGCGTGACATGCTGCCACTTGTCCTTGGTGAGCGTACCCCGGCCGACTACCTTGAGGGCGTCGTCGGGCCAGGCGTTGATCAGATGCGCGCCGACGCGGCCATTCTCGAGCCACAGATCCCAGCCGCGGAAGGCGGTGTTCTCGTCCATGCGGGCCACAATCGAGCCGCCCAGTCCATCGGCGGGAACTTTGACCCAGGCGCTGCAGGTGAAGGATTGATCGCGTTCGAAGTCGCCAACGTCGGCCACCTCGACCAGCGTCTCGGGGCGGCTCTTCCAGGCCTGGTCGGCCACCACGCCCGCCTCGAAGGTCGGCACCGCGCTGGCTGCCACGGGACGGGGTTGGCCCGCCACGAGCACCGCCAAGGCCTGGCCGGCGCTCACGTCGAGCGGAGCGTGGAAGACGAGGCCATCCGCCACGTTGTTCGCCGCGAGCGAGCCGCTGGCGGGACCAGCGAGCCACGAGTCGAACTCGGGCCGCGCGCTGCCGCGCCGATCTTCGACCTCTTTCCTCGCCGCGGCCAGCTGCGTGGGCAGGGCCTCCCACGTGGCACGATCTTCCTCGCGCGGCACGGTCACGATCGGCGGCGTGTCCTTGATGTTGCCATCCATCGCGTTCTGCGTCGTGTTGTTGAAGAACGCCGAGAACTCGTAGAACTCGCGCTGCGAGATCGGATCGAACTTGTGGTCGTGGCAGACCGCACAACCGGTGGTCATGCCGAGCCAGACCTGCGAGGTTGTCTCCGTGCGGTCGCGCGCGTAGAGGACGACATACTCCTCGGGAATCACCCCCCCTTCGTTCGTCGTCATGTTGCAGCGGTTGAAGCCCGACGCGACGGTCTGATCGAGCGTGTGGTTCGGCAACAGATCGCCGGCAAGCTGCTCGATGGTGAACTGATCGAAGGGCAGGTTGCGATTGAACGCCTCGATGACCCAATCGCGGTACGACCACATCTCGCGGAAGTTGTCGAAGTGGATGCCGTGCGTGTCGGCGTAGCGCGCGGCATCGAGCCAGTAACGGCCCCGATGTTCGCCCCAGTGTGGCGAGGCGAGCAATTGATCGACGTACCGCTCGTAGGCCTCGGGCGCGGTGTCGGCGACGAACGCCTCGACCAGCGCCGGTTCTGGCGGCAGCCCGGTGATGTCGAGACTCGCACGCCGCGCCAACACGTGGCGATCGGCCTCGGGGGCCGGCGCGAGCCCTTCCCGATCCAACCGCGCGAGAACGAAATAGTCGATCGGGTTCTTGGGCCACGCCTGGTCCGCTACCTCGGGCAAGGCCGGTCGCACCGGAGCGATGTACGACCAGTGAGGTTCATACTCCGCTCCCTCAGAGATCCAGCGGCGCAGCAGCTCTTTCTGCTCGGGCGTGAGCTTCTTGTGCGACGACGCCGGCGGCATCAATAGCTCGGGGTCATCGCTTTCGATGCGGGCGACGAGCTCGCTCTGGTCGGGTTCGCCCGGGACGATCGCCCCACGCTCCACCGCATCATCGTGACGGTCCAGACGCAGCTCTGCCTTGCGCGAGCCGCTATCGGGACCGTGGCACGCGAAGCAGTTCTCGGCCAGCACCGCGCGGATCGACCGGTTGTAGCTGATCTTGTCGTCGGCGCGCGCCGTCGAGACCACGAGCAGCAGCACGGCCACCAGGGCCGCGCTGGAGATACGTCGCATCATGTCGAACCCCCGCGAGCATCAGGCAGGATGAACTTCTACAAGCACAGGGGCGACGAGCCGGTTTTCAGGCGGGAAGACGATGGGGGGCCGGCGCCTCGCCACCCCGCGATTATAAGGTCAAGCTCCGGGGGCTGGGAAGCATTTGTTCCAGAACGTACGCGGGGGGACAGTGAATGTGCGGTTCCGGCACAGGCCCGAAAACAGGGTGGCAGCATCGGCGCCATTCTCTGGTTAGAATCGAGCGTTTCGCAGGCGGGTAGCCGCCTGCGAGGGAGGCGATCGCAAGCCTGCAGCGTCAACGGGGTGCATCCTGGCCAATGTACTTTGAAGTTGCGCGTTTGCAGAATCCCCACCCGAAGCGTCAGCGAGGGAGTTCTTGGATGGGGCATCGATCAAAGTGCCTCCTCGCTGACGCTTCGGGTGGGGAATTCGTTGGTCATGCCATAATTGCCTTCGCGCTCTTCGCGCCTTGGCGGTGAAACATTTCCTCTAGCTCAAATTGGGAATCCTGCGGTGAAGCGAGAGATCTTCGAGCCCGAGCATCAGTTGTTCCGCGATTCGTTCCGCCGGTTCGTCGAACGAGAAATCGTGCCTTACCACGAGCAGTGGGAAAAGGATGGCGTCATCAGCCGCGAGGCCTGGCTCAAGGCCGGCGCCGCGGGCTTTCTCTGCATGGACGTGCCCGAGGAATACGGTGGCGCCGGACTGCAGGACTTCCGCTTCAACATGATCGTCGTCGAAGAACTGGTGCGTGTGGGGGCCTCGGGCGTCGGTTTCAGCCTGCAGAACGACGTGATCCTGCCCTATATCCTGCACTACGCCACCGAAGAGCAGAAAAAGCGCTGGCTGCCCAAGATGGTCAGCGGCGAGATCATCACCGCCATTGCCATGTCGGAACCGAACACCGGCAGCGACCTACAAGGCGTGCGCACCACGGCCATTCGCGATGGTGACCACTACGTCGTCAACGGTCAGAAAACGTTCATCACCAATGGCCTGCTCAACGATCTGTGCATCGTCGTGGCCAAGACCGATCCCACGGCCAAGCACGCCGGCATCAGTCTGATCGTCGTCGAACGTGGCATGGAAGGTTACGAGCATGGGCGCAAGCTCGACAAGATCGGCCTGCGCGCGCAAGACACGGCCGAGCTCTACTTCAACAACTGCCGCGTGCCGGCCGAGAACCTGCTCGGTGGCGAAGGGCAGGGTTTTTATTGTCTCATGAACGAGTTGCCCCAAGAGCGGCTCTCGATTGCCGTGGGCGCGGTGGCGGCGTGCGAAGTCGCGCTCGAGCACACCCTGGAATACTGTCGCACGCGCACCGCCTTCGGACGCCCGATCGGTACGTTCCAGAACTCACGCTTCAAGCTGGCCGAATGCAAGACCGAGACCCACATCGCCCGGGTCTTCCTCGACAACTGCGTCTTGAAGCACAACCGCCGCGAGCTGAACGTGGAAGAGGCCGCCATGTGCAAATGGTGGACGACCGAAACGCAGAAGCGAATCGTCGACGAATGCCTGCAACTGCACGGCGGTTACGGCTACATGATGGAATACCCCATCGCCAAGATTTACCTCGACACGCGCGTGCAGACCATCTACGGCGGCACGACCGAGATCATGAAGGAAATCATCGGCCGCGCCATGGGATTTTGATGTTCCCCTGCGCAGCCGCCGCGGTCGGTATGGGAGTCGGGCGACTCGTGGGGATCGTTCGCCGGTGCTTCGGCTAGCGTGGCCGGTGCAGTCCCAGTCGCTTCATGCGCGAGGCGAGCGTCGTGGGCTGCATGCCCAAGAGCGCCGCCGCCCCCCGCGCGCCGTAAATCTTCCAGTTGGTGCGTTCCAAAGCCGCGGCGATGTTCGCGGTTTCGAATTGCTCGACTTCGTGTCGCGTCAGCACGTCCTGCGACGAGCGCGCCGTCGCCGGTGCTCGGGCAGGTTGACGCCGGGTAGCCGGCAGCAGGTGAGAGAAATCGAGCGTGCCCTGTCGAGCACCGATCGCGGCACGCTCGATGACATTCTGCAGCTCGCGAACGTTGCCGGGCCAGGCATATTGCTGCAACAGATCCAGGTCGTGAGGGGCGAGACGCACGCCGTCACGGCACAAGTTGCGGCAGCAACGTTTCAGAAACAATTCGGCCAGGGCAGGTATGTCCTCGCGACGCTCGCGCAGCGGGACGACTTCGATCGGGAAGACACTGAGGCGGAAGAAAAGATCCTGCCGAAAACGACCGGCCTCGACTTCGGCCCGCAGGTCGCGATTCGTGGCGGCGATGACCCGCACGTCGACGCGCCGCGTTACGTCATCGCCGACACGCTCGATCTGACCTTCCTGCAGTACCCGCAAGAGCTTGCCTTGTAGTTCGAGCGGGATCTCTCCCACTTCGTCGAGGAACAAGGTGCCGCGGTCGGCGAGCTGAAAGCGACCGGTGCGGTCTTTGACCGCGCCGGTGAACGAGCCTTTCACATGACCGAAGAACTCGCTCTCGAAGAGATCGCGCGGAACGGCGGCGCAGTTCACTTTGACCAGGGGACGCTCGCGGCGTTGGCTCCGCTCGTGGATCGCCCGGGCCACCAGTTCCTTGCCCGTGCCCGATTCGCCCAGAATCAAGACACTGGCCATCGTGGGAGCGACGAGCTCGATCTGCTCGAGCGTCTTGGCAAGTGCAGGGCTGCTCCCCACAATCTCGCCGAAGGCGCGCGCCTCGTTGACTTCTTCGCGCAAGTAGAAGTTTTCTGATTCGAGCTGACGCCGTAAATGCTCGATCTCTTCGAAGGCCCTTGCGTTCGCAATTGCCACTGCCGCCTGGTCGGCAAACAGTCGCAGCCAGTCGAAGTCGTGCTGCGTCAGTCGATCGCGGCTGAACAGGGCGAGCACACCCAGAATCTCGCCGCGGAACATCAGCGGATGTCCGGCGAAGCTCTGGATGCCTTCCTCGTGCGCCCAGTGCTGGTCGACGATCCATTGCTGATCGGTGGAAGTGTCGGCCACGAGGATGGATTCGCCCGTGGCGCCGATTCTTCCCACCTTGCCGGTACCCAGCTCGATGTGCTGGCGTGCGCCATCGACGCGCGACCAATCGGCGTGGCGATGGTGGGCACAGGATGTGCCGGCACTGGCGGCCAGTGTGAGGTGGCGACCTGTTCTCGACCCCGTTGAGGATTCGTGGCCGTCGGCAACTTCTCCTGACTGAAGCAACCAGATACGCGTCAGCGCGACGTTTGGCTGGGCGGCCAACTCGGTGACGATCCTTTGCAGCACATCGGGCAGGTAGCGTTCCTGGGCCACCGAGGTGGCGATCGCCTGTAGCGACACGGTATTCACGGAGCGGTCAATTCGTTCGGTGTGACGAAATTTCGTTGGAATCAACGAACATCAAGCTAGTCGCGATATTTCGTGGCGCCAAGGAGTCCAGCCAGCGCGCACCAAGCTGTTGCTACACCACAAGATCGAGCGACATGTATTGCTGGCACGCAGTGTGCAAGAGAGATGGTCGACTCCCGTGCTTCGCTCGTTCGAGGCACGCCTCTACCGCAGGGATAGCTAATGCCGCGCTAGGTCGACCGCTGCTTGGGCCACAACGGCCGCCACAGGCGCTGTCTGACCAGTTCTAGTCCTCTCGGTCGTTCGGCGATCTCCGACCGAGATTCCCAAGGCTCGTTCGCATGGCTCCGGCGCGAATTCGCGCCGCCTGGCCTGCCCGCTTCACTCGATCAGAAAGGCGCTTCCGCATGTCGTCCGTTTTTCGTGCCCGTTGGTGGCGAGGGCTCATGCTCGCCTGTTTGAACGTCGTGGGGCTTCTTACCTGGACCGTCGCGGCCGATGGCGCGGGGGTGGCCGACGTGGACTGGGACAGTCGTCCCATCCTTCAGCATCGTGACTTTCAGGCGGTGGATGCCAACGGACTGCGTACTTTTCCCACCACCGGTTTTCCGTACCGTCTGCGAGGCATCTTGCTGAACAACCCGGAAGACATGTTGGACAGCACCCCGGTGACGGGTCCGCTTCCGCCGTTCAATCTGGGCGCGCAGTGGCAGGTCTTCGTGCAGGCGGTCGAGCCGGGTGATTACGGGGGTACGGCCGTGTTCATGGGGCAGCACTACGGCAATCTTCCTCAGAACTTCGAAGACGGCCAGCCCGATCCCGATCGAAGTTATTCGAATGCCGCCTGGTCGGCCGAGATGTTACGCGTGAACCAGGATCGCGCGACAGGTCATGTGTTCCGCGCGGGGGACTACGTCGAGATACGCGCGCAGGGCGCACTCGCGTTCGGCGGCAAGACAAACGTCAACGAAGAGCATTTCATCGAGTCCGAGTTGGACTTCGAGTTGGCGCTGATCACACCGGGAGTAGGCTTGCCGACGCCGGTGCCGCTACTCTTGGCTGATCTTTGGGATGAGATCAACGATCGTGTGCTCTTCGATCCGAGCCGGCTCGCCGGAGGAGAACGCTACCAGGGCGAGCTCGTGCAGTTGATGTCGGTCCAGCGCATCGACGATGGTTCGATTTGGGCGGCTGGAAATCGGGTGACGGTGGCGGACGTCGCTGGTCGCGAGTTCTCGCTCCACTTGGGGTTGAATCCCGAGTTCGGCACGATGTTGCCACCGGATGGGTTTTTCAACGCCGTCGGCATCTTCAATCAAGAAGCGTCGGGCGGACCCATGGGACCATCGGTCAACGGCTATGAGTTGTGGGTCATGGATCCCATGCAGATTTCTGCCGTACCAGAGCCGGGGACGTTCGTCGGCGCCACGGTGGGGCTCATCACTGTGACACTGTGGATTCGCCGACGAGGGACGAAGCTCCACACCGTAGCGAGGCAATCGCGATGTTCAGCGGCATGAAGCCACATCGCCGTAGCGCGCTCACGCTCGTCGAATTGTTGGTTGTGATCGCCATCGTGAGCGCCTTGATGGCACTGCTGCTTCCCGCAGTCCAATCGGCACGCGAGGCGGGGCGACGTGCGCAGTGTGCGAACAACTTGCGACAGATCGGTCTGGCCGTTCACCAGTACCACGAGGTGGTAGGAACATTTCCGCCAGGCAATGTGACGCACACCGCCGGTATCTGCTATGGCGGCGCGGCCGGATCGGCGGGATACCCTTCACAGGACGGCGCCAATTGGTGTCTCGCCATACTACCGTTTCTCGAACAGCAACCGCTGTACAGGCAGTATGACTTCGACGACTTTAACGAGGCGCCTCAGAACCGGGTGGTGCGCGAAACACGCATTCCCGTCTTCGGTTGCGCGTCGGATGTGGGGCGCGATGAACTGGGTGTGCCTGGCAGTGGGCCGGCCGGCTCGTTCGCGCTGAACCTGCCCTATCGAGCCGGTTCTTACCGCGCCGTCAGTGGCCGCAGCGATGGCATACGTTTTCTGGATTCCGCCGAGTTGGGAGAATTCCCCCGCGCCAGCCGTGGCGCCATGCATACCGTTGGCGTGCTCGGCTTCAGCACCGAAAGCTTTGCTCACGTTCGGGACGGCACCTCGCAGACGCTGTTGGTCGGCGAGAGCATTACCCGAACCACGCCCTCGTTCCGTACATTCTGGGCCTATTCGTATGCGCACTACAGCCTGTCGGCCGTGACGCCACAGTCGCGGAGCCTGTGGGGAGACTACGAGGCGTGCAAGCAGGCGGGGGGGACCGGAACCTCATTGCCTTGTCGGCGCGGCTGGGGCAGCTATCACCCGGGCGTCCTGCCGTTCGTCTTTTGTGACGCATCGGTTCGCCCAATTTCAATCCAGATCGAGATGCAGGTGCTTGCAGCCATGGCAACCATTGACGGTGGTGAAACCATCGGCGAACTCCCCTGAACGGCTAAGACGCCGGGCTGTTCTCGATCTGCACGGCCGCGCGGGCTCGTTCGTATTGCTCGTACGTGTAGATGTTCAGCAGCGGCACGTCGAGCGACCAGGGGCCGAGCTCGCGATCGCTCGGGCGGATCGTGTGCTGGTAGGCAGGTTGCTCGTGCGCGAGCAGCCAGCGGTCGAAGTCGCGCCAGCCACTGGGGCGTAGCTGGATGACGTACCAGCGGTAGCGGCCAGGATCTGCAGCGCGATAGCCTCGCCGGAGCGTTCCCCACTCGCGCAACAGGGCGAGGTTCTCTGGCGGCGCCGCGCCGAAGAGGATTTTTTCGTCCGGCGCCGTGTTCGCGTCGAGCCAGGCGAAGACGTGCCGGTCGAGACTATCCCAGTAGTACGTGGGCTCCATGCCTAGCGCGGTCGCGCCGCGCAGGCCGCCGATCGCCAGGTTGTAGTACGACAGCTCCTGCGGCCAATACCAGGCGGTGCTCCCGGCGGCGGCGGCCAGCGGCAGAGCAAGCAGCGTGCGACGTAGGAGCAAGCGGCCGCGCGAGATCTCTAAGTCGCGCCGGGCAAATCGGCGCCACAAGCGATCGAAACCGACTCCGGCCAGGCAGGCGAGGAAGGCAAAGCTCGGCAGGAAGAGACGAAGGCCGTCGTGGGGGGGCGCAAAGGGGGTCGCGCGGACGAGCACGAGTGTTCCCCAGCAACCGACCAGGAGCCAGGTTTCGCGTTCCCCGCTCCGCGCGGCATGGCCGATGCCGACCAGGGCCAGCGCGAGCGTGCCTAGCGGTACGGCAATGGCCGTCCAAAGCAGGGTGTTGTACCAGGGGAGTGGATAATCGAGGTTGTGCATCCGGCCGAGAAACCACGTCGAAATGTTGTGCTGCGGCCGGTCGGCGCGCCCCGTGTTGAGGACCACGAACTCTTGAAAACCGCCGATCGGGTCGTGCCAGAGGGGCGGGTTCAAGAGCCAGAAGACCCCCAGCGCCAGGAGCATCCCGGCCAGGCTGGCCCGGATGCCGGCCCGGTCGCGCGTGACGAGCGACACCAGCAGAAACGCGAGCGGCGCGAACCAGCCAGGGGACTTGCAGGCCAGTGTTGTGCCGAGCGCGACGCCAAAGGGGAGAAATCGCCAGCCGCCGCGACGCGCGGGTTCGAAGAATGCCCAGGCGATGAGCCAGCAGCTTGTGAGGGGCCCATCGAACGAGGCGTAATGCGCGTGCGCGAAAAGTCGCGGCATCGTCACGAGCGCCACACTGCCGGCAATCGCGGCTACTCGCGAATAGTCCCCCGCCAGTCGCCACGCCGCACAGCCGACGGCGAGCGAGAAGAGCAGGATGGGGCCAAGCCGCGCGGCGGCAAGGGGGGGCAGCCAACGTTCTCCCAGCGCACGGCCGGCGGTGATCACGATGCCGTAAAACGCCGGATGCCCTTCGATGGTGGTCGTGTAGCGCCAATGTTCGCCGATGATCGTGGACGAGAAAGGATCGTCTTCTCCGGTTGTGGCCAGAGTAGCCCAGGCGGCGATGCCCTCGGCGCGGCGAATGGCATTGCCTTCGTCCCAGCTCATGGGCAGGGTATCGGCCGTCGCGATGAGGAGCGCGGCGCACGCGAGGCCACAGCCAACAGCGGTCGAGAACGCGGGGCGGAGGCTCGGTGCGGCGTGCGAATCCATACGCCGATTCTACGCCACGGCAGCCACGGCCGCCGAGAGAGGGAAGCCGATGAGCCGTCGACTAAAAAAGCTGACGTCCACACGAATCAGTCGGGGTTTACGGCCACGAGCTCTTGCGAGATGGTCTCGAGCTGCGAGGCGCCGATCGTGCGCAGCTCGTCGGCAAAGCCGATCAACAGCGCCAGATCGCACAGGCGATTCACGCGGCGAGGATTGCCCTGCGTGAGATGGTGGATCGTTTCCAGGGCCTCGCTGTCGAAGATGGGACGCGGAGCCCGGGCGGCCGTCAGGCGATGGCTCACGTAGCTGATCGTTTCTTCCAGCGTCATGGGACGCAGCAGGCACTTCACGCCCAGCCGCTCGTCGAACTGTGGCATGCGCTCGAGCGCCGGCAAGAGCGAAGGCTGACCGATGAGCAGCAGGTTCAAGTCGGGGCGCGAATCGGTCTCGAAATTCAAGAGCAGCCGTAGCGTCTCGAACACGCGGGGACCTTCGAGCAGGTGTGCCTCGTCGATCGCGACGACCGCGTGCCGCCCCGCGCGCGTGTTCTCCGCGAGGAAGGTGCGCAAGCGGCGGACGCTGCCGTCGATCGTGGTGCGGCCCGGCTCGGCGACCGGCGCGCCTAGCTCGTCGGCCAGGTAGGCGAGCAACTCGGCGGGGGCCATCTGCGGAAAGACGAGATGGACGAACGGGCTGTACTCTTCGGGCAGTTGCCGGCGCAGCAGGTGTACGAGCAACGTCTTGCCGAGGCCCGAGGCGCCGGCCAGCAGGGCGCCGCCGCGATCGTTCTCGATCGAGTAGCGCAGCTTGAGCAGGGCTCCCTGGTGTGACTCGCAGGGATAGTAGAAGTTCGGATCGGAGTTGTTCTCGAACGGCTTGTGGTCGAGCTGCCAGTAGGATTCGTACATGTTTCGACTCGCTAGGCGTTCGTGAACGATCAGGCGGCGGGCACGAAGTTCTCGACCGTGCCCCACCAGGCCAGGCCGGCCCGATCGAGCGCCTCTTGCAGGCGCTCCGATTCTTGCTGCTTGGCGCGCATGTCCTGCACCAGGATGGCCACGTCGGCCAGGTTCACCAGGTGCGCGGTCAACTCGAAGCCGACGGCAGGGGCGGCATCGAGTGCCCCCGCGTCGATCAACACCAGGTCGTAATGTCGTCCCAACCGTGCGACATGATTAGCCAGGGCCGCCGCATCGAGACCCGCCGTGGGGGCATCGGAACGTTCGACCAGGGGCAACAGGCTCAAGCGATCGTCGCGCGATTCGACCAGGGCCTCGTCGACGGGGAGTCGCTCTTCGACGATCTCGCGCCAGCCACATTCGGGACGCATGCCCAGGCGCGCGGCAAGCTGCGGGTGTCGCCAATTGGCGTCGACGAGTACCACCGAGTGGCCATCGGCAGCCAGGCGGCGCGCGACGGCCAGGGCGATCGTCGTGCAGCCAGCGCCGCTGCACGTGCCGGTGAACACGACGCGGTTATGTCCGTCGTGGCCGGCCGCAACGAGCGCATCGGCCAGCGACTCGAAGAGCCCTTCCGCATTGCGAATCAAGGTATCGCACATGGCGGGCCAGGCGAAACGCGGTACTTCGAAGGCGGCTGCCGGCGGCTCTTCCGAGGTCTCGCCAAACAGCCCGCCACGCTCGAACGACTCGGCGTCCCACGTTTCGTCCCACGACGATTCGCGGTAGAGCGACAGCGTGGGACGCGAGCGCGGATGCTGACCCGTGCCTTCGGCAGGCATGGCCTCCTCGACGTGGGGCGTGTCTTCGCCGAAAAACAACCTCATCGCGGCAGGTTGTGCGGTGGTCTCCTCGTGCGACGGCAGTTCCCCTGCGGGCGCCGTCGAGGCGAAGACCGCACTGGTCAGGTGCCCTTCGAAATCTTCTGCGACCGGTTCGCTCTCGGTTGTCGCCGGGGCGACCTCCTCGTTCGAAGCGAAATGGGTGTGCGGTGTCGGGATCGAACGTTGCCGGGCGACCGGACCATCGGCACGGAGAATGCGCGACTCGCCGCTCGTCCGCGGAAAGCCGTACAACTCTTCGATCGATGGCAGGTGCGGATCTTGGACGCCGGGTTCACCTGTGCCCGCGTCCGCGCAGCATTCCTCGGTCGTGTCGAGCACGGGGGGCGCGAAGTCTTCGGGCGCTACCGGCGCCGAGCACTCTAGAGCGTGCTGCGGCTCGGCGACGTGGGCCGTCCGTTCGCGATTGAAGGCTCGGATAAAAGCGCGGTCGAGTTTGCTCATGGGGTCGGTTCCCCCGGCAGGACGGTGACATTGCCCGTGATGCGTGCCTGCGGCGGCTTCTCCGGGGCGAAGGTGGTCGGATAGGGGCGTGGAGTCTCGGGGCGCGTGGCGACGACTTCCGGCTCGCGAGGGGTCGTGGCTTGCCTGTTGGCGTTGGCCGCGGGCACCGTGTCCACCCCCGCCACGTTTGGAATCTCGGTGGTGGGGTAGTTTGGTATCGCCGACGGGGTGGTGGCCGTGGTCGGCAGGGCCGAGGCTGGCGTCCAGGCTGGGGCCTCTCCCTCGGTGGCGACCGTGCTATGGGCATCGGTCGAGGTGGGCATCGCCGGCAGCGGCGATTCGACCGGCACGGTCGTCACCGGTTGGGCGACCGTGTTCCAGTCCGGGGCCTCGATTGTAGGGGGCGCCCACGCCGGGGCGGCACCGAGCTGATCGGCGACCTTGGTATCGCTGCCCGTGAAGAAGAACGTGGCGGCGGTAGCGACGACCGCCGCGAGACCGGCGATCGCCACCTTCGGCTGCAGCAGGAACTGCGGCTGCCAGAGCAACGAGGCGTTGCGCACGATGACGACCCGCAAGGTGGTACCGAAGTAGTGCTTCAGCCCGACGACTGCCCCCTGAGTAACGAAACGCTGGATGAGCTTCGGTTTCGCGGCCGGCTCGGCCGAGGTCGACGCGGTGGCCGCCACGATCGGAGCGGCCGCCGCACTCAGGGTCGGAGCGCTGAAATCTTGCAATTGAAGCCGCAGACGCGGACCACCGCGCCGAGCTCCTTCGCCGGGGAACGCCGCCGAGACGTTTTTCGGCGGACGGCGCTGTGGCGCCATCAGGCCCTCGCCGGTCGGCTCCGGCTCCCAAGGTGCGTGGCTCATCGTTCCCTCGACGTGTTCGCTCTCGCGACAACGGACCGTTGCCGCGGTGACATCCTTGTCGTCCGCTCGCTCGCATGGCCTCGCGCCGCGCAAACCCTGCGCAGCCCCAGGCGAGGCGAACCCGTGGTTCGGTTCTTGTATCGGTATCGATGCGGTTGATCTTGAACGTTGTCGGAAAGAGGAAGGCTGGGCAAAGTACGCCGCAACTCGGCGGCGCCGGATGATCGCGCGGCGGGCCACCGTCCGCAACGCCGATTTTCGACGTAAGACATGATCATGAGAAGGCTTAGGTTGCCTTGCAGCTTCTGGGGCAGTCTGACATACTCCAGGAGTGCCTAGGGCCGACTCCACTTGTCTCTTTTCTCTTGCAGGGAGATTGTTTCCGGCATGTCAGTCGCCGATCGCAGTGAAACCCGTCACGTTCTCGAACAGCTCCTCGCCGAACGGATCCTCGTGCTCGATGGGGCGATGGGGACGAAGATCCAGGCCCTGAAGTTCACCGAGGCTGATTTCCGGGGGAGCCGCTTCGCGAATCATCCGCGCGATCTGCGAGGCTGCAACGATCTGCTCGTCCTCACACAGCCCGAGGCGATCACCGCGATCCACCGGCAATATTTCGAGGCCGGCGCCGACATCGTCGAGACGAACACGTTCAATTCGACGAGCATCTCGATGGCCGACTATGGCCTC
Organism: Pirellulales bacterium; assembly: GCA_019636335.1. Classification (NCBI taxonomy): domain Bacteria; kingdom Pseudomonadati; phylum Planctomycetota; class Planctomycetia; order Pirellulales; species Pirellulales bacterium. The sequence goes on from JAHBXR010000002.1 coordinate 195,099, forward strand.
GAGCCGTACATCCGCGAGATCAACATCGCCGCGGCGCAATGTGCGCGCCGAGCGGCCGATCTGCTCGGCAACGGCGATCGCCCGCGCTTCGTCGCCGGCTCGATCGGTCCCACGAATCGCACCGCCTCGATGTCGCGCGACGTGAACGACCCAGGCGCGCGCGAGGTGACGTATGACGACCTGGTTGAGTCGTACTACGAGCAGATCTCGGCGCTGGTCGAAGGGGGCGTCGACATTCTGATGCCGGAGACGGTCTTCGACACGCTGAACTTGAAGGCCTGCCTGTTTGCCATCGACCGCTACTTCGCCGACCACGATCTGACGTTGCCGGTGATGATCTCGGTCACGATCACCGATGCCAGCGGACGCACGCTGTCGGGTCAGACGCTCGAGGCGTTCTGGACGACGATCGCGCATGCGCGCCCCTTCAGCGTCGGTTTGAACTGCGCGCTGGGCCCCTCGATGATGCGCCCCTATATCGAAGAGCTGTCGCGGATCGCGCCGGTCTATGTGAGCTGCCATCCGAACGCCGGCCTGCCGAACGAATTTGGCGGCTACGACGAGACGCCCGAGCAGATGGCGACGACGCTGGGGGAGTTCGCCGCCAATGGCTGGTTGAATATTGTCGGCGGCTGTTGCGGCACCACGCCCGAGCACATCAAGACCATCGCCGAGGCGGTGGCGAAGAGGCCGCCGCGCGTGCGTCCGCAGATCGAGCCCCTGACCCGGCTGGCGGGACTCGAAGCGCTGGTGCTGCGTCCCGACAGCAACTTCACGATGATCGGCGAGCGGACGAACGTCACCGGCTCGAAGCGCTTCGCACGGTTGATCCTGAACGGCCAGTTCGACGAGGGGCTGCGCGTGGCGCGCGAGCAGGTCGACGGGGGGGCGAACGTCGTCGACGTGAACATGGACGAGGCGCTGCTCGACGGCGAAGCGGCGATGACCCGCTTTCTGAACCTCGTGGCCGCCGAGCCCGATATCTGCCGCGTGCCGATCATGATCGACAGCTCGAAATGGTCGGTGATCGAGGCCGGTTTGAAATGCGTGCAGGGGAAGCCGATCGTCAACTCGATCAGCCTCAAGGAAGGGGAAGAAAAGTTCCTCGAGCAGGCGAACCTGGTGCGCCGCTATGGCGCCGCGGTCGTGGTGATGGCCTTCGACGAGGTCGGTCAGGCCACCACGGTCGAGGACAAGGTCCGCATCTGCCGCCGCGCCTATGAGTTGCTCACGAAAAAGGTGGGCCTCGATCCGACCGATATCATCTTCGACCCCAACATCCTCACCGTGGCCACCGGGATCGAAGAGCACAACGATTACGCCCTGAACTTCATCGAGGCGACGCGCGAGATCAAGCGGGTATGCCCCGGCGCGAAGATCTCCGGCGGCATCAGCAATATCTCGTTCTCGTTCCGCGGCAACGACGTGGTGCGCGAGGCGATGCATGCGGCATTCCTGTACCACGCGATTCGCGCGGGGCTCGATATGGGCATCGTCAACGCGGGGCAGTTGGCGGTGTATGAAGAGATTCCGCCCGAGTTGCTCGAGCGCGTCGAGGACGTGCTGCTCAATCGCCGGCCCGACGCGACGGAGCGCCTCGTCGACTTTGCCGAGACGATCAAGGAGCAGGGAGGCAGCAAGACGGCCGAACTTGAGTGGCGGCAGGCGCCGCTCGAAGAGCGTCTTTCGCACGCGCTGGTAAAGGGGAACGCGGACTACATCGAAGGGGACGTGGAAGAGGCGCGGCAGAAGTATCCCAGTTGCTTGTCGATCATCGAGGGTCCCTTGATGGACGGCATGACGATCGTCGGCGACCTGTTCGGCGCCGGCAAGATGTTCCTGCCGCAGGTGGTCAAAAGCGCGCGCGTGATGAAGAAGGCGGTGGCCTATCTGCTCCCCTTCATGGAAGAGGAAAAGAAGCGGGCCGCCACGGCGAGCTCATCGCGCGGCAAGATCGTCATGGCCACCGTGAAGGGAGACGTCCACGACATCGGCAAGAACATCGTCGGCGTCGTGCTGGGCTGCAACAGTTACGAGGTGATCGATCTGGGCGTAATGGTCCCCTGCGAGAAGATCTTGCAGGCGGCTGTGGAAGCCGGGGCCGACCTGATCGGGCTGAGCGGGCTGATTACGCCCAGTCTCGACGAAATGGTTCACGTCGCGCGCGAGATGCAGCGACTCGAAATGAAGACGCCCCTGTTGATCGGGGGCGCAACGACGAGCGCCCGGCACACGGCGGTCAGGATCGCGCCGGTGTACCACCAGCCCACGGTCCACGTGCTCGATGCGTCGAAGTGCGTGGGCGTTGTCGAAAAGCTGCTCAATCCCCGGCTCAACGAAGAGTTCGTGCGCTCGAATCGCGACGTGCAGCGGCAACTGGTCGAGACGTATCAGCAGCGACAGCAGCGCAAGCTCGTGCCGTATGCCGAGGCCGTCGCGCGGCGCTTTGCCACCGACTGGGCCAGTGTGCGGATCGATCGGCCCGCGTTCCTCGGACGCCGCGTGCTCGACGACTATCCCCTCGATAAGCTCGTCGATTACATCGACTGGTCTCCCTTCTTTCAGGCTTGGGAACTGAAGGGGAAGTATCCGACCATCTTCCAGGACGAACATGTGGGCCCGGAAGCTCGCAAGCTGTACGACGACGCACGCCGCATGCTCGACGAGATCGTTGCGAAGCGGTTGTTGCAGGCTCGTGGCGTATACGGTTTTTGGCCGGCGGCGGCCGTGGGAGACGACCTCGACGTCTTCGCCGACGAGTCGCGTGGCACGCCGCACACGCGGTTCCACACGCTGCGCCAGCAGTGGGAGCGCAAGGGGACGAACCACTTTTACTCGCTGGCAGACTTCATCGCCCCGCGCGACAGCGGCCGCGAGGATTACCTGGGGGCGTTTGCCGTCACGACCGGGCATGGACTGGACGAAATCGTCCGCCGCTACGAGGCCGACCACGACGACTATCACGCGATCATGGCGAAAGCCCTGGCCGACCGTCTGGCCGAGGCGTTCGCCGAATCGTTGCACGCCACGGCGCGGCTCGATTGGGGCTATGGTCGCGACGAGCATCTGACGAACGACGATTTGATCGCCGAGCGCTATCGCGGCATTCGACCGGCGCCCGGCTATCCGGCCTGCCCCGATCACACGGAGAAGCGCACCCTCTTCGACCTGCTGGGCGCGGAGGAAGCGACCGGCATCACGCTGACCGAGAACTTTGCCATGTGGCCGACGGCGGCCGTCAGCGGACTCTACTTTGCCCACCCTGAGGCCCGTTATTTCTCCGTCGATTCGCTGACGCTGGACCAGGTCGAACGCTACGCGGCACGCAAGGGGCTGAAGCGATCGGAAGTCGAACGCTGGCTCTCGAGCAACTTGGGCTACGAACCGACGAATTAGTTTCCACGCAGCGCCGCGCGGGCTTCTTCGACCACGCGTTCGGCCGTGATGCCGAACTTCTGGAAGAGCTCTTCCGCGGGGGCCGAGGCGCCGAAGTGGTTCAAGCCCACGAAGCGGCCACCGTCGCCCAGGTAGCGTTCCCAGCCTTGCTTGATCGCGGCCTCGACCGCCACGCGAGCGCGCACGTTCGAAGGGAGTACCTTTTCGCGGTAGGCGTGGTCTTGCGCCTCGAACAGCTCGAACGAGGGCATGCTCACGACGCGCGCCGCCACGCCATCGGCGTTCAACTTCTCCCAGGCGGCCACCGCCACCGAGAGCTCGCTCCCCGAGGCCAGCAAGATCACCTCGGGCGATCCCTTCTTCGCTTCGCCCAGGATATAGCCCCCTTGCTTCACGCCGTCGGCCGAAGCGAACTTCGTGCGGTCGAGCGTGGGCAGGTCCTGTCGAGTCAGGATGAGCGAAACGGGCTGATCGCGCAGCGGCATGATCGCACGATAGGCGGCTGCCACTTCGTTCGCGTCGCCGGGCCGGAACACGATCATGTTCGGAATCGCGCGGAGCGCGGCCAGGTGCTCGATCGGCTGATGCGTGGGGCCATCTTCTCCCACGCCGATCGAGTCGTGCGTGAAGACGTAGATCACCGGCAGGCCCATGATGGCGCTCAAGCGCATGCTGCCGCGGCAATAGTCGCTGAAGACGAGGAACGTCGAGCCGTAAGGACGCAGGCCGCACAGCGACATGCCGTTGAGCGTGCCGGCCATGCCGTGCTCGCGAATGCCGAAGTGGAAGTTGCGCCCGCCGTGCGTGCTGGCGGCAAAGCTGCCCGCCTCGGCAAACGTGAGATTCGTCTTCGTCGAGGGGGAAAGATCGGCCGAGCCCCCCAAGAGCCAGGGCACGCGCTGGGCGATGGCGTTGAGCACCTTGCCCCCCGAGTTGCGACTGGCCGTGCCTTTGGCATCGGCCGGGAACTCGGGAATGTCCTTGTCCCAACCGCTGGGCAACTCGCGAGCTTCCATCTGCTGCCACTCGCGTGCGAGATCTGGATACTTCTTCGCGTAGTCGGCGAAGAGCTTGTCCCACGCCGTGCGCAGCTTCGCGCCGCGCTCGCCGACACCGTTGCGGAAATCTTCACGCACCTCGTCGGGCACGAGGAACTTCGCCTCGGCCGGCCAGCCGTAGACTTCCTTCGTGGCGCGGATCTCATCGGCTCCGAGCGGGGCGCCGTGCGCCTCGTGCGTGTCTTGCTTCTTGGGCGAGCCCCACGCGATGTGGCTGCGGACGACGATCATCGTCGGCTTGCTCGAGCTTTCGTTGAACGTGCGCAGCGCCTTGGCCAGCGCCTCGGTATCGTTCGCGTCGTCCAGACGAAGGACGTACCAGCCGTAGCCCTCGAAGCGGGTGGCCACTTCCTCGCTGAAGGCGAGCGAAGTGTTGCCTTCGATCGTGATGTGGTTGTTGTCGTAGATCCAGCACAGGTTCGAAAGTTGCAGGTGCCCGGCTATCGAGGCGGCCTCGCCCGAGACGCCTTCCATCAGGTCGCCGTCGCTGCACAACACGTAGGTGTTGAAGTCGAACAGCTCGTAGCCCGGTCGATTGAAGTAGCTGGCCAACCAGCGCGAGGCGATCGCCATGCCGACGCTGTTCGTGACACCCTGTCCGAGCGGGCCGGTGGTGGTCTCGACCCCCGTGGTGTGGCGCCACTCGGGATGCCCAGGGCAGCGGCTGTCCCACTGGCGAAACCGCTTGATGTGCTCGAGCGGCACGGCCAGTTCATCGGTCAGCTTGCCGTCGTGGTCGATTTGTCGCACGCCTGCCAGGTGCAGGATGGAATAGAGCAGCATCGAGGCATGCCCACACGACAGCACAAACCGATCGCGGTTGGGCCAGTGGGGGGCCGCTGGATCGTAACGCAAAAACTTCTGCCAGACGGTATAGGCCACCGGCGCGAGCGCCATGGGGGTGCCGGGGTGACCGCTGTTCGCTTGCTGTACGGCGTCCATCGCCAGCGTGCGGATGGTATTGATCGAAAGCTGTTCGAGATTGAGAGAAGTGGTCGCCATGATTTCCTTGCCACCAGATCAAAGCCAATGAAGCCGGGCCGCGCGGCCGAGGCGTCCGCGACGATTGCGAACGCGCTCGTACTCCTCTACCTGCGCCGCATGCGGCGACCGTCGGTCGAATGAGTCTAAAGGGTTCCGCCGCCGTTGGTCAACGACGCTCGTCCGCCGCAAATCTCGGCGCCGCAAGGTGCTGCGCTCGCGCGATGGGTTTTCATCGTGCGTGAAGCATCGCGACCGTTCGGTTCAATCGCTCGACCACTGGCCGCATACTGTTAAGAAATCGTGACACTTTGACGCAGAGCGCTAAGTTTGCGCCACACTCGCGAGAGTGATTTCATCCCTGAAAACAGCGGCTTTTTTTGTCTGACACCTTGTCAGCAAAGCCACTGCGAGCGATGCTAGTCGTCGCTGGAGGCGAGACAATTCGGCATGGGACGGCTGAGCAGAAGAGGCCGTGAACACGTTCCGCGGAGACCACGCCATGTCCGACACGAAGGCCGCCGTACCGACCACCGCTTCTATTTCTGTTTCGCCGCGAGCTGCGATGGCCACTCCTGCTCGCCCCCGCGAGGAAAGCCGCGGTTGGCTGGCCCTCATTCTGCAATTGATCGGTTTTAGCGCGGCCGCGGCAATCGGCTTTGCCGCCAGCCTCTACTACACGACACAGCAGCAGGCGGCCGCAGCACGTCAGCGGCAGGCCGCGGACGAACGTATCGCTACGGCCGCGACGCAGGCCGCTCCCGCGGAAAACGTGCCGGCCGAGACGCAATCGGCCGAGCAGCCCGCAGCAAGTGAAGCGGCCGCGCCCGAGGGGCAGTTCTCGGAAGAGGTGGAGCGCGCCGAGATGATCGAGGCCCAGCAAGCCAAGCCGCCCGTTCCGCTTGAAAACGTTCCGACCGAACCGACGACGACTTCGATCGAAGGCCTGCCTTTTGATCGGCTCGAGCCGGCCGATTCCGACTTGAAGGTCGAAACGCTCGACGGCCAAACGGTGACCGAGCCCGATGCTGCGATTACGCCGTAGTAGTCAGCCGCACATCTGGTGCCTGATTAAAAAAAACCACAAACACGACAGGCCGGACGATATGCCTGTCACGCACTCTGGCGTGACCTACGAGACGCCGTAGAAGGCGGCCGTTTCGAGTCCCGTGCGCTGATGGACCTCGGCAGCGATCGCGTCGACTTCCTCATTGGTGAGCGGCGCGACGTATGATTCGGCCGGGCGGCGCGCCACCGTGTAGATCTGTACCAGCTTAAGTTGCCCGCCGGCGGCGGTGATCTCGTTCAAGCGCTCGCAGAAGGCCGCAATCTCCGTGGCGGGGGGGGCCTGGTCAGCGATGCGCATGAAGAGGGCCTGGATCACGAGCGGACGCACCTGCGCGGCGGCGGTGATGTTTTCCAGGATGCGCGCGAAGGGGATCTTCGTCCGTTCGACCTGCTGGTAGTACGTGTCGGTTCCGGCGTCGAGCTTGGCCCAGATCTCTCCTCGGTTCGCATCGAGCGTGGCCAGTCCTCGCACGACGTGCGGGCGATGGAACATGCTGGCGTTCGTGATGAGCACCATTTTCACATCGTCGAGCCCGTGACGGCGTTTCAACTCAGCACACTGCGCCACGACCTCGTCGAAGTTGACGTGCGTCGTCGGTTCGCCATCGCCGCTGAAGGCGATGTCGTTCAACCGCCGCAGCGCCTGCGGCGTATCGCGAAACTTCGGATGCTCGAAGAGCTGACCCGAGGTGACGAGTTGTAAGGTGTGGTCGAGTTCGTCGAGCAAGGCCGGCAGATCGACGAACGTGGTCTCGGCCGTGCTCACGCGATCGACCTGGCAGTAGATACAATCGAAGTTGCAGACCTTGTCGGGATTGAGATTCACGCCGAGCGAGATGCCCCCCGAGCGCCGGCTGAGCACCGGATAGACGAACCGGTTCTGCTCGAACGAACGCTCGTGCTGCGTGAAGAGTCGTTCGGCGGCGGGGGTGATCGAATCGTGATTCATCGGGCGGTCGGTTGGGGGTGGCAGGCCGCGGGTGTTGGCGCGATGCCGGTCCCTGGCTTTCCCCTCACCTCCGGCCCCTGACCCACGTCAGAAGGGAGGGGGGATACTCCCAAGCGGTGCGCGTCGCGTTTGCTACTTCACGCGTCGGAGGACCGTGAACTCGTCCATCGTGACAGTGGTAAGCTCGCCATCGTCGCGGCGGAGCAGGATGATGTCGCTCCACACCTTGTCGTCGGTGCTGCGGGCGTTGTGCAGACCGTGGCGGCGGCGCTCGGTCGAAATGACCGTCCCCTGCGTGGTGGTCGTCCAACTGCGCTGGCCGACTTTCACCTGGTGGACGACCTCGAGCCTATCCCCTTCCTTCAGGTCGGGTACCAACTTGCGCGAGGCGGCATTCGCCTGCGGCGTGACGGCAACGGCATTCGACATCGTGCGGCGAACTCCGAAGGAAGACTAAAAGCAGTAGACACCCGCTATTGTCGGCGAGTTCGCCCATCTGGCAAGGGCGGAACAGGCGGTCGCCGCTGAAACCGGGCCATGGACCGCCCCTGGAGAAAGACCCAGAGGCACAGGCTGGCAGCCTGTGCCTCTGGCCGGCATCAAACGCTGAATCGCACGTGCAGGATATCGCCGTCCCGGACGACGTAGTCCTTCGGCTCCTGCCGTAGCAGGTTGTTGGCCTTGATCTCCCGTTCGCTCCCCAGGCGGACCAGGTCGGCACAGTCCATCACCTCGGCCCGGATGAAGCCGCGGGCGAGATCGCTGTGGATGTTGTCGGCGGCTTCCAGCGCGGTTCCACCCTGGCGAAGCATCCAGGTGCGAACTTCTTTCTCGCCGGCCGTGAAGTAGAGCATCTGCCCGGAGACGTCGAGGATGCGCTTCAGCAGTCCGTCGCGCGAGGAGGCGGTGAGCCCCAACTCCTGGGCGAACTCCTCGCGATCCTCGGGCGACATCCGCATCAGCTCCAGCTCGAGCCCGACGCGGATCACCTCGACGGGCTGCCCGGGGACGATCTTCTCGGTGAATCGCTCGGGCTGGTCCTCGTCGTCGGCGGCGTTGACCACGATCAGCTTGGGCTTCTCGGTCAGCAGGCGGAAGGAGCGGGTCGCGCGGTACTGCTCTTCGGTCAACTTCATATCGCGCAGCGCTTTGCCTTCGCCCAGTCCTGCGACGAGCGGCTCGAGAGCGGCCAGTTCGGCCAGCTCCTCTTCGCGGTTGGGGCGAGGCTTCTTGACCGATTCGCGCAGGCGTTCGACCCGGCCCGAGGCGATCTCCAGGTCGGCCAGCAGCAGATCTTCCTCGAAGCTTTGCAGATCGACGAGGGGATCGGAGCCGGCAAAGCCCGCCACGACCAGCACGAAGCAGCCTGCCTCGCGCAGCAGGCCCAGCCGCGCGGCGTTCCCTTCGTGCGTGCGGGTGAGGCCGGGGGTGTCGAACAGCTCGAGCGAGGCCTGCGTGATCTTCTTGGGCTTGTAGATCTCGCAGAGTTGCGCGATGCGCTCGTCGGGCACCGGGGCCATGGCCGATTGCCCGGAGTGTGCGAGCGCGAAGTCGGGCTCGACCCCCGTCAGCCAGTGAAACAGCGTGCTCTTGCCCGACCCGGCATAGCCGACGATACCAATCTTCATGACCGTAGCTCGTGACGTCCTCGACGCGGCGGAAGCGCCGCTTCGAGCAGCGCGAGCGACTGTTCTACCGTGTCGCTTTCGGCCTTGTCCAGGTCCGCGCGGCCGAAACGGACGCGGTAGAAGGCCTCGGTCACGCGCTCGGGGGCCAGCGCGGCCGCCGGCGCGAGCCCCCGTTCGCCCAGCTTGCGCCGGGCCAGGGTGGCGAATTCACGCTGCGTCTGCGAGGCAGTCCGCACGATGGCAAACCGCGCCAGCAGCGACTCGAGTCGATGGTAGAACTCGACCTCCGGCCCGCGCCGGCGAGCCAAAGCCGATCCCCGGCGCCAGCCATAGCGCTGCCACAGACGGCGCACTCCTTGCACGGCGCCGATCACGCCTGCCGCTAGGAGCGAACCGACCAGCCCACCACGCCAACTGAACCAGTCGCCACTGAACCAACCGGTTCCGTCGAGTCCCAACAGAACGGTAAATCCTTGCCAGATGTCACGGTAGTTCTGCGGATTGGTCAGCGCGCGATAGACCGACAGGAAGGCGGCGCCGATCGGTTGGTAGATGGCTTCCATCTGACGATTGGCATCGAGCCCCACGACGTAGCTCGACCACAGGTATTGGGCATAGTCGGTGAACTGCCGCAACGAGGCGATCGCCAACCAGTTTGACGAGCGGTCGACGGCGCTCAGGCTGGCGATCGTGGGGTCGAGCGTGAGCCAGCCCCCGTTGGCCCAACTGACCGGGATGTCGCCTCGCGGTTGCTGGGGAAGATCGCTCGGCAAGTGAGCCGGTTCGAGATAGGCCTCGACCCAGGCGTGCGCGTGCAGTTGACGAACCTGGTAGAAGCCGCCGAGCGAGTTCCACTCGCCCCCTTTAAAGCCGAGCACCAGTCGCGAGGGAATGCCCACGCTCCGCAGCATCAGGGCCAGGGCCGTGGCGAAGTATTCGCAGTGCCCTTGCGGCCGTTCGAAGAGGAAGTCGTCGATCGGGTCGAGCGCCGGATCGCGCAGCGGCGATTGCAGCGAGTAGCTGAATCGTCCCGGCTCGCCGAAGTAACTTTCCAGGCGGCGGGCACGTGCCAAGCGATTGCTCGCCGGGATGTCGGCCACCAGGCTCTCGGCGAGATCGCCCAGGCGATCGAGCTTGTCGCCGGGAGGCAAATCTTCGTAAGGGTTGTACCCCGTATCGACGATTTCCTGGCTGGGCAGAACCGGGTACTGCTTTCCGCCAATCAGCCCGGTGGTCGCCATGTTGAAGCGATACTGTTCGTTCTGTTTATCATCGGAACGCACGTACTGGTAACGCGCGTGATCGTACAGCAGATGCACATCCTGTTCGATTTTGTACGACGTGGGCAGGCAATACAGGAGGTCGCTCGAGAGAGGCTCGATCTGGATGTTCTGTCGCACCGTATGAGGCGGCAGGTCTCTCAGCGGAACGGGATGGATTTCGTCCGCGCTCGATCCGCGCGGCAGATCCCACACGCCGTCCTGGTATTGCGTGAGGTGCATGCCGCGGAAGAGGGGCTCTCCGACGATCTCAATGACTCGCCCCCCCTCGAACGACTGGAAGCTGACCTGCATGACCGCTTCCGGACTTTCGATGATGTCTCCCAGGTCGCCCAGCCGGACGCTCTGCGACGCGCCGACGACTGGCTGCCCGGTCAGCGAGGCGGGGCGCCAGGGATTTCCTCCCACGCGCGGCACCATGAGAAAGACGACGGCCGTCATGACGAGCGTTCCGAGGCAGACGAGCGCCACCTCGTTCAGCGCCGGCGCCAGCACGCGTCGCTCGGCCAGGTTGACCGGCGCATGGGCCACAAACACGCGGTCGACCTGCTGGCCGACGCGAACGGTCTGGGCGCCGAACCAACCGGCGGCGCTCGTGCCGCCGGGCGCCGCAGGGGACGTCAGACGCAGCATCTCGCTATGCAGGTGGAGCAAGACGAGCGTCGTGGCGCCGAGAAACAGGTAAACCACTTGCAGGAAGCCGAAGCTGAGGTCGTCGTTGACCACGGTCGCCACGGCGACTTCGAGCACGCTGAGCAGCATCAACAGCCAATACCGCCGCAGCAGCTTGACTTGAAACAGCAGAATGAACTGCAGATAGACGAGCAAGTTTGCCACGGCGATCAGCCAGCTATCGCGCCCCATGCTGCCGAGGTCGAGAAAGGCGAAGGCCACGGCGATCAGCGACAGCAGGGCCGCCGTTCGATCGCCCAGGCGCCACCAGCCACGGAGATCGACCACATAGAAGGCCACCGCCGAAACGACCACCGCCAGGATCGGCAAACGCGTCTCCTGCTGGCCCATGCCCAACAGCATGGCCGAGAGAGCGACGAGCGCCGCGATGCAAAGCTGTAGCAAGCGTTCGATGGTCATGTCACTGCGGTTGAAAATACTCGGCGAGTTGCGCGCTGCTCGCATCGACCGTCAGGATGCGCGACAGCGTGGCCCTGCGGCGGGGATCTTCCCAGATCTCGACGAAGCGCTCGGTATCGGCCAGGTCGACCGGCCGCGTGCTGATCAGAATCACCGAGCGCCCGGGTCGCACCGTGGCGAGCGCCGCCCCCAGCGACTCGGGCAACCGGTCGGTGGGCGTGGCTTCGGCCAGGGCCAGCGATTCGAGAATGTCGTCGAGCAGCGCTGAAGAGGCCGCATGCGAGACCAGGCTCGGCTTGTCGCAGGCACAGGCGAATTGTAGGTGGCTGCCACCGCGCCCGCACAGCTCGGCAGCAATCGTGGCGGCAAAGCTGACGGCGGCTTCGACGGCCGCTAGTTCGGCTTCGTTCGGTGTCGGCGGTCGCCAGAGCTCGAGCACCAGGGTCAGATCCTGATTTCTCTGTTCGGCGAATTGGCGCACGATGAGCGCACCGCGACGGGCCGAGGTGCGCCAATGGATCCAGCGCCGACTGTCGCCCGGGCGATAGTCGCGCAGGCTGTGGAAATCTCCCTCGACCACTCCCAGGGCGCGCGTCGCTTGGGCCGGCCGCTGAGCCGTTTGCTGAAATCTCCACCAGCGCCGCGTGAGACGACCGAGTCGCGGAATCACGGTGAGCGTGGCGGGGCGCGGATCGCTGACCGTGGCCCGCACCAATCCGAAGGGAAATGCCGTCGAGTATCGCCAGGGGCCGAAGTGGTAACGTCCGCGCCGCAGCAGGCGCCCGCGGTACGACATCGACACCGTCTGCTGATGCGAGATGCGGGGAATCAACAGCCTTGCCCGCAGCGGCTCGGCGGCGCTCGAGTCTCCTTCGCGGCGAATGGTGTCCTCGACCGAGACGGCCCAACTGCCGAACCACCGATGGCGGCTGGTGGCTTCGACGGCCACTTCGATCAAGTCGCCGACGGCGATTCGTCGCGGCATGCGCCGAAGGAGTTCGAGCCGCGCGAGCGAGATCCGCACGCTGCGCCAATTGTAGACGTAAGGGCAGGCCATCATGCCGAACATCAACATCATCAGGTTGATATCGCGCAGCATCGCCCCGGTAAACAGGAAGCAAAGCACGCCCAGATAGCACAGGCCGGCAAACGTGATCGCGATTCGGCGTCGAGGCTGCATGGCGTCACCGTTCGCGATCTGTCGAAGAACGGCCCCTCGATTCAACGTTCCCTGGCGCGCCGCGGCGGTTATTCCGGCACGGGCACTTCCGCGATCAGGCGCGCGACCACCGATTCGACGGCATCGCGCTGGCCGCCGTGCAGATAGCCCTTGCTGATCACGCGGTGCGCCAGCACGGGCAGCGCCAACTGCTTGACGTCGTCGGGGATGACATAGTCGCGCCCTTCGACCAGTGCCAGCGATTGCACGGCACGATAGAGCGAGAGCGCGCCACGCGTGCTGATACCGACGTGCAGCTCGTCGCTCGTACGCGTCGCCTCGGCAATGTCGAGGATGTAATCGGCGATGGCCTCGTCGACCGCGACGCGCCGCACGGCCGTCTGCAGCTCGACCACCTGATCGCAAGTGAGCGCCGGCTCGAGGTGATCGACGGGCTCGCCCGCCCGGTGCATGGCCAGCACCTGGCGTTCGTCGTCCCGTCCCGGGTACCCCAGCCGCGTGCGAAGCAGGAAGCGATCCAACTGGTTCTCGGGCAATGGGTAGGTGCCTTCGAACTCGAAGGGGTTCTGCGTGGCGATCACCATGAAGGGATGGGGCAGCGTGTGGGTCGTGCCATCGACCGAGACACGTGCGTCACTCATCGCCTCGAGCAAGGCACTTTGCGTGCGCGGCGTCGTGCGGTTGATCTCGTCCGCCAGCACGATGTTGGCGAAGATCGGCCCCGGGCTGAAGGTGAACTCGTTCTTCTTCGCGTCGAAGAAGCTCGTCCCCACGATGTCGCTGGGAAGCAAGTCGGGGGTGAATTGAATGCGGCAGAAACGCCCCTCGACACTTTTGGCCAAGGCCTTGCCGACCAACGTCTTGCCGACTCCCGGCACGTCTTCCAACAGCACGTGCTCGCCGGCCAACAGCGCAACGATACACAGACGCACGACGTCGCTCTTTCCCAGAACGACTTGCGACATATTGGCTTCGAGAGCCGTGACCAGGCTCTGTACCTCGGTCGACAAGAGTGGGCTTCCTCTTCTGTCCGTAAGTAGGGCAGCGACGTCACCGGCCAGAGGCCGCCTGACAATCGTAGTCTTCGGCACCGTCGGCGGTCCACCCCGGGCAACGCCGAAGTCCCCATCGCCGTGATACTTGCTACCCCGATCTTCCCCCGGCGCTGCGGCAAACTCAAGCTTGTTGCTGACGCGGGCCAGGGGTAAGATCAACGAACGTTGATGTTTGGGGCTTCGCCCGCCGAATCGATCGGACCGAGGACCACGACTTGCCACGCCGCACTCGATATGCGCCAGCGAACGATCGCCCCCGTTCGGGGCGTGCCTCGGCGGGCTGCCACGATTTTGTCCGCCAGGCGAGGGTCGCGCGGCGCGACTTGCTGGCCGCCGGTGGATTGGGGCTGCTGGGCCTGGGCCTGCCCGGCCTGGTGGCCGCTCGAGAGGCGGCGCCGATGACCGCCGCACGCGGTTTCGGTCGCGCCAAGAGCTGCATCTTTTTCTTTATGTGGGGTGGGCCGAGTCAGCTCGACACTTTCGATCTGAAGCCGGAGGCCCCGGACGAAGTTCGTGGCGAATTCAAGCCGGTTTCGACCCGCGTCCCCGGCATCCAGATTTGCGAACACTTCACGCGCCTGACGCAGCACACCGATAAGCTGGCAATCGTTCGCTCGTTGCACCACACCGACCCGGCGCACCTGTCGAGCGGACATCTAACGGTGACCGGGACGCTGGCCCGCGTGCTCAACAGCGATGCGGACCCCCCCAGCCCGCAAGACACGCCGCACATCGGCTCGGTCGTTTCGCGTTTGCGACCTTCGCCCGCCGCGCTCCCTTCGTTCGTGACGATGCCGTGGCTCACCGCGCATCCGGCCGCGCCGGGGGGGCAGGCGCCAGGTCAAACGGCTGGCTGGCTGGGCAAGCGCTACGATCCGCTCATCGCGTCGGGCGATCCGAATGCCGAGGAATGGAAGATTCCCGAACTGACGCTCGCCGGGGACGTAACGCTCGAACGGCTCGATGATCGCCGCCGCCTGCTCGCCTCGATCGACGAATGCCGCAGCATGATCGACAGCGCCGGCGAACCGGCCGACATGGCCGAGCACATGCAGAAGGCGCTCGGGCTGCTCGGCTCGCAGCAGGCGCGCGACGCCTTTGACCTGGCACGGGAAACGGCCGAGACGCGCGATCGCTACGGCCGCAACATTCACGGCCAGTGTGCCTTGCTCGCCCGCCGTCTGGTCGAGCATGGCGTGCCGCTGGTCTCGGTGAACTGGCACAACGACGGCCAGAATTTCTGGGACACCCACGGCGACAATTTCCGTCGTTTGAAACGCGATTTGATTCCCCCCGCCGATCAGGCCCTTTCGGCGTTGCTCGAGGATCTCTCGGCCAGCGGGCGACTCGACGAGACGCTAATCGTCTGGGTCGGTGAATTCGGTCGTCGGCCGCAGATTACGCGTGGCAACGCGGGACGCGAGCATTGGCCCTTCTGCTACAGCGGATTGCTCGCTGGCGGCGGCATCCAGGGGGGGAGTGTCTACGGCGTAAGCGATCGCATCGCGGCCCACCCCGAGATCGATCCCGTGCGGCCGCAAGACTTCTCGGCCACGGTCTTTCACGCCCTGGGCATCTCGCCCGAGACGTACTTGCACAACGGGCTCGGCCGTCCGATTCGCGTGTGCGAGGGCAATCCATTGCAAGCGCTGTTCGCCTAGCGCGCGGTGCATGATCTGCTACGGAATCTGCTGCGCTAGCAGGCTGCGGAAAAACTCGACTCGTCCGGCGAGTGCGCTACGGATGCACCATCTCGACGAATGCCTGTTGCGTCGCGACCGGATCGAAGGCCACCCGGGCATAGGCCGCCGAGAAGAGCAGCAGCCCCAGCGCGAGAAGCAACACCCCGCGCGGATCGCGCGCCACGGGCACCTGTGCCAGGCGCGCACGGAGGGCGCGTTCCAGCCGATGCCAGCCGTCGTAGCGCTGGCGATCGTTCGCCGCCACCAACGCGACGTTGTGCATCGGCGAAAATTCCTCGATGTGCAACTCGACTCCCAAGCGGGGCAGCGACAAGCTCGCACCGGCCCAGCGTGCGTCGGCGTCGAGTCCCAACGCCACTTCTCCCAAGAGGGGCCGCAACTCGTCGAGCGACACGTTGTAGGCCGTGAGTCGGGGGCGGGCCGTCAGCACCGCGAGAATCACGAGCAGGAAGTAGCACGCCATCACCAAGGGCCACACATAGACGCCGAACGTGTTCGCCGCGGCCCGCGGCAGAAACAGCTCGATCGGCCCAATGATGGCGATGCCCGATAGGGCGAGCCCCAGCGCGGCCAGGTCGCGTCCGCCGCTGACGAGGATCGGTCGGCGCGAGAGCTGCAGCCCCCCCAGCACCACCAGGTAAACGCCCAAGGGCAGCAGGGCGAGGCAGAAACGAAACGGGTCCATAGTCTGTTCCAAAGGCGGGACGGTGCGGGGCAGGGGCGATTCTAGTCGAAAAAGGACCGGTGTCGTAGCGGACGCAACGGCCGGGGCGCCGGCGGCGCGCTTTCGCGCCAGAAGCTCAGACGCTCGAACCGTTTTGCCGCGCGCGCTCGGATCGCTCGACTTCGGCCTGCCAGGCGGCGCGCTCGATGTCGATGGCGTGGCGACGCGTGGCAAAAAAGGTGCGCGTCGCGAGCACATCGATCCAGGCCAGCGCCGACAACCACAGCACGCAGGCGATGACCATCAGCCAGAAGGCCAGAAAGAACCGGGGCATCGTCTGGTAGGGAATCAGGTAGCCCAAGTAAATGGCCACCCCCAGCACTCCCACGAGCGAGCTGGCCTGCATCCTCCGCCGGAACTGCCGCCAACGATAATCGCGCTCGGCGCCGCGCGGCAGCTCGGCGCGTATCAATCGCCACGAGCGCACGTGCCATGCGACGAGCGCGATCGATACGCTGACCAGGGTCAGCGCCGCGACGAGGGCCAACAGATGATCGGCGGCAAGCATAGAGTCTGTTCCGGTGCCGAAGCAGACTCTATCCTTTCGCCCCATGCGTGGCGATGCAAGCCCCGGACCGCGATCGCGCGCGTGGTTTAGGTCTCGGGCCGCACGACCTTGCCTTGCTGGTACACGCCGATCTCGTCGCGGCCGTCGCCATCCCAGTCGCCGACGACGGGGATGTCGCCCGGACCACCCAGCTCGTAACGGGCGTCTTCGTCGTCGAGCTGCAGGTTGTGGTTCGTGTCGATGATCCACGTGCCGTGGCGATAGACGCCCACTTCGTCGATGCCGTCGCCGTCGAAGTCGCCCACGACCGGACGATCGCCCGGCGCGCCGAAGTCGACGACGCGATCGTCGAGATCCCAGCGGCCGTTGCCGTTATCGTCGAGAATCCACGTCCCGGAGCGGAACAGGCCGATCGTGGCGATGCCGTCGCCATTCCAGTCGCCGGTGACGGCGACGTCTCCTTCCGAGCCGTAGTGGAAGACGTGATCGATCAGATCCTCGCGTACCTTGCCGTGTATGGTGCGCTTCATCGCGCGATTGCCCAGCGTGGCCTTGTCGGGGTCGGGCGGAACGTTCTTTTGCGCACCGCTCGGTAGGTTCTCGGGATCGGGCAGCCCGGGTTCGTGGACCAGGGCCGCGAGATCGCCCGGCCAGGCGAAGCCAAAGATGCCGATGTCGTCCTTGCCGTCGCCGTCCCAGTCGCCGACGACCGGTTGATCGGAGGCGGTACCCAGCTTGGCCCACAGGTCGTGCTCGTCCCACTGGCCGTCGCCATCGAGATCGAGGAACCACTCGCCATCGACATAGACACCCACTTCGTCGCGTCCGTCGCCGTTCCAGTCGCCCACGACCGGAATGCCCCGTTCCGTGCCGAAGATGTACTGCGCCACCGGGGCGCCATCGCGTTCGTGCAATTGCCACAGCGAGTTGTCGAGCGGCAGTCCGGTCCAGGCGTGTACGTTGAAGCGCGAGCTGACCTGCTGCAGCAGCTCGGTGGCAAACTGATCGGCGCGTGGCCGGCCACCGTTGATGACGCTCAAGTGCCAGGTGTTGCCGATCGTCGAACGCCAGCCGACGCCGCCAAAGTAGGTCGGACGCACCACGTCGGGCGAGAGGACCGGCGAGTACGTTTGGAACGGCTGCTGCGGTCCGGCGTACTGCGTCGGCCCCGGCACGGTCGAAGGGGGCGGATTTTGCGGCGGGAAGAAGAGGGGCGTCGAGGTCGTTTCCAACTCCGCGAAGTTGTTCTCGACGCTCACCACGCCCGCCGTCACGGCGATCCGCGCGATGGCGTCGTTGTTGGCCGGCACGGTCAGCAGGCTCGCCGCCGACGTATCGCCCTGGTTCACCGCGAAGCCCCCGGTCGAACCGGCGCTGTCGAGACCGTCGACGTACTTCGTCGGATGGTCTTGCAGCACCGTGTAAACGCCGGGACGCAGGTTGGCGAATTCATAGTAGCCGTTCTTGTCGGTGACGGTGGTGATCGGGTTGCCGTGGTCGTCGAGGATCGGTTCGCCGAAGGCATTGCCCAATCGCAGCACCACGCCGGCGATCGGCTTGTCGCTGGCGTCACGCGTGAAGTTGTATCCTTCAGCCTGGGCCAGGCTGAGGACGCCGGCGGCCGAGAGGTTCTTCGCCTGCGAGGGAGACAGCTCGAGCGGGCTGCCATCGACGAAGACGTAGCCCGAGATCTTCGCGGCCGGGATCTCGCAGAAGTTGTACTCGAAGGCCTTCGTGCCTCCGGTGAGCACGATTTCGGTAATGCGATCGTTCGACGAATTCACACCGCCGGCCGTGCCGACCTCTTGCCCGCCGTCGAGGTATTGCGTGGGTTGAATCTCTTCCACGCCGTACGTGCCGGGCATCAAATCGGTGAAAGCGTATTCACCGTTCGCGTCGGTGACGGTGCTGCGGATGCGGTTGCCCAGGGAATCCAAGAGCCAGATCGTCACTCCGGCCACGGGGGGATCGCCGGGCTCATAGGTGCAATCGCCATCGAGCGTGAGATGGACGCGACCGCGGATTTCGGAGCCGAGCAACTCGCCGAAGTTGTAGTCGACCGCCGCCACGCCCGCCGCGAGCACGATGTGCGTGATCCGGTCGCCGGGGTTCTGCGCCACGCCCCCGACCGAGCCCGGCGTATCGATGCCGTCGAAGTAGCCCGCGGGGTGAACTTCGTTGACCGAGTAGGTACCGGGATAGAGATCGTAGAAGCCGTAATTGCCCGATGCGTCGGTGACGGTGGTCTTGCCGGTCGGCGCCTGATTGGCGTCGAGCAGTTGCACGGTCACGCCGGCGATGCCCGGCTCGTTCGCTTCCTTGACGCCGTTGTTGTTCAGGTCGACATAGACCGTGCCCTGGAGGCTGGCGGGGGGGATTTCGCAGAAGTTGTACTCGACGGCGTTGACGCCGGAGCCGAGGAAGATGTTCGTGATCTTGTCGTTCGTGACGTTGCCCCCGGCGGAGCCGGCCTTTTCGCCCCCGTCGAGATAACCGGCCGGCTGCGATTCTTCGATGCCGTAGGTGCCGGGCGACAGGTTCGTGAAGACATACTCACCGTTGACGTCGGTGACCGTTTGCGCGATGCGGTTGCCCGACGTGTCGAGCAGGTAGATGATCACGCCGGCCAACGGCGGATCGGTCGGTTGGTAGTCGCAGTCGCCGTCGAGCGTGAGATAGACGCGCCCGCGAATGCTGGCCGATTGCAACTCGCCGAAGTTGTAGTTCACCGCGTTGGCGCCACCCAAGAGCGTGATGCCGTTGATGCGATCGCCGGGGTTCTGTGCCGAGCCGCCGTGCGAGCCCGGGGTGTCGAGACCGTCGATGTAGCCCGTGGGATGGACCTCGACGACGCTGTACGTCCCGGGTTGCAGATTCTGGAACGAGTAGTTGCCCGAGGCGTCGGTGACCGTGGTCAGCCCGGTCGGGTTCCCGTTGCTGTCGAGCAGGTGGAGCGTGACGCCGGCGATGCCTGGCTCGCCCGAGTTGATTTGCCCGTTGTTGTTGTGGTCGACGTAGACCTTGCCCGACAGGCTGGCCGGTGGGATCTCGCAGAAGTTGTACTCGACGGCGTTGACGCCGGAGCCGAGCACGATGTTCGTGATCTTGTCGTTGGTGACGTTGCCCCCGACGGAGCCGGCTTTTTCGCCGCCGTCGAAGAAGCCATTGGGCTGGATCTCTTCGATGCCGTACGTGCCGGGCACGAGATTCGTGAACTGGTACTCGCCGTTGGCATCGGTCACAGTCTGGCCGATGCGGTTCCCCTGCGAATCGAGCAGGTAGATCACCACGCCGGCCAAGGGGGGATCGGTCGGCTGATAGTCGCAATCGCCGTCGAGCGTTTGATAGACGCGCCCCTTGATGCTGGCCGGGAGCTGCTCGCTGAAGTTGTACTCGAAGCCGTGCGCGCCGGAGGTGATGACGATGCCGCCGAAGAAGTCGTTCTTCGGAATGACGCCTCCCAGCGTGCCGAGCACGTCGCCGTGATCGTAGTAGCCGGCCGGCTGCACCTCTTCGACGCCGTACGTGCCCAGCGCCAGGTCGGTGAAGTGGTACTCGCCGTTGGCGTCGGTCAGGGTGCTCTTGAGGCGGTTGCCCGCGGCGTCGAGGAGCCAGATCGTAACGCCGGCAATCACCGGATCGCCGGGGTGATAGATGAAGTTCGGATCGTCCGAGACATAGACGCGGCCGTGGATGCTGCCCGGCTTCAACTCGCCGAAGTCGTAGTTGATGCCGGCCTGAGCGCTCCCCAGGAAGATGCCGGTCATCGAATCGCCGGGGTTCTGCGCGGTGCCGCCGGCATTGCCCGCGGAGTCGAGGCCATCGAGCCAACCGGTGGGGTGCAACTCGGTGACCTTGTAGCTGCCCGGCGCCAGGCCCGTCACTTCCCAGAAGCCGTTGGCGTCGGTGACGACGACGATCGGCGCCGGGGCTGGCCCGCCATTGGGCAGGAACTGTACTTCGATCGACACGCCGGCAATGGCTTCTTCGCCCAGGTCGCGGACGCCGTCGTTGTCGCGATCGTGGTAGACGTGTCCGCTCAGCGAGGCGGGACATGCCTCGGCGAAGTCGTTGTGGACGCTGTCCTCGCCGCCGTTGACGACGATGCCGGTGATGGCGTCGTTGTTCTTGACGCTGCCGCGCGGCGAGCCGGCGACATTACCGGCCTTGGCGCCGACGCTGAAGTAACCGTTTGGCTGTGTCTCGCGAACCTCGTACTCGCCGGGGAGCACGCCTTCGAACTTGTAGTAGCCGTTGGCGTCGGTCGTGACGCTCTTGTTCGTGCTGATGAAATCGTTGCCGACCTTCTGATACAGCGTCAGGTTCACGCCGGCGATGCCAGGATCGCCCCCTTCCTGGCTGTTGTTCAGGTTCATGTCTTCAAACACTTTGCCGGAGATCGTGATCGGCAGCGGCGTTTGCGTGAGCTTGAAGATCGCGCCGGCGGTGAAATCCTTCAGGTCGTTCGTGGCGGGCGGAATGTAGTTGTCTGGCGGCAGGTTCAAACCGAGCCCGGCGGCCGATGCTTGAGCCAGCTTATCGTCATACTCGTCGAGATAGAGATCCTTGCCGTTGATGTCGAAGTAGTGCGGCGCCGTGAAGAACGCTTGGAACGACGCTCCTTCGAACTCGCGACCTTCGGCGATCGAGTTCGGCTGCAGGAACCCTTGCTCGTCGACGTCGATCGAAAAGATCAGTAACTCGCCGGCGTCAAAGCCGGAGAAGTCGAGAACCAGTTGCGTACCACCATCCGTTACGCTGATGTTGGTGATCGTGAAGCCGTTGGCCTGCACCTGGGTGAAGGGGAACGATCCGAACGCTCCCAGTCCGCCGGGCGCGGTATCAAAGAATGTGTCGCCGTTGGTGAGGCCGTTCCCTTCCTTGTCGCCATCGATCACGATGCGGTCGAGTTGCGTGCCGGGCGCGCCCCCTTGGAAGGTGATGTAGAACTTGTCGCCGGTGGCGTCGTCACCTTCGGCCCCTTCGTAGTAGACCGATCCAATGTAGATGTCGCTCGCCAGCAGGCGGCGTTCTTCGAGCACGTCGAGCGTGCAGCGGTGCCAGCGTTCGGCATGGGCCTGGCCCGGGTGAGGGTTGTTACGACCAAACAGGCGCGAGCTCAAGCGCGAGAGGGATGTGCGGATACGGCCCACGTAACTATCTCCGTGTCGAGTGGGAAGCCTGTTCGTCGCGTCGTCAGCGGACTGGCGTCGCGAGCTCGTCGTCTCTTGTCATCCGTTGCAAGTCTGGTCGTCTACCCGTTAGTCGCACTGCCGCGACCAACGGCGTTGCCGTTGGTGCCCGGCCAGCGGCGCCACGTGTCAGCGCGGCGAGTAACGCGGCTCGGGGCGTTCGAGCATCGCCCGGACCGATCGGTCGGGCAGGGTCCACACGCAGATCGTCGTGTCGAAGCTGCCCGAGACGAGTCGTCCGCCCACGGCGTCGCACGACAGTGCGGCGACCGAGCCGGTGTGCCCCATGCCCCGGGCGCTCTCTTGTCCCGACGTCAGATCCCACAGGTGGATCTGGTCGTCGCTGCCGGCCGTGGCCAGCGTGTCGTTGCCGCAGAACGCCATGGCCAGCGTTTTGCCGGGCCGGCCCGGCAGAGTGAGTACTTTTTCGCCCGTCGCGGCGTCGAGAATGTCGATCTCGATGCCTTCGCCCGCCACGGCGATCCGCGTCGCATCGGGTGAGAAGGCCAGGCCGCGAATGCGCTGTGTCTGCAGTGTCAGGCTGCGATCGAGCGAACCATCGGTCAGCGTCCAGAACGAGATGCAGCCACCGCGGCCACCGACCAGCAGTTGCTCGCCATCGGGCGAGAAGACCAGCGAACGATTGTCCGCGCACGAGCACGTCAGTTCGTGCAGCACGAGGCCGCGATCGACGTCGTACAGCCGTACAACCTTCTCGAAACCGGCCGTGGCCAGCTTCGTGCCGTCGGGCGAGAAGGTCAGCGAATAGATCGCCGCCGGATGTCGAGAGAGCGTTTTGATGAGCTGCCCGGTCTCGGCATTCCAGAGATGGATGCGGCGGTCGTTGCCGGCCGAGGCGAGCAAGTCGCCGCCGGGGCTGAAGGCAACGCGTTGCACCCAGTCGGAGTGGCCGCGCAGCGTTTGCTTGAGCGTGCCATCGGCGGCATTCCAAAGACGAATCAGATGATCGTCTCCCGCGGTGGCCAGAGTGGCGCCATCGGGACTCAGGGCCACGGCGTTGACGACCGGTACCTTATCTCGGCGCGTCCCTTCGACGGGCGTCTCGATCACCTGCGTGGGACGCAATTCGGGAGTCCCCGCGGCGCGAACCGCGCACTCGAGCGTGCCTCCGGCGAGCGCCAGGGCCAGGGTGAGCGTTGGTAGTCGTCGCAGCACCGAGTGCCACGCGACGAGGCGGAAGCGGATCGTTCGGCAAATGCTCATCGTCTTCGACCGGCCTGGGGTGTCGAGTCGGTGCGGCGCGCGTGCCACACAACCCGGCGCAACGGTGCCGGGTCGTCCTTCGTCATCTATCGGCCGACAGGGAACGTGTCCCCCAGCAGAATCGACGCAGCCGTCAGACTTCGCCACGAATGGCAAGCTGGGTAAGCGGTCGCACCTGGCGCGGCGTTACCCAGCGCAAGTTGGAGAAGATGCCCCTGACGCAAGCGGTTGCTACCAAGTCATCGGGCGATAGCAGAGGGGCGAAATAAATGTGATTAGCCAGTCGAGGGGGCCACCCAAGCGGTACGCCGCGCGACGGCGATAGCGCCGGTAGAAGTCGCGGAAGACGTGATCGCTGGCCAGCGAGGCGCCGTGGTCGCCAAGCGAGGCCCGGAGGAGAGCCTGAGCTTGAGCGAACGAAAGACCATACGGCGACGCACTCGTGCCCGACTCGACGCCAATTGCGGCATCGACGACACGGAGCATGAGTTGGGCAAACTCTCCGAGTCCTTCGGCGTGGATCCCGATGCGCAGCGACCGGGCACGTTGCCAGTCTCCCACCAACAAGGCATCGGTGGCCAACCACAGGCGGTGGATGGGCGTCGAATGATCGGGGGGAAGTTCGAGCGCCAGGGTATTGATCTCGGCGCCCGAGGCTCGCGTCGACGTGTACCGCAGACTGTAAGCCAGGGCCTGGAGCATCCAGGGTTGGAGATCTTTTCGACCGCGCCAGTTCGTGTACCACTTGTTAAGGTCGTGGAAACGTCCGCAGCGCCAGAGCGCGATGCCCGCGTCGGCCCAGAGTGTGTTGTCGTGCCAGATACGGTCGCGATTCTTGCGGAGCAATTTGCGCACCAGCCCTGCTTGACGCTGCTGTCCGGCCGTCTCGAGTAGCGTAGCGAATGTTGCCCGCCACGCCGCCTCGTTCCCTGCGAGATCCTTGAGCCTGCGCTGGCACGCGCCCCAGCGAGCTTGTGACGCGGCGTCTTCGATCCAGGTCGAGAGTAGCGTGGGGTGGGGCGCGGCCTGCTTGAGCGACCATTCGACCGTCTGACGAAATAGCCGTCCCCAGCCACGCTGCTCGAATTCCGTCCGGGCCCGCGCCAACCAGGCGCGATCGTCGGATGGCGACTGGCAGAGGTAGGCAAGCCGCCGCCGGGCTTCTTCCTCGTCGCGTTTTTCCAGGGCGATTCTCACGTGGCCAAGCAGGTGCTGAGCCGGTTCGGGGGAATAAGGGCGCGTCCGCTCGAGAAGCGCCTCGGCGTCTTCGTACCGGTGCATCGCCAGGTAGAGATCGAACAGCGTCTGCGCGGCGAATTGATATTCGGGGGAGATCTGGAGAGCACGCGATAGGCTGGCGATAGCATCGATCCGCTCTCCGTATTGAAGCTGCGCATCGCCCAGGTATCCCCAGCCCAGGGCCAGATCGGGCGCGATTTGCGTCAGTCGAATGGCCGCCGCGCGGTAATCTGGCAGATTCTTTTCGAGTCGGTGCCAGTCGAGAATCTGCAGCCAGCCCCATTGATAGTTGGGATCGTCGGCGAGCACGTCGGTCATCTCGTCGATCGCCCGGTGCAGGTCGCCAGCGGAAGCGAGAATCCAGGCCCGGCGACCGCGCAACGAGAGGGGCAAGCGGCCGTGCATCGTGGATGGCGTACAGGCTTGTTCGGCCTCTTCGAAGCGGCCTTCGATCGTCAGCAACTCGGCCTGGAGATCGTAGGCGTCCCAGTTCCAAGGATCGCAGGCGATGGCACTCTCGATGGCAGCCAGACGCTCGGCCGAGGTTGCGGGCCCACCGCCGCGCAATAGCGAAGCGAGCGTAAGCCAGGTGCGAGAGTTGCCCGGCCGTTCCTGGGTCAAAGTGCGCGCCAGATCGATCGCACGCTGTGGTTGGCCGGCGGCCATTCCCCATTGCTGCAGGTTTTCCCACGCCCAGTGGTAATCGGGATTGATGCGGATCGTGTGTTCGAGCGTGTCGAGGACCGCGCCGCGCTCGCCGCGCAACCAGTCGAGATAGGCGAGCAGCGCATGATTCTCGGCGCAGAGTGCGTCTCGCTGCAGGATCCGCTCCATCACTTGCCGCGCGGTTTCGACATCGCCAGCGTCGACGTGGGCCATGGCCAGTTGTCGCGCCGCATTGCTTTCGCTGGGCTTGATTTCGAGGGCGCGATGTAGTGCGGCCACCCGGGCGGCTTGATCGCCTCGCGCGTGATGCACGGTAGCCAGCTCGCTCCAGACATCGGGCGTCAGCGGGAATTGCTCGCAGGCACGCTGGGCGAGGTCGAGCGCCTGATCGAGTTGCCGCAATGCCAGGTGCTGCTGTACGACGGCAATCCAGGCATGCCACAAATCGGGTCGTGCTTCGAGCGCTCGCTGAAGCAGCCCCAACAGCTCCTCGGGCGAGTAGGTCCCCTGGGCGACGTTGCGAAACGTGAGCAGGGCATCGCCAAAGCCGACTTGCCGTTCGAGTTCGGCTTGCACGAAACGCAGCTCTTCAAGGCGAGACTCCTGGGTGTCGCACGCGCGTACGAGTTCGTGAATGGCGAACGTGTTTTCGATCGAAAGCTGAATGGCACGGCGGTAGTGCTGGCGGGCCTCAGCGGTTCCTTGCATGCGCAGCGCCAGAAAGCCCCGCATGTTCGCGGCGAACGGTGAGTTCGGTTCTAGCTCATCGGCCAGGTCGAGTTCGACGAGCGCCTCGTCGAAGCGATTCTCGGACGAGAGCCAGGCGACCATCTCGCGGTGCGACCAGGCATCTTGAGGATCGATCTCGATGAGCTGTCGGAGGACTCTTTCGCGCGGCTCGTGGGGAGAATCCTTGAGCCAAATGAACTGGAGCTGACGCAAGCCGTAGTGATGGGGAAACTGGTCGGCTCGCTCGGCCAGATACGCAAGTGCCGCGCGTCGGCCTTCGAGCAGCTCGAGCAGCAGCGCGACCTGATTCTGCGCGTCGACGGCCAGCGGGTCGCTGGCGACCACATCGCGCCAATGTGCCAATGCCTGGTGCAAGTCTCCCTGGCCGTGGGCGATCTGGGCCGCGGCGCGCAGCCAATCGATCCGTCGCGTCTGACCCACGGCCGACTGAAGCAGTTCTGCCCCCCGCGCGCTTTGCCCGACACGAGCCAGTGTTGTGGCGGCATAGAGCTTCAAATTGCCGTCGTGTGGGCGCAGCGTCAGCGCTTCGTCGAAGGTGGCCAGTGCCTCGGGAACGCGGTGGACATCGAGCAACGCGCCCACCAGCGTGTGGGCTGGCAGGCTGGAGGCGGTTCCCAGTTGCCTGACGCGCGAGCGTAAAAAGGCCAGTCCCTCGTCTGTCCGGCCCAGGTGGCGGCAAGCCTGGAAATAATGGTGCGCCATGCGTTCATCGCGCAGGTTGAGGCAGGCGGCGACGCGATACAGCGGGAGGGCCTCATCGAACTTGCGTTCCTCCCAATGCCGCACCGCCAAGAGCAGAAATCCCTGCGGATCGGCCGGCCGCGCACGAATGATCCGGCGCAGCGTCCGGCGGATGAACTCGCGCTGTCGCGCGTCGATCTGCAGTTCCTCGACCAGCATTTGCCGGAAGACGGGTTCTCCGCGCACGCGGTCGCCAAGCGCGCATAAACGCGCGACGCGCTCTTCGCGTCGCGCCAATAGACGCAAGGAGTTCAATTTCGCAAGCTCGCTCATCGCGTCGTCGGGAAACATCTCGAGCAAGGCATCGGCACAGGACATCTGCGCGGTCGCATCGCCATCGTAGTAGGCCAACAGCCGGCGTGCCGTGAGCGTCAATAAGTGCTGCGGCGCGGCGGCCACCATGGCTTCATAAACCGCCTGTGCCTCGTTTCGATCGTGGCGTTCCGTGGCGGTCTGTAGCACGCTGAGCTGATCGTAAAGCTCCGCGTCGGGCAGCAGCAGCCCGGAGAGTAGATCGATCCGATCCTCGGGCACCATTACCATGCCGCGCGGTCCGGTCGACCGATAATACTGGAGTCCCTCGTCTCCCAGCAGCTCGGTGAAGTGCCGGAACGACGGATCGCGAATCAGCAGCGTGCGGCGCCGGCTGTCATAGCCGATAATCGCCTGCAGGTGCCCACGCGCGGGTTCGATGGTTGTCAACGAAAACGGAATTCCCCGGTCGATCAGCGCGACCGCGGCATCCCAGGTGACAGTGAATTCGCGGGCGTGAAAACCATTCTTTCGGCACCATTCGCGCTCGCGATGCGGGGGCGTGCCGTCGTAGCAGATCTCTTCGGCGATTTCCAAGTGGCTGGCCGGACGCGACCAGAATTCGCACAGTGCCGCCAGGGTTGCCGGTGCGCAGGTGACGTGATGCTGCTGCACGAAGCCGACCGGCAGCGACACACGGCGTTTGCCCTCTTGCGGCTGCTCGAGTTGGTCGGCGACATAGCGATGAAACGGCCATTGCGCTTGCCGGGCGTACCGCGCGGCACGTGCGATGTCGCCGAGCGCGCAGGCAATGTCGCTGCGCCGGCAAGTGAGGCTTTGGTACAAGCTCGACTCGAGTATCGGATGCTCGTCGAAGAGCCGCTCGAGATGGAGCGAGGCCGAATCGTAATCGTCCAACTCGGTCAGCAGGTCGATCAACTGCAACGAGAGCTGCACGCTTTCGAGCCGCGGAATCTTGTCCTCCAGCAGCGCGCGCGCCTCGAAATCGCGTCCGCTGGCCTGCAACAGCTCGGCGGCGTAGGAGATTGCCGGACGGTAAAAGGGGTGTCGCTCGACGAGCGCTTCGATGCTGACCAGCGCCTCGGGCAGACGGTCTTCGCAGCGCAAGATCCAGGCATAGTCGACGCCGATCCAAGGTTCCTCGCTGGCCAGCTCCTTGGCCTGCGCGTAGAACGCATGGGCGGCCTCGAAATCTCGTCGGTCGGCGGCCAGCGCCGCCTCGCAGGCGTGCCAGAAGGCCAGCGTGCGCGGGGCGGCCCCCTCACGATCAAACGGTCGAAGCGTGAACTGCCACGCGGTGAACGTGCCGCGCCGTTCGCGCAGCGTGTGCGTGTAGAAGAGTCTTGCTTCAACGTTGTTCGGATCAGCCCGCCACGCGGTGAAGTGAAGCCAGGCTCCCAGCCGCATGGCACCCAGGTTATGTGCCACACGCCCAGCGAGAATACGACCTGCCGTGCCCGGCCACTCGTTGAGCGGACCGAGAGCCAGACCACATCGCCAAGCCTGCACGTACAATCCGCGATCGTAGAGTGCTTGCGCCTCGTCCAGCGGCGATTGCCATGTGTGATTCAAGTGCCACCCCACGCCGGCCGATCGCGCCGGCGTACACCACGTGGGCAAAGTGAGGTCTCGTCCGGCCGTGGTCGCCGTGTGACCGTGTCGCGGTAGGTTAATAGCGCCTACCGGCGGTGTCGAGAGTTTGTCCCACTCAGGCCTCTGCCCATCCCCCAAATCTTGGGCAGGCCAAGGGCACGAGGGACTCTCCCCTTTTCGAAGGCGAGCGCGGTGTCTGGCTGTCGAAACGCGTCCGTCCGAACGGCAGGCCTTTCCACGTTACCAATGAACGTTCAGACGCATGCCATAGATGCTGCTGGCGCTCGAACCGGTGTTCGGTTCGTCGGGCGCTTGGTAGGTGTAGTTGAAGAGCAGACGCATGCGATCGGTGAGATACCAGTTCACCCCAAAGGTGGCGGTCGGCAGACCGATGCCCAGGAGTTGCCCGTTCGGGCCGCGAGGTGTGTCGGGGTCGAAGAAGTCGAGGTAACCAAAGCGCGCGGCCAACTCCCACGCGCCCCCGCCGCGCGACTTTTCTCGCGACGCTGGTCCTCGTAGCACGGGACGCGCGACGCGGATCGCACCGGGCACGGCATTCGCGCCGTCGTAGTCGCGATGCTCCCCCGTGACAAACCAGCCGCATGCCACGTAGCTGCCGTGGAAAAAAACGTCGGCGGCGCCGGTTTGAGCGATGAGGCTGCCGTACCACTCGCTCTGAATCCAATAGGGGCCCTCGGCCCACAGGGCCTGCACGTTCATCAGTTGTTGAAACGAAGCGGGAATCTCGATCACGGGCACGAAGGGGGGCGACGAGGAATCGCCTAGCTCGAGCAGCGGATTGCGAGGCTGCTGATTGATGACGATGACCCCCTGCTCGGGAAGACGCTCCGAGAGTGAGACGCCGACGAGCAAGTAGCGTGCGCAGGCATCGTCGCGGAAGAACGCGCCCGTCAGTCGACCGGTGAAACCCACGGTGCTGCCGTCGCCCCCTTCGAAGTCACCGGCATCGGTGCCGGCATGAAACGCGCCGAGTGCGAGCGTGGCCGACTCGCCCACGTCGGTGCGAAATAGTCCCAGGCCCCAATTGCGCGCCGGGTCGAGCAAGTTGATGGGCGAGCGCTCCATGAAGGCAAAAAAGTTCGCGCTCGTGGCGCCTTCGAGACTGAAGGGTTCGCGAAAGTGTCCGACGCGTCCTTCGCCGAATGCTTGCCTCTCGCCGAACCCTGCGAAGATGTCGCGCGGCACGACTACGCCCGGGGCCAGATCGATCTCGGCAATGTATCGCCCGGAAGTCCCCCAGGCTCCCTCCGCGCCGATCCGCGCACGCCGCAGACCTACGGTGTCGCCCAAATCGCCGAAGGTGGCCTCGTTCGCGGCGCTCTGGCTGGTCCACAGGAAATCGGTGTCGACGCGTCCCCGCAAACGGACCGTGCCGTAAGGATCAACGTGCCAGATGCGCGGAAAATCTTGCAGCCCGTCGAGGAAGCTCGGCGACGTTTGGTAGATCTCCTGTTCGCCGACATATTCTGTCGCTTGGATCGCGAGATCATCGGCGCGCGCAAGAACCTGCCCGGCCGGTGCGAACAAAAGCAAGAAGACCACCGTGAACCAACCTTTCCACCAGGTTCCACGGCGATGAGAAAACATGGTCGCTTTCCGCACGAAGCGTGTAAACGTCTGACGGCAGAGAGAGAGGACCGGCCGGGACCGCACGTCGCGGAGCAGAGGGAGTCTGTTGGCTCTCTTCGGCGCATTCCGGGCACGGCTTCATACACGCTTGGCGAACTCTCTCGCTTGCGGAACTTGTAGCGGTGGGGCAGGGTGTAGAGTGGTCAGTGGGGCAGGCGGGCTGACTCCCGTGTGGGAGAATCAGCCCGCCTCGTGTCACCGGCTGCCGTGCTACTTCTTGCGCACCAGTTTCATGCCACCGCACATTTCTTCGGTGGGCTTGCCATTCTGCCAGCCGATGCCTTCGACCTCGAAGTGATCGTTGTCGACGAACTTGAGCACCGCCGCATGCATGTGCATATCTTTCTGCGGATCGAGATTCGTGCCCCCCACGAACTCGAAATTGAGCGTGTCGCTCGGCGTCTTGGCGCGGGCTTTCATCTGCGGCTGATTTCCCAGCACGCAGTAGTGCGTCATGACAATGTCCGAGCCGTCGACCGTGTAGACCGAGATCATCTCCTGGTCCTGGCCCGGAAATAGCGTTTCGTGAAGGGCGCTGCCGCCGGCGGTGAGACGAATCACCGAAACGACCTGGTCGGTGGGGTGGCCCTCTTCATCGGCGACGACCCAGGTGCCGACCAACGTCTTCAGCTTCTCGAAGCCCGCGTTCGTGGCCGCGGCGGGGGCGGGATGCTGATGGTCGTCGGCAAGGGCAGGCAGAGCGAAGCTGGCTCCCAACAGACCCAAGAGCAATGTGGCGATCTTCATGGCGAGACTCCTTGCGAGAGATTCAGGACCTGTACCTCGGTGGGCATGAATTGGTCGAACGATCTCCCGCCCAATCGACAACCATTCGAGCAATTTCAGAAAAACAGACTCGGCCACGCTGGTCGTGAGCCAAAAGTCATTGTCCTGTATGGGGATGCGTTCTGCGGGCGGTCTCCTCGCCGTGTGTTTCTCGAAATAAATAGTAGGCTTGATGGATCTGCACTGGCCGGAGTGGCGCATGGTGATCGAGAACGCTCGTCGCTTGCGGACGCCATTTGGCGGTAACTAGCATCGAGCTTGCAAGACGCGGGCATCCCGGGCTCCCCCTCTCACCTAATCTCTCGACGACAAAGATATGCGGAACTGGCTGAATGCCTTGTGGCGGCGGTCGCGCGACCAGGAGGGGGTCCAGGCGCACATGACGTTTGGCCAGACCTCGCTGGGACGGACCATTTCGCGCACGCGCCTGCTGCTGAAAAAGCAACTCTGGGTCTGGCCCATCATCGCGGTCGTCGTGCTGGCGACGCTGGGTTATGCGATCAACCTCTCGATTCATGACACGATGGAGCAGACGCTCCGTTCGCAATTACAGACGTTGCTCACGGTCGAGCGCTCGATGCTCGAGAAGTGGTTGAAGGTCCAGGAATCGAGCGCGGTCTCGATGGCGAACAGCCCAGCCGTCCGGCAGACCATCGCACAGCTCCTGGCAGCGCAGCCCGATTCGCTCGCCGCCGCGGGGATCGATCCCGCGCAGCGTAGTGACGCCAGTCTGTCCGAGTTGTATGCCCGCTTGTCGAAAGAACTCGAAGCGGGCATGTCCTCGCACGACTTCACCGGTTTTGTGGTCGTCGACAAGCACCACCGCGTGATTGCCGCCACGGCGCGGGACTTGATCGGGCAGGTCGTACCGGAGTACGAGAGCTTTCTCGATCGAACGCTCGAGGGGACGCCCACCGTCTCCACTCCCTTCGCCAGCGTCAGCATGGTCAAGGATGCACGCGGTCGGCTGCGGAGCAGCGTGCCTACAATGTTCGTCTGTGCTCCGGTGCGCGACGAGAATCTACAAGTGGTCGCGGTACTTGCCCTGCGCATCCGACCGGAGGACGAATTCACCGATATTCTTCAACTCGGCCAGATCGGTGAGACGGGTGAGACCTACGCCATCAGCAAAGAGGGCTTGCTGGTCTCGAACAGCCGTTTCGATGATGCCTTGATCCTGCTGGGGATCCTGCCCGACCAGGAAGGCGCCGCGTCGATCCTGACCGTCCAAGTGCGCGATCCCGGCGGGAACATGGTCGAAGGGTTCCGCCCCCACGTGCGCCGCCACGAATTGCCGTTGACCGAGATCGCCGCGGCGGCCGTCAGCGGAACCACCGGCGTCAATATGGCGGGCTACCGCGATTATCGCGGGGCGCCCTCGGTCGGCGCCTGGACCTGGCTGCCCAAGTATCAGATGGGCATCATTACCGAAATCGATATCGGCGAGGCCTATCGCCCGTTGACGATTCTCAAGTGGAGCTTTTTCTCGATCTACGCGCTGCTGGGCATCAGCGCCGTGGCGATCTTCGTCTTTACGCTGGTGGTGGCGCGGCTGCAACGTCAGGCACAGAAGGCCACGATCGAAGCCAAGCAACTCGGCCAGTACCGGTTGCAGGACAAGATCGGCGCCGGCGCGATGGGCGTCGTCTACAAGGGGCAACACGCCATGCTACGACGCCCCACGGCGATCAAGATGCTCGACGTCGACCGTGTGAACGACGCGACGATCGCGCGCTTCGAGCGCGAGGTGCAGATCACCTGCAATCTGAACAACCCGCACACCGTGGCGATCTTCGATTACGGTCGCACGCCCGAGGGGGTGTTCTACTACGCGATGGAGTATCTCGACGGGATCGACCTGCAAACACTCGTCGATCGCGACGGCCCCCAGCCCGAGGGACGCGTCGTCAGTATCCTGCGGCAGATCTGTGCCTCGCTCTACGAGGCGCATTCGCAAGGCTTGGTGCATCGCGACATCAAGCCGGCGAATATCATGCTCAATCGCCGCGGCGGTGAGCCTGACGTCGTCAAGGTCCTCGACTTCGGGCTCGTCAAGGCGATCGACGACAAGAAGGAAGTGGGGAGCGACATGTCGGGCACCCCCCTCTACATGTCGCCCGAGGCGATTCAAACACCCGAGCTGGTCGATCCGCGCAGCGATCTCTACGCCGTCGGTGCGGTGGGGTACTTCCTGCTGACGGGCGAGACCGCCTTCCACGCACGCACGCTGGCCGAGCTGTGCCAGCAGCACATCACGGCGATTCCCGAGGCCCCCTCGCGACGTCTCGGCGCGGCCGTGTCCCCCGAGTTGGAGCACGCGCTGTTGGCCTGCCTCGAAAAGAATCGCGCCAAGCGCCCGCAGACGGCGCGGGACCTGGCGGCCATGCTCGATCGTGTGACGGCCAAATGGACGCTCGACGATGCCGAGGCGTGGTGGAGCCGCTACGAGCGAGGCCAGCTTGGCCAACAACGGCCGGCGACACGCACGGCGCCGAACGCCGCCACCGTGCGCAACAGCGCCTTCGAAGCGACCATGGATAGCTCCCCGGCCGCCAAGGAAACGAACGCCACGACGAGCGGTCTCGATCAGACGACGCTGTTCAACTCGCCGGAGAAAGGGCCGGACACCCCGTCGTAGTCGGCAACGAGATCAAGCTGTTAGCCCTTGACGGTCGCGTAGGCGAAGCCGGCGCCGGCGGCCACCAATCCTACGCCAATAGCCAGGGGCAACGTGACCGTCAGGAAGGGGGACGGCAACGGATTGAAGAACAATCCCTTCAGCAGTTGTTGCCAGAAGATCATGGCCATGAAGCCGAAGTTGAAGGCCATCAGCGTCGTCATCAGCCGCCGCTTCTTGAACTCTTTCTTCTGCTCGGCGGTCAGGGGACCGGCCGCGGCGGCGGTCACTGCCGACGTATTCGTGGCCTTGCGACCGGCAGCCGGCGCTCCGCCGGCGGCCATCTCGGCGGCCGCGGCCTCCTTCGTATAGTGTTGCGCGATGATGTTGTTGACCCCGGCGGGCGTGCAGAGCACGGAGCGGACCGGCATGCCGACGCGCAGACGCAACTCGTCTTCGACCTCGGGCTTGAGCGGGTGGGGCGAGGCCACCAGTAACTGGTCGTCGTCGATCATCACCGGCACGCACGAGTGTTGCCGCGCCAGCACGGCGGGCACCTTGGGTAGCAGGAAGGTGTCGCACTCGATGTCCGACAGGTCGAGGTAGGGCAACCCCTGCGACTCGGCGAAGATCTGCATGGCGACGTCGGCCGTGGCCAGCTTTTGCTGCACGAGCGCGTCGTGCATGTCGACACCGACGGCCTGCGCATAACGGCGGGCCTTGGCAAGCTGTTCCTGATCGACCACCTTGCGTAACAGCAGCAGCTCTTCCATCGAGCGGCGCTTGCCGGGCGTGGCATCCTTACGGCCGAGCGAGGCATCGTACTCCGCCTTGCGATGGGCATCCGTCAGGCAGAGCATGGCCTTGGCCAGCTCGTTGAGCAGATCCTGCGATTGCTTGGCAAAATCGCCCGCCGCGAACTTGCGCACGTGCGCGTTCATCTTGCGATAGTGCGTGCCGATCTTGGCGGGATCGTCCTCGAACTGCCTCAACCGCAGAATCTGATAGTAGCTCAGCGGGCGCGCGGTCTCGGTGATGCCCAGCCAATCGCGATAGACGTCCAGCGGCTTGTTCATGGGGAGTGACTATCGACCTCGAGTTCCCTATTCGACTTTGTATTCACTGGCCAGCTTGGTGAAGCCATCGATCTGTTGATCGTCGAGCCCGCCGCGGCGTTCGATATCGATAGCGGCCTCGCGCCCCCCGGTCTTGTCGCGGGCCCGCACGCGAATGCGTCCGGCCTGATCGAAGGAGTAGGTCACTTCGATGGGCGAACCCTTCGGCAGGTTGGCCGGCAGGTCGGTGATGCGGCAATTGCCGATCAACGAGCAGGCAGCCGGGTCGGGGGCATCCCCTTCCATCACCTTGACGCTCACGCGCTGCTGGTGGTCCTGGTTCGTGAGAAACGTCTGGCTGACCTCGACCGGCAGCTTGGTATTGCGGGGGATCATCACATGGTTGACGAGCTGGCCCGTCCGCGGATGTCGGGCCGCCACCCCCAGCCCGTGCGAATTCACCTCGTCCTGCTTGATGGCGGCTAGGTGCTTGCGCACTTTTTCGGCAATATCGCTCTGGCCGCCGCGAAACTTGGCTTCGAGGATCGCGGCATGAATCGCCGCGCCCTGGGCCACGGCGGTAAAGGGGGACAGATCGCGGTAGGGTTTGACGCCCGTGACTGCTTCGATCCGTTCGGACACCAGCGGCATGAGCGTCGAGCCCCCCACGAGCACGATCGCGTCGAGATCGGCCGGCGTGGCCTGGCCCTGCTCGAGCACGAGCATCAGCGTGTCGATGGTGCGCTGCAGCAGATCGGCCGTCATGTCTTCGAACTGGCGGCGAGAGATCCGGACCGTGATGGTCTTGCCTTCGTGCCGGCAATTGATCGTGGTCTCGGCATGGGCTGACAGGGCGATCTTGGCGAGATCGCAGTCGTTGCGCAACACCTGCACGGTGCGCTTCGACTCGCGCGGATCCGAACCGTAGCGGGTCTTGAACTCCTCGGCCACGAAGTCGAGCAGGCGGTCGTTCCAGTCGATGCCGCCGAGGTGGACGTCGCCGTCGGTCGCCAGCACCTGGAAATGCGTGGGCGTGTAACGCACGAGCGTGACGTCGAACGTGCCCCCGCCGAGATCGTAGACCAAAGCCATCCGCGGCTTGTCGAACTTGACACTCGAGGCGCCGAGCTCTCCGCGATGCCAGGCATAGGCCAGCGTGGCCGCGGTGGGCTCGTTGATGATGTCGATCACGTTCATGCCCGCGATGCGACCCGCGTCTTGCGTCGCCTTGCGCCGCGAGTCGTTGAAGTAGTAGGGCACCGTGATGACGGCGTTCGAGACTTCGCCGATCTTGGCGCTGGCGTCCTGCTTGAGCTTCTTGAGAATCAGCGCCGAGAGGAACTCGGGCGTGATCTCGCGGCCGTCGAAGGTGCGCTTGTACTCGACATTGCCCATCTCGCGCTTGACGCGTTCGACGACATGGTCGGGGTCTTCCATCGCGGCCCGCATGCGACTGGGGCCTACGATGACGTGCCCCGTCTCGGCCAGCAGGACGAGACTGGGGGTTTCCACGTCGCCATCGTCGTTGGCCAGCGGGACGGGTACCCCCTCGGGGTTCAAATGCGCGATGGTCGAGAAGGTGGTGCCGAGATCGATACCCACCGTGTGGCCGGGAAGAAATTCCATGGAACTCTACTATGCGCCGTCGAGGCGGGAATCAAAGGTGCGGGGCCGAAAGGTGCGCCGTGTCGTTCGCCACGACGACGGCCTCGCCCTGCACAGGGGCCGTCGGCGACCTAGAAGCCGGCGCGAAATCGCCCCGCGCACGCCGGTGTAGCGATTGTCGGCACGCTGAAAGCGCGCGTCAAGCTAAGAGGCAACTCGACTCGGTCACGCGCCCGAGCGACGGTACTCTTCATGTCTGCGGCGCAGCAGCGCGCGATCTCCGCCAGTCATGCCCCGCCCGATGGCGGCCGTGACTATTCCTGGATTACTTCTTTGACCACCTGCACGAAGTGCGGGGTCTTCGACGAGACCGACAACTCGCCGGCCTTCTTGTCGGCCTGTTTCCGCTCGTTGTACTCGAACAGGGCGACACGCTTCATCGACTGGCTAAAGACGCCCCAGAAGGCCTTCAGACGGACGTCCTTGGTGCTCTTGGCACGGCTCTTCCGCTTGACAGGCGCCTTGGTCGGGTCTTTCTTCGCCTTGACAGGCTTTTTGCCTTCACCCTTGCGTTCGGCAGCCTCTGCCTCGATTCGCAATTCCTTACGGCTGACGACTTTGCGGGCCATGTTCTCTTCTTCTCTCCAGGCTTGGAACCCCCAGCGGGGCCGGGCGAGCCGCTCACAGCTCCGTCGCGTGAGGCTCGGGACCCCGGCTGCTTCGTCAAAATCATACCGAATTTCGCCCTTCTCGCCTAGTTGCCCTCGGTCGCGGTGGTCGCCTGGCCCGGGAGTCCGTCACCCTGGCGCAGATCGAGCTTGCGTCGTTTTCGCGATCCGCCCATGATACGCCCCCTGCGAGCGGCCCAAGCGATGGGCCGGCAGTTTTCTTCGAGCAGGGCAAACCAGGGAGGGCCCTCGTCATGCGGATGGCATTGCGATGTCTGGCGTTGAGCGGCTGCTTGTTGATGGTGACAGGCTGTTCATCGGAAAAGATCGAACCGGCCGCCGCGCCCGAGGGCACCACCAGTCCGGCGAAGGAGGCGAAGCGTCCCGAATCGCGCCGCCTGTCGCGCGAGGAGCAGAAGCATCCCAAGGTGGTCGTCGCCACGAACCAGGGGAAGTTCACCCTGCAGCTCGACGCCGAGAAAGCGCCGATCACCGTGGCGAACTTTCTCGAGTACGTCGATCGGGGCTTCTACGACGGCACGGTCTTCCACCAGGTTTCGGCCGGCTATGTCGTGCAAGGCGGAGGGTACGATGAGAAGTTCGCGGAGAAGTCCGCGGGTCCGGCCATTCGCAACGAAGCGCACAACGGTCTGTCGAATCGTCGCGGCACGATCTCCATGGCCCGCGCCGCCGACCTGATCGACAGCTCGACTTCGCAATTCTTCATCAACCTGGGAGACAATAATGCGCTCGATCACCAGAGCGCCGAGGCCGATGGCTATGGCTATTGCGTCTTCGGTCAGGTGATCGAAGGGCTCGAGACGGTCGATCAGATCGGCAACTCGCCGGCCGATGCGGGACGACCGAACACTGCCGTGCGCATCGAATCGATGCGCCGCTTACGCTAGGCGAGCGTCGCGTCGGGCAGCATCGTCCGTCGGGATCGACTGCCTATGCTCACCAGCCGACATCGACGGCGGGTGACCGCACGCAATTCGTGCATGATCTCCACGAATTCTTCATGGCCACTTGCTAGGCTACCTTCCGCTCGCCGGGTGACAGCGGATGGAGCGTCGTGGCGGAGCGAGCTTCCGTCCGCCACGTGGCCGGCGACGTGCCCTACGTCGGGCCTCGATCTTCAGCTCCTTTATCGTGGGGAGGTATCGTCATGCTGGTCTTGAGTCGCAAGCCCAACGAAACGATTCATATCGGTAACGACATCACGCTGGTCGTGCTCGACGTGCGCGGCAACCGCGTTTGTCTGGGCATCGAGGCGCCGTCGCAGGTGGTGATTCGCCGCGGCGAGTTGGAACCGCACAGCGAGTTGGCCGTTGGGCGGACGACGAACGAGCGGTCCGCGCTCTTGCCCGTCGGTTAACTGGCGCATGAGTGGGACCGACGAGCAAAGGTGCCCGAACATTAGGGCGCTTCGTCGCGGAAGCGGTAGCCCACGCCCCGGACCGTTTCGATCAGCTCGGCATAGTCGCCGAGCTTCTGCCGCAGCGCGCGAATGTGGACGTCGATCGTGCGCTCCATCACCAGGCTGTCCTCGCCGACGGCGGCATTGATCAATTCCGAGCGGTTGAAGGCTCGGCCCGGCTGCCGCACGAGACAATCGAGCAGGCGGAACTCGCTGCGCGTCAGGTCGACCGGCAGATTTTCGGCCGTCACGCGGTGCCGGCGGCGATCGATCACGATGCCGTGACTCGAGGCGACGTCGTGATGATCAGGCGTGGTGTGTCGTCGGCGGAGCAGGGCGTGGACGCGCTCGACGAGCACGCGCACGCTGAAGGGTTTCGTCATGTAATCGTCAGCCCCGAGCGACAGGCCCACGACTTCGTCCGCCTCTTCGGCCTTGGCGGTGAGCATCAGGATGAGCATGTTCTGCGTGGCGGGCTGATAGCGCAGCCGGCGGCACACCTCCAGCCCATCGATCAGCGGGAGCATGAGATCGAGGACGACCAGGTCGGGCACCATGACCTCGGCCTGGCGCAGGCCATCGCGGCCGTCGCTGGCGACGGCGATCTCATAACCGGCCTGGCGCAGGTTGTAGGCCAGCACCTCCGACAGGGGGCGATCGTCTTCGACGATGAGCAAGCGAGCTTTCGACATCATGCGACCTTGCGAGTAGCGCGCCACGCGTCTAGCGGGCGGACGGGGTGGGGGCGGGCGCATCGTGCCGGTGCCGGGCGATTTCCCCCTCGACCAGGTAGATGACGTCTTCCGCGATGTTCGTGGCGTGATCGGCAATGCGCTCGATGTGCCGCGCGGCCGAGAAGAGGTGCAGCGCGGCTTCGATCGTTTCCGGACGCGTGTGCATTTCGGCGCGCAGATCGTCGATCACCTCGCGATTGAAGGCGTCGACGCGCTCGTCGCGCGAGCAGACCTGCCGGGCGAGCTGCACGTCGAGCCGCACCAGCGAGTCGAGCGCATCGCGCACCATGGCGGTAGACAACTCGGCCATCTGGTGCAGCGTGGCCGGAATGTCCAGCTCCGGATGCACGGCCAGGCAGAGCGCGCGCTCGGCGATGTTGACCGCCAGGTCGGCGATGCGCTCGAGGTCGTTGTTCACCTTCATGGCGGTGGCCGTGCGGCGCAGATCGATGGCCACCGGCTGGTGCAGGGCGAGGATCTTGAGGCACTCCTCCTCGATCGCGACCTCCTGCTGATCGATCGTGTTGTCTGAGTGGACGACCTGCTCGGCCAGGTTCGACTGCTTGTGCAGCAGCGCGCGGCAGGCCTTGTTGATCATTTCTTCGACCGACGAGGAGAGCGCCAGCAGTTGGCGCTGCAGCTTCTCCAGGTCGCGTTGCAAGTGCTTGCTCATGGCGGTCTACCCGAAGCGGCCGGTGATGTAGTCTTCGGTCCGTTGTTGGCTGGGACGCGTAAAGAGGTCGTTTGTACGCCCCGTCTCGACCAGTTCGCCGTGGTAGAAGAACGCGGTCTGGTCGGCGACGCGGGCGGCCTGCTGCATGTTATGCGTCACGATGACGATCGTGTAGCCGGCCTTGAGTTCGAAAATCAGATCCTCGATTCTCGCCGTCGAGGAGGGGTCGAGCGCCGAGGCCGGCTCGTCCATCAGCAGCACCTCGGGATCGGTGGCCAGCGAGCGCGCGATGCACAAGCGTTGCTGCTGGCCTCCCGACAGACGCATCGCCGATTCGTGCAGGCGATGCTTCACCTCGTCCCACAGGGCGGCCCGGATCAGCGAGCGTTCGACGATCTCGTGCAGTACCCCCTTCTGGCGGATACCGGTCAGGCGCGGGCCGTAGGCGATGTTCTCGAAGATCGACTTGGGAAAGGGATTCGACTTCTGAAACACCATGCCGACCCGCTTGCGCAGCTCGACCACGTCGGTGCGGCGGTCGTAGATGTTCTGGCCGTCGAGCTCGGCAAGGCCGGTCACGCGGCACCCCTCGACCATGTCGTTCATGCGGTTGAGCGAACGTAGAAAGGTCGACTTGCCGCAACCCGAGGGACCGATCAACGCGGTGACCGATTTTTCGAGAATGTCGAGCGAGACATTCGTCAGCGCCTGATGGGCGCCGTAGAAGACGCACAGATCGCGGGCGCGAATTTTGACGGGACCATCCACCGGCGGGCCCGCATCGCGCGCGGTCGCTGGCCGGGGCGTGGGGACCGCGGGACCGTCGTGGCGCGCTGGATCGTTCGGGGGATTCATCCGCGGCAGGGGTTGTACGTTGGAATCGGGCATCGGATTAGACCTAGGCACGCGCCTCGGGCGTGCCGCTTGCGCTCTCCCTGCAATTACCAGCGGACGCGTTTACCATAGCGTTGACGAAGATAGACCGCGATTCCATTCAAACACAATAACACGGCCAGCAACACGATGATCGCCGCCGCCGCCAGATCGTGGAACTCGCGCTGCGGTCGCTGGCTCCAGTCGAAGATCTGGATGGGCAGCGCCGTGTAGGCATCGCGCAGTCCGCTCGGGACGAACGAGACGTAGGCCACGGCCCCCACGGCCACCAGTGGGGCCGCCTCGCCCAGCGCCCGCGAGACCGCCAGGATCACCCCCGTGAGGATACCCGGGATCGAAACAGGCAGCACCTGGTGCCAGATCGTCTGCCAGCGCGTGGCGCCCAAGGCGTACGACGCGTGACGAATCGAGACCGGCACCGAACGCAGCGCCTCTTGCGCGGTCAGGATCACCACCGGCAAGATGACGAGCGAGAGCGTGAGCGCTCCCGAGATCACGCTGCGGTCGAGCGCCAGGGCCCGCACGAACAATCCCAGGCCGAGAATACCGTACACGATCGACGGGACACCGGCGAGATTGGCGATGTTCAATTGAATCAAACGGCGCAGGCGGCCGTCGCGCGCGTACTCCTCGAGGTAGATCGCGGCGCCGACGCCCACCGGCACGGAGATCAACGTCGTCAGCCCGATCAACCAGAGGCTGCCCAAGGCCGCCGCCTTGATGCCGGCTCGCTCGGGCAACCTCGACGGCAGGCGAGTCAGGAGATCCCACGTCAGCGAGCCGAGTCCCTGGTACAGCACCGTGCCCAACAGCACGAAGAGCAGCACCACCGACAGCAGCGTCGCGCCGAGACAGGCCAGCTCGAAGGCCCGCGCCATCAAGCGCCGGCGACGCGCGAGAGGTTCCGGGGTTTGAGGCGTCATTCGTACACCTCGCGAAAACGCGACAGGATGTACTGGGCCAGTACGTTCATGCCGAGCGTCAGCACGAAGAGCGCGAGGCCGACGACGAAGATCGTGCGGTACTCGATGGTGCCGGCGGGCGTATCCCCCTGGCTGATCTGCACGATGTACGCGGTCATCGTCTGGACGCTGTCGAGCGGGTTCAGCGTGAGCTGCGGCGTGGCCCCGGCGGCCAGCGTGACGGCCATCGTCTCGCCGATGGCGCGCGACAGGGCCAGCAGAAACGAAGCCATGATGCCCGACGCCGCCGAGGGAACGACGACGCGGACCGTTACGTCGAGCTTGGTGGAGCCGAGGGCGTAGGCCCCCTCGCGCAAGGCTCGCGGGACGGCGCGGAGCACGTCTTCACTGAGCGAGACGATCATCGGCAATATCATGATGCCCACCACGACGCTCGCGCTGACGACATTGAAGACGTCGGCCTGTGGAAAGATCCAGCGAATGAGGGGCGAGACGGCGACCACGGCAAAGTAGCCGTACACGACCGAGGGAATGCCGGCGAGAATCTCGAGCGCGGGCTTCACCAGGTCGCGGATGCCCGGCCGCGCGTACTCGCTCAGATACACGGCCGTGGCCAGTCCCAACGGCAAGGCGAACAAGCCGGACCCGACGGCGATCCACATCGTGCCGCACAGCAAGGGCAGGATGCCGAAATGCTGCGGCTTCAACAGCGGCGTCCACTTCGTGCCGATGAGAAACTCGACGATCGAGACGTCGCGGAAGAAGGGGATCGACTCGACGAGCAAGACGACCACCACACCGACGGTCGTCAGCACCGAGATGCCGGCGCAGGCGCCGAGCGTGAGGGCGATCGCGCGCTCGAACCACTGCCGGGGCGTGGCGGCCTCGCCAGGGGTGCGCCAGATCGATTTGGTGACTTCCGAGGACAAAGGGAACCTGCGAGGGACGAATGTTAGGGGCTCTTCGCCGCGCCGACCGCCTTGATCGCGGCATCGAGAACTTGTTGATTCTCCTGGGCCACGTCGTCGGGGGCCGACACGTAGCCAACCTCGGTAGCAAGTTCGGCGGCATGCGCCAGGTAGAACTGCAGGAATTCGACCACCTCGGGACGCTGGAGCGCGCTCTTGCGGATATACAAGTAAAGTGGTCGAGACAAAGGCGCATACGCGCCATTGAGCACCGTCTCGGTGGATGGTTTCATGCAACCCTTGCCACCATCGATGCCCAGAAGCTTCAGCTTCTCGCGGTTTTCCTCGTAGTAGGCCATGCCGAAGTAGCCCAACGCGTGCTTGTCCGCCTCGATGCCACTGACGAGCATGTTGTCGTTTTCGCTGGGGGTGTAATCGGCACGCGAGGAACCTGCTTCGCCGACGATCACTTCGGTGAAGTAGGTGAATGTGCCGCTATCGGTGCCGGGGCCGTAGAGCTTGA
Organism: Pirellulales bacterium; assembly: GCA_019636335.1. Taxonomy (NCBI): domain Bacteria; kingdom Pseudomonadati; phylum Planctomycetota; class Planctomycetia; order Pirellulales; species Pirellulales bacterium. The sequence goes on from JAHBXR010000002.1 coordinate 237,855, forward strand.
TCTCTTCCTTGGGCCAGGTGGGATTGAGATCGCTCCAGAGCTTCACGCCACTCTCCGGGCGCCATAGCTCGCGCAGCAGTTCGACACTCAGGCACTCGACCCAATCGTTCCCAGGATTCACGACGACGGCCAGGCCATCGAAGGCAACCCGCAGGTCGAAAAGCTCGATGCCATGTTCCTTGCAGGCGTCGACTTCCTTCTGATTGATGGGACGCGAGGCGTTACAGATGTCGATCTCGCTGGCGATCAGCTTCTTGAAGCCCCCCCCCGTGCCCGAGAATCCCACGGTGACGCGAGTATGGGGTTGTTCGCCACGAAACTCCTCGGCCACGGCCTCGGTGATCGGGAAGACCGTGCTCGACCCGTCAATGCGAATCGTGGTGGCGTTGCCACTTCCTCCGCATCCTGTCAGCAAGAGCGCGACGACGAGCAGACAGGCTGCTGCGCCCAGCCCGGCGAACCAGTGTCGTTGGCGATCGAGACGCGATTCCGGCGAAGCGGACATAGAGTGCCATTCCCTCTGGTGCGGCCTTGGCGAATCGCCTCGACGGGCTCCTGCCCTGACGGAGATCGCTTGGCGACCCATCAGACGCCCGACAGCATAGGGAGACGTTGTAAAGAAACAATGAAGAAACCATGAAATGGCCCGTACGTCGCGGGGCAGTGATCGTCGGGCCGACTGCAACTTTCGGCCTGGAAAGAACTTTTGCCGTTGGCAAGCTAGGCAAGTCGCAGTCGGACGAAGAACGTGCTCCCTTGGCCGAGCGTACTGCGCAGGCCCACGCCGCCGCCGAAGGCCTGGGCCAGATGCTTCACGATCGAAAGTCCCAGCCCCGTGCCCCCCAGTTCGCGCGACCGCGCGCGGTCGACCCGATAGAACCGCTCGAAGACGCGGTCTTGATGTTCGGCGGCGATGCCGATGCCGGAGTCTGACACCTCGAGCAGCGCGAACTCCCCCTCGGTGTAGGTCGTAATCGCGACGCCTCCCCCTTCGGGCGTGTACTTCAGGGCGTTGTCGACCAGGTTTCCCAAGATCTGTCGCAAGCCCTCCTCATCGGCCAGGACGCGCAGGTCGCCATGCTGGTCTCGCCGCTCGAGCACAATCTTTTTGTCGTCGGCGGCCAGGGCATAGTCGTTGATGCAAGCCGCGATGACCGGAGACAGCGCGACGGTGGTGACTTCGAACGTCTGCTGACGGGCCTCGAGACGAGCCAGGCTGAGCAGGTCGAGGATCAACTGATGCAGACGTTCGGTCTGTTCTTCGATGCGTTTGAGGAACGCCACGTTGTGCTGCGGATCGGCCAGCGCGCCGCCGAGCAAGGTCTCGGTGTAGGCCTTGATCGAGCTGAGCGGCGTCTTCAACTCGTGCGAGACGTTGGCCACGAACTCTTGCCGCAGCTTCTCGAGGCGTCGCAGTTCGGAGACGTCGCGCAGCACCAGCACAACGCCGGGGGTGGGTTCGCCCGGCAGCCGTGAGGCGCGGACCGCCAACGAACGCTGAGCAGGGGTGGCGGTTTCGAATTCGGCTTCGACGGCATGCCCCCGAGCGAGCGCACTTTGGACGACCTCGTGCAGGGTGTGTTGCCGCACGGCCGCCAGGAGGGGGGAGCCGACGGGATCCTGACGCGCCAGCCCCAGCAGGTCGCGCGCGGCCGGGTTGATGAACAAGATCCGCTGGCGGTCGTCGACGGCGATCACCCCTTCGGCCATGCTGCCCAACAGCGTCCCCAGGCGGTCGCTCCCCTCGCGCAATTGATTCATTTGCCGCGCGAGTTCGGCGCTCATCTGGTTGAAGCCGTCGGCCAGCTTGCCCAGCTCGTCGTGACTGGTGACGTAGGCGCGATGTTGATAGTCGCCGGCGGCGATCGCTTCGGCCGCCGCGCGTAGCGCCGCGATGGGTTGCAGAATGCGCCCCACGATCCAATAGGTGAGCAGCAAGCCGACCACGCTGACTCCGGCGGCCACCGACCAGATCAGACGCTTCGTGTCGGCCAGTTGCGCATCGAGCACCGCCAAGGGGACCGCCACACGCACGAAGCCGCGCGGCTGCGCCACATCACCGATCCGCAGCGCATGATAGAACATCGACGTGCCGAGCGTGGCGCTCTCGCGACGCGAATGGCCGATCCCCGTGGCCCGGGCCTCGACGATCTCGGGCCGCGAGTTGTGGTTTTCCATCTGGTCGACCGCGCCGTCTGAGTCGGCCAGCACGGAGCCGTTCTCGTCAATGACGGTCAATCGCAACTGCGCTTCCTGCCCCAGTTGCCGCACGAGCTCTTGCAACGAGGCGGCGTCGGAAGGAGCGAGCAGCTCGGCGACGCGGCTTCGCAGCACCAGCGCCGTGTCGTGCAGATCGTGTTGCACCTGGGTAGTGACTTGATCGTTTTGAGCATCGCTCAGGACCACGACGAAGGCGACCGCCGACAAGACGTTCAGCCCCGCAAAGGCGAGAAAGAGCTTCCAGAACAGGGCGGACGAACGCATCAGGCATCTCCCATGCCAGTAGCGTGCCGAGACCGAAGACACGCCGCGCGGCGGTACTCATGGTACGGCGGCGCTTGCAGTTGGGACAATTGGCCACCTCGCGCAGGAGGGTTGGTTGCCGATCGATCATCCACCTGTGCGCGCGAAAAATAGCCTAAAATAGTGGCGACTGGCGGGTGGCAGCCTGCCAGGCAATCTGCGAAAAAAGGGCAATAAACTCCGCCGCGGACGAATTACCCAGGCGTATCGTTTGTCTTGCGATCGGACCTTGGAATCCCGGAGATTTGGCTCATGCGCACCGGCCCACGAATCTTGTTGTCGACGCTTCTTTTCGGCGCAGCTTTATCCGCCACGGCGCACGCGCAGGTGGTGTTGCGGACCGATTTCAGCAAGCCGGCAGAGTACCGCACGAGCGAAACGGTGGGGATCGATCAGAAGCTCAACATCGCCGAGCAACTGCTCGAAACCTCGTCGGAGCAAACGTTCGAGGTGCTCTACTCGGTCGGCGAGAAAGATGCGACAGGTTTGATTCCGGTACACTTCAAATTCGAGACGGTGAAGGCGAGCATCGGGCTGCCCGGGGGAATCAGCATCGACTTCGATTCGAAGACCGATGATGGACAAGATGGCGACCCACCGGCCGGGCTGCTGAAAGGGGCCCTGCGCGCGATCGTTGGCGCCGAGTTGACCGCCATGATCAACGAACAACTGCGGGTGCAATCCTTCACGGGCTATTCGGAGCTGCTCGAGAAGCTGTCCCCCGAGATCAAGCCGTTGCTCGCTTCGCAATTCGATGAGGCGATCTTGAAGTCGAATCTGCAGATGGCCATCGATCGTTTTCCGGCGGAACCGGTCAAGCCGGGCGATGCGTGGACCCACACGCAGGTCATGAATCTGGGGCAGGGTCAACAAATGACGTTCGACGAAAAGCTGGAATACGTCGGTCCCGTCGAAAAGGATGGTCGCCAACTCGAGCACGTGAAGATGCAGGCCAACGCCGTCCGCTATTCGATCGCCGACAATGCGACGCTGCCGTTCAAGCTGAAAGAAAGCGATCTGAAGGTCGTGAGTTCGACGGGCGATTTGTACGTCGATGCGACGACGCGTCGCGTGGTGCTGCGTGAGGAGAAGGTGGCGATCAAGGGGAAGATTGTCTACCTGGCGAACAACGCGGAACTGCCTGCCCTGCTCGACCTGACCATCTCGACCCGGCATAGCGAGCCGGTGGAGCCGGCGGCGACGCCCTAGCAGGCTGCGGAAAAACTCCGCTTGTCCGGTGTTTTAATGGCGCTAAACTCTTGGGATCGCCACCCGGCTGGGGAACCCGAATTACTAGGCTTGGACAGAGCCCTGGACCGGTGAGGAAACGCTTTACGGGTTCAAGAGCACGGTGCGCTCGGGCACGTCGATGGCGATCGGGTCGATCGGCACGGGGCCGTGTCCCGCATCGAGGCACGTGCGATTCCCCCCCAGAATCGACGCCTGCCGCGCGGCGAACTCCAGCCGCGCGAGCAACAGTTCGTCTGCTTCGCCGCGTAGCATGCCGACGGCACTGCAACTGGCGGTGAGCGTGATCGTCTCGCGTCCCAGCACGTAACGGCCCTGCGCGATCGAGAGGCGAAGACGCTCCATGGCGTGGGTCGCCTCTTGTGGTGTCGTGTCGCCGAAGAAGAAGCCGAAGCGATCGCGGTCGTAATAGGTGGCGGCGTCGGTGCCGCGCGGCTTGCGAATCGTGTCGTCGATCACGTCGGCGAGGGCCTTCATGAGGCGATCGCCCACGTCGTCCCCCTGCGTCTTGCGCACCTCGGCGATCTGGTCGACCGCGATGAGCCCCAGCGTGGCCGAACGCTCTTGCAGCGGATCGTCGGCGCGCCAGCCGGCGATCATCTCCTCGAAGACCGAACGCTGGATGAGGCTGCTGCAGACCGTCTCGCCCGTGGCGTTTGGTGTCTCGCCCAAGAGCGCCGATCGAGACTTGCTCGAGGCCGCCTCGATCGTCTCGGCAGACTCGAAAGCGGATAGTTTCTGGGGGGTGGCCGCCGGTGCCGCCGCGGCGGTTATCGGCGACGGGGATCTCGTGGCGTCCTCGCTAGCGAGTGCATCGAGCGTGCCCGCCGTCGCGCCGCGACGCAGGTAGACCGCTGTCCCATAGCCCAGGGCCAGGTTGGCGAACGCGATGGTCAGGACGTAGAAGACGTACACGCGCGGCGTCCTGGGGTTTCGCCAAGAGGTGAGTGCGTCAGCATCGTCGGGCATGACAGACCGGCCACGCGCGCCGAGTTGGCCGCATCTTCACTCTAGCTCGAAACGTCTGGGGAGAGCCGGCATCCCGCGGCGTGTTGCCAAACCGCCTCATCGCCGCCGGACGAGTTCGCGCGGATCGATACGATTGCGCCGATCAGGGCTGGTAGAGCAACGGAAAGAACTGGCCCCCCATGGGTTGCCCGGCGGGGATCGGTGGCACCCCCGCCAGCAGCGCTTCCCCCGAATCGCTCGCCACGCCGTCGCGAAACATGTTCACCACCACGGCACGTCGGGGGCGCGGCGTGCTGTTGGCTTGCGAGCCGTGGATCATGAGCGGGTGGTGAAACGAAGCCTCGCCGCGGCGCATCTCGATGGCCACGGGGCGCTGCATGGCGGACATCTGCTCGTCGTTGAGCACCTCGCGAATAGCGTCCATGTCGCCGGCCAGGCCCGTGATGGGGAGCAGGTCCCAACGGTGGCTGCCCGGTATGTACTGCAGGCAGCCGTTGTCGCGGCGCGCTTCGTCGAGTCCGATCCAGCAGGTGAGATGCGCCATGGGTCTGGTCCGCGTCCAGTACGAGTAGTCCTGGTGCCAGGCGACGACGCCCCCATGCTCGGCCGGCTTGCAAAAAAGTTGATCGTGCCAGAATCGCACGGCCCCGCGCAGCAACTGCGCCGCTGCCACGGTGATCGCCGGATGCCACAGCAGGTCGTGAAACCCTGGTGCGATGCGCCACGCGCCCAGGGCGTGAAACAACACGCGGCTGGGATCGACGGACTCGTTCGTATGGAACTCGTAGAAGTATTCGTGACCGGGCGAGGCCGGATCGACCAGCCGGGCCAGTTCCGCGCAAAGTCGATCGCACTGCTGGTCGTCGAGCACACGAATGCCGCTGACGTAGCCATGCTCGTCAAAGAAGGCGACCTGCTCGTCGGTCAGTCGATAGCGATCCCATTCCGCCGCGCTCGTCGGCAGGCGAAACAGATCGGAGACGAGATCGTGACGTCGCGACAGATCGTCGGCCATCGGCGGATTGATTCCTCTTGTTGGATTGTTGCGACGCGCCGCCGGCTGGTTCAGGTGGGAATCTCGAAGCCGGCCCGCTGGGGTCGTTGGAGCAGGCCGTTCGCCTCGTCATCGCCGACGAACTGCTCTTGCGCCGGATCCCATTTCAACGGTCGCCCGAGGCGCATCGAGATATTCGCCAGGTGGCAGGTCGAGACCGAACGATGCTGCGACACGACGTCCGAGAGGGGCGTCTCGCGCGAATGGACGCAATCGACGAAGTTGCCCATGTGGTTCTTGATCGACTCGATCTTGCCCATGCGTGGCGGGCGATCGAGGTTGTCGTGCGCGTAAAGCTTGAACTCTTCGCGCGGCAGCGGCTGCTCGGCTAGATCCTCGACCGGTTTGCCTTCGAGCGTGCCACGGTTGACGAAGATGCGCCCCAGCTCTCCTTCGAAGAGAATGCCGTTGCGGCCGTGGTCGAGGATCTCCATTTCGACGCCGTTGGAGTAGCGCAGTCGAGCGGAGAAGTTCGTGGCGACGTTGTAGCCGTTTTCGACCTGGGGATAATCGGCTCGGCCATCGATCTCGAGGGGTCCGCTGAGCTGCTGTCCGAGGCCCCATTGGGCGATGTCGATGTGATGGGCGCCCCAATCGGTCATCTGTCCGCCGGAATACTCCTGCCACCAGCGGAAGGTGTAATGGCTGCGCTCGGCGATATAGGGGACATCGGGTGTCTGCCCCTGCCACAGGTTCCAGTTCAGGTGGGCCGGCACTTCGGCGGTGGCGAAGGGCCCCCCTTGCACGTTCTTGCCCAGGACGACGGAGACCTTCTTGATCGCACCGAGGCGGCCCGCGTGGATCATCTCGACCGCGGTGCGATAGTTGTGATCGCTGCGTTGCCAGGTCCCCACCTGCACGACGGCGCCACGGTCGCGAACGGCGCGCAGCAGGTGATGGCCTTCGTCGATCGTGAGCGTGAGCGGCTTTTCGCAGTAGATGTCTTTGCCGGCGCGGCAGGCGTCGATCACCATCCTCGTGTGCCAGTGGTCGGGCGTGCCGATCATCACGACATCCACGTCCTGGCGATCGAGCAACGCGCGATAGTCTTCGTAGAGCTCGGCCTTGCCGCCGAACTGCTCGCGCGCCTTCTCGGCAATCTGGCGGTCGACATCGGCGATGGCCACCACGTCGCCGTAGGGGAGGGCCTCGTTCGTGATGACCGACCCCTGATAGCGCATGCCAATCGCGCCGATGCGCAGGCGGTCGCTGGGCGAACGGGGGCGGGTGCGCGCCTCGGCCTGCGACGTGAAGATATAAGGCGTCAACGTTGCGGCGGCACAGGTCGCCAGAAACGTGCGGCGCGAGGGGGGCTTCAAGGTTGCTAGCACGGGGCGTCGTTTCATGCGGCGCTCTCTCTATCTCACCTGCGTGGGGGACGTCGGACTGCCGCCGACGACAGTCGGTATCTACAGGTTATCCGACTCGGTTACGACGCGTAAGAATTTTCTTGCTTTCACAACTCCGAACCGAGATAATCTGCGGCGCTGCGGCTTTTCAGAGGCAAGTCGCGGCCTTTTCATAAACGGAACAGAGTATCTTGTCGCCGTTCGCAGCAGGGTTGCGATGTTGCGGCATTCGGCCATCGCACATTTCTTGGCTGATGTTGCGCCGACCAAGGGCGCATCTGGGGCTTTTTCTCCGGAGCTGGTCGACCGCGCGCTGTCGGCGGCGTGCGAAGTCGGGGCCAGCGATCTGCATCTTCAACCCACGGCGGAGGGTCTCGAGCTGCGCTGGCGCGTCGACGGCGTGCTGCAATCGGTCGGTGTCTTGCCCGCCGCGATGGCCCCCAATTTCGTCGCGCGGTTGAAGGTCCTGGCCGATCTGTTGACCTACCGCACCGACGCGCCGCAGGAGGGGCGTTTGCGCGGGGTGCCTGGTCTGGAAAACGTCGAGATGCGGCTCAGCACGTTTCCCACGCTGCACGGCGAAAAAGGGGTCGTGCGCTTCTTTGGAGCGCGGCGCAGCTATCAGCGCCTGGCCGATCTTGGTTTGCCCGCGGAGATTGCCGCGCGGCTGGCCGAACTGCTGAATGAAACCTCCGGCGCCCTACTGGTCACGGGACCGGCGGGGGGTGGCAAGACGACCACGCTCTACGCCTGCCTGCGCGAACTGGCCGCGTCCAGCGGTGGCATGCGCAGCCTGGCTTCGCTCGAGGACCCGATCGAAGTCGAAGTTCCCGGCGTGGCGCAATCGCAGACTAACGACAAGGCAGGCTTCGATCTGGCCACGGGGCTGCGCTTTCTCTTGCGCCAAGACCCCGAGGTGATCTTGGTGGGCGAGATCCGAGATCGAGTCACCGCGGAGGTGGCCTTTCAGGCCGCACTGACAGGGCATCTCGTGCTCAGCAGCTTTCATGCAGGCAGCGCCGCCGGCGCCATCAGTCGTTTGAGTGACATGGGCATCGAGCCCTACCTGCTGCGCAGCGGAGTGCTGGCCATTCTCTGCCAGCGACTGGTACGGCGCCTGTGCGACTGCGCCCGACCGAACGAATCGGCCGACGAACTGCTCGGGCTGCGGGTGAGCGGGGCGCGGCTGCCGGTTGGATGCGACGCTTGCCGCGGCACGGGCTACGCCGGGCGGATGGTGCTGGCCGAGATGCTGACCATCGATCGGAATGCCCTGGCCCGCGCGGTGTTGTCGCGCACGGACGCCGCGCAGCTCGACGAGCTGGCCGTGGCCGGGGGCATGGTATCACGCTGGCAACGAGCGTGCGACGCGGTCGAAGCAGGGCTCACCAGTCCGGCCGAAGTGCGTCGCGTATTGGGTTTTTCCGAACCGGGGAGATCGGCGCCATGAGCATACCGCAGCCGAAACCGCGCGAGGCCACGCTCGCGGAACTGGGCCTGTTGTGCGACGAGATCGCCGCGCTGTCGCGCGCCGGGGTGCCGCTCGAAGGGGGCCTGGCCGGGCTGGCGAGCGATCTGCCCGGTCGCATGGGACGCTTCGCCGGCAAGGTGGCCGAGCAATTGAAAACCGGGAAGAGCCTGCCCGATGCCATCGCCGCCACCGGTACGGAGATGCCGAGCTATTTTCGCGCCGTGATCGAGGCCGGCCTGCGTAGCGGGCGCTTGTCGGCGGCGCTCGAAGGGGTGGCCGGTTCGTTGCGACGGCTGGCCGATCTGCGACGCGGTGTCGGCGCGGCGCTCGTGTATCCGCTGGTGGTAATGTTGCTGGCCTATGCCACGCTCGTCTTTCTGGCGGTGTACATCCTGCCGATGTTCCTGCTCACCAACCGCAGCTTCGACATCCAGGGGCCGTGGTTCGTGGCCGCGCTGGTAAGGCTAGGACAGACGCCGCAATGGGTGTTGTTGCCCCCGGCGGTGATGCTCGCGGGCTTCGGCCTCTGGTGGTGGAGCACGGGTCGAGCCATCGTCGACGAATCGCGGTGGACGCGCGGGGCGCTCTATTTCTGGCCCGGCCTGCGCCGCGTGCAGCGCGATTCGCGCACGGCGGTCGAGGCGGACATTCTCGCCTTGTTGATCGAGAACGACGTTCCCCTGGCCGACGCGATCGAGTTGGCGGGGGACGCCGCCGGCGATCCGCGCACGCGTCTGGCCGATGCGAAAATTGCCGCGTCGCTGCGACGGGGCGAAAGCCTGGCGTCGGCCTCGGTCGAGGCCGCAGACAGCGCTCCGGTGGTGCGCTGGATGCTGCTGGGCGATCGTCGCGAAACAATCGTGGCGGCGCTGCGACATGCCGCGGCCGGCTATCGCCGCCGCGCGGCCTATCGTGCCGAGTTGGTGCGCATCTGGTTTCCCTTCGCGGTTACCCTCTTCGTGGGCGGTGGAACCGTGCTGGCGGTTGGGCTGGCGCTGTTCGTCCCCTTTGCGCACTTCATGCAAGGACTGGCCCAATGATGAACGAGCGCGCCTGGGATGCCGGACTGGAGGTCGCCGGACTGACGGGGGCGGGGCTGCCGCTGGCGGCAGGACTGCGCGCTTACGCGGCCGAGACCGGTTCGCGCCGCGTCCGCCGTGCCGTCGAGAATGTCTGCGACAAGCTCGAGGCGGGCGAACCGCTCGACGCGGCGCTGCGCTCGCAGAATTCATTGTTTCCGTCACATATTCGCGCCTTGATCACCGCGGCTGCGGAGACGGGGCAACTCGAAGACACCCTGAGTAGGCTGCTCCAACTGCGAACGGCCACACAAGCTCTGCGTCGTACCGCTTGGGCGGGACTTGTCTACCCGCTCGTCTTGGTCGGCCTCTCGACCGTGGTGGTCATCTTTGTGCAGTCATTCGTGGGCGTGACCGCCGCTGAGCTGATCGAGGAGTTCGATGCGGAAGTTCCCGTGTTTACGGGCTTCTATACGACGCTTTATAGCCGAGGTCCGTGGCCTGTGCTGTTGGGATTGGTCCTGTTGGCAGGCTTGTTCGGCCTGGTGCGGTTGGCCATCGGGAGCGCACGTTGGCGTTGGTTGTTCGATCGAGTGCCTTTCGTCGGACCGTTGTGGCGTTACGCGTCGCTGGCCGAGATCGCACGGCTTGTAGGCTTGCTGATCGAACGGAAGGTGCCACTCGACCGCTGTCTCGCGCTGGCAGCCGAAGCGACCGACGACGCCGATCTGGCACGGGGTTGCCGCCGATTGTCCATCGAAGTCGCTGCTGGAGAGGCTTTTTCCGTGGCAATTTCGCGGCAGCGCCGCTTTCCCGCGACCCTGGCAACACTGATCCAGTGGGGTGAACGTCATGCGGCCCTGGGTGAAGCGCTCGACACGGCGGCCGAGATCTTCGGTGGACGCGCGCAAGGCCAGCTTTCACTCGTGCGGCTGGCGGTGCCTCCTATCGTCTTTCTCTTCGTGGCGATTGCCATGGCCAGCGCGATGACGGCATGTCTCGAACCCTTGATGAGAATCACTACGGCACTTTCTTGAGATCGGCTTGGGGTCGAACATGATCGAAACCTTCGTGCAGGTTGCGGCGGGACTAGCATGCCTGGCATTCGCCGCCGCGGTGCCGGGCGTTCCGGTGCTGATTGTCTGGTTGCGGCGGCACGCGGACGATGATCGCGCACTCGACCTGAGTGACCAATTGCTCTCCGGGTATCTGTTCGGCCTGTTCCTCTTGAGCTTGTTGGTGACCGCCGCGCTCGTCCTGCCGTTCTTTCCCTTCTCGATCTTGATCATTGCCCTGGGCTTGTTCGTGGGCGCCATGACGATCGCCGAGCGGTATGCCGCGCAACGCGTGGTATTCGTGCGAGCGCTGGCGGCTGCGGCCGAGCGCGGAATTCCACTGGCGCCACTGGCTCGGGCCATGGCGCGCGAGTCGGGGCTGATCTATCGTCGACGGCTGCGACGTTTCGCCCAGCATCTCGAGTCGGGGGCGACACTGCTCGATGCCGCGCAAGCGGTGCCCCGACTTCTGCCGGATGCCGCCCTGGTGGCGGTGGTCACCGGAACGCTGAGCGGGAATCTCGCCCTCCCGCTGCGCGAGGTCGCCGATGCACATGCGTTCGAGCGCCCCGTTTGGCGCGGCGTGGCGATGGGGGCGGTCTACCTGTTCGCGCTGCTGGCGCTGGCCTTTCTCTACATGCAGGGAATGGTGGCCTTCATTTTTCCGAAGTTCCACCAGATCGCCGAAGATTTCGATATGCCAGTGACGACGACCTGGAATTGGCTACCGAACGCCGCACACTCGACCGGAGTCCTCGTGACGAGCATGCTGGCATTTCTCCTGCTCGCGGGGCTCTTCTTTCTGTCGCTACTCCTTTCGCTGGGCGTGGTTCGCTGGTCTTTTGGCCCCTTGGCCCGTTTGCGACGGCGCATCGACATGGCACTCGTGATGCGGTCGCTGGCAGCGATGGCCGAGGCACACCGTCCCTTTGGGCCCTTGCTGGAAGCTCTTGCTACCGGCTTTCCCTCTGCCTGGGCACGGCCACGGCTGGAAAATGCCGCCCGGCAGGTCGCCATCGGCGGCGACTGGTGTGTGGCCCTGCAATCGCAGGGCCTACTCGGAGCCTCGGACGCCGCCGCGCTTCAAGCTGGCGAGCGCGTGGGGAACTTGCCTTGGGTCATGCGCGAGCTGGCCGCGAGTGGTGAACGGCGCTTTGTCTACCGTGTTGCCGCCTTGGGGCAAGTCTTGCTGCCGATCGCCGTCATCGTGTGTGGGCTGGTCGTGTTGTCGATCGTCATCGTGTGTTTCCAACCGCTGGTCGAGATGATCGGGAGCCTGACATGAACCAACACAAGCGGGGGGCGATGCTGTTCGAAGCCTTGGTGTCGACCGCCGTGCTGGGAACGGCGCTCGCGATCACGGCGCAACTCTCGGGCCTGGCTCACGTGCAGCAACGCAGCGCCGAGCGCCGGGGCGTGGCGCTGGCCGAGGCTGCAAATCTCATGGAGCGTGCCGCGGCCTTGCCAGCCGACCAGATCGCGCCCGAATTCGTGACGGAATGGAAACTCTCGGACATCGCCGTGAGCCGCCTGCCCGAGGCGCGCCTGGCGGTCTCGGTCGTCGATGAGCCGGGCGAGGTATCGGCACGGCGGCTTTCGGTCGAGATTCGCTGGCGCAATCGCGCCGGACAAGACGACGCGCCGGTCCGACTGACGAGTTGGTTCTACCCGACGACGGGTGGAGCTGCGGCGACGGAAACCTCTCCTGCGGAGACGCCACCCGAGGAGGCGACCCCATGATCGCTCTGGCAACACAACGGCGAGTGGTGCGGCGCGGCACGACCCTGATCGAGATGGTCGTGTCGATTGCCATCATCAGCGCCATCTTCGGCGTCGCGGCCACCTTGTTCGGCTTCCTGCTCACGGGCCGCGGCGATGGACGCCGTACGCTCGAACAACAGATCGTCGAAGGCCGACTCGTCGAGCAGTTCCGCCGCGACGTGCATGAAGCAACCCACGCCGAAGCATTCGACCAAGAGGGATCGCCTCGTCTCAAGTTGACGCAAGCGGACGAGCGGACCGTGGAGTATCGCTACGAGCAGGGAGAACTCGCCCGGCGCGAAACGCAGGCCGGGAAGCCCGTGCGACTCGAAAACTATGGACTCCCACGGGAGAGCGCCGTTCGCTTTGCTCTCGAGCCAAGTGGAGACCGCACCTTGGTGCGACTCGAATGGACCGAAGAGTCGGCTTCCCGCGGAATGCCGTCGGCCGGGACCTCCGCCGCGCAGCGGCACGAAGTGATCGCGCTGGTGGGACGCAACATCGTGGCTCCGATTCGCGCGGCGGCGAATGCGTCGGAGCCTTCCGAGCCGATGGGAGAAGCACCATGACACGACGAAACAATCCCCGGCACGCCTGGCAAGGCCATCGAGGGGGCGTCATGATCGTCGTACTGCTGATTCTCGTGCTCTGCGTGGCGCTGGGTACACGCTTGGCGAACAACGTCGCCAGCGGCCGCAAGGTGGCGCGCACGGAGCAACAAGAACTGCAGGTCGATTGGCTGGCCGATTCGGGCGTGCGCCGCGCGGCCGAGCGATTGGCGAGCGATGCTGCATATCTCGGCGAAACTTGGCACGTTGCGGCATCGTCGCTGGGGGGCGCCGACGAGGCCGTCGTGAGCATTCGAGTAGCGCCCCACGACGCGCAGCCGCTCGAGCGAAACATCGTCGTCACCGCGGACTATCCGGCCGGAAAGCCACAGCGCGTGCGGCGCACCAGGGAAATCAAACTTCAACTCACCGAGCAGGGAGAGCAGCCATGAATCGACGTCGACCGAACGCCTTCACGCTCGTCGAGCTGTTGGTAGTGATCGCCATCATCGGCATTCTGATCGCCATGTTGTTGCCGGCGGTTCAGGCGGCGCGCGAGGCGGCACGCAGGAGCTCGTGCGCCAACAACCTCGTCCAATTGAGCATCGCTCTGCAGAACTATGACAACGCGTTCGAGACATTGCCTCCCGGCACGATCAATGCCGAGGGATCGATCCGCAACAAGCCCGACGGTTATCATTTCGGCTGGATCACGCGCCTTCTGCCATACGTCGAGCAGCCGGCGGCGTATCAACACCTCGACTTCAACGTGAGCGTCTACGACGACAAGAACCTGCCCGTGCGCCAGTTGAATCTCGCGCTATTGCGCTGTCCTTCTTCGGGGCGCTACTGGCCCGAGAAGAACACGATTGTGCAAACGGCCTATTCCGCCTGCCATAACGATGTCGAGGCGCCGATCGATGTCTCGAACAACGGCGCGTTCATTTTGAACCGCGCGCTGCGCTACGACGACATGCTCGACGGCAGCTCGAACACGCTCTTTTTGGGCGAGCATCTGCCCGATCCTCGCGATCTGGGTTGGGCCTCGGGCACGCGGGCCACTCTGCGCAACACCGGCAAGGTGATCAACGCCACCGAAGTGCCCGAGGAAGCGTACCAGGCGATGTACCGCGGAGGCGTGGCAGACGAAACTGAGGAAGAAGATTCCGCCGAAGGTGAGCAGCCGGACGGGGATCTCTACGTCGGAGGGTTCGGCAGCGAGCATCGCGGCGGCGCCAACTTCGGCCTGGGCGATGGCTCGGTCCGCTTTCTATCGGAGTCGATCGACCAGGCGACGTACCGGCAACTCGGCAACCGCAGCGACGGAGAGTTGATGAAGGACTGGGACGACTAATATCATTGAACGCCAAGCTGCGAATGTACAGCCGGAGAGACGGTGGCTAGAGCTAGATGGGCAACACACGAAACAGCCCTGTGTTTTGAAGCTTCCGTCGGAGACGATGCAGTCGCACACGGAGCAGCGCGGGATCGATTTCCAAAACAGCAGCGGCTTCGGCTGTTGTAAAACCTTGCAGCCGCAGTTCAATAAGTTGTCGCTCAATCACGGGCAATCGCTGCAGCATGCGCGATAATTCTTCTTGGCGCGAGGCGACTTCAGCCGGTGTTTCCCCGCGGCGCGCGGCGCAATGTGTCAGGCAAGTGACCAATTGACTGGCCTGTGGCGAGCCCTGCCGCGCAGCTAATTCGTGGCGGAGGCTGCGCCATTGCCGTGCAACCTTGCGCTTGACAAGGACGAGCGCCAGGGCGGCCAATTGATTGGGCGTCGAGACGTTGAAGCGCCGATGGCGCAGTCCCAGCAGAAGCGTGCGATAGACTGATTGCGCCACATCGACCGAGTCGAGATAGGGACGCAGTTTCGGCCCTAGAAAGCGTCTCGCGGATCGCCGAACCAGCCGTTCGTAGCGGACCACCAACTCTGTCGTGGCGCGTTCGTCGCCTTGCCGCACTCGCGCGACCAATTCCCCGAAGTCGTTCACCGGCGGCACCCATTTGACCCTAGTGAAACCCGAACACTGCGGCATGCGGTGTTGCGCGTTTCGCCGTGGTTTTGAGGACAGAAGCAAAAGTTCGCAGCGCACAAGACGGCGCGTGACACGGCGCCACGCCCGCGTGATTATAATCGAATCGCGATCCAAGGTGGCGCGCCCACTGCGGTCGTCCGAGATACGCGTTTCAGGTGAATTTCCATCCGGCAAACGTCTCAGGGGGCAAACCGATATGGCTGGCAAGACCCTGCATGATTTGGCCGACCGAGCGCAAGTCCGCGCGTTGTGCGATGAGTTCGAGCAACGCCTGACCGCGGGAGAATCGCTGCGCGTCGAAGAGTTCTTGGCCGGCCGGCTCGCCGTCGGCGACGATCGCGAGACGTTGCTCGACCTGATCTACGCGGAGTTCGCGGCACGATTGGAGCAGCAGAAGACCAGCCTCCGGGCTGAATTGCTGGCCCGGTTCCCGTCCCTTGCTTCGGTCTTGCAGGCCCAATTCGAAGTTCACGAACTCGTCGAAGGTATCGCCGCCGACCTGAATGACGATGACACCACCGGCAGCGCCGCAATCGTTGACGGCCATGACTCGCTGGCGATGTCCGCTACGGCCCTCGACGGCTATGAGCTTCTGGCGGAAGTCGGGCGTGGCGCTACCGGCGTGGTCTACAAAGCGAGGCACACCAAGCTGGGCCGCACGGTCGCCGTGAAAACGTTGCTGGCGGGCGAGTTTGCCGACGCCGAAGTCCACAAACGCCTGGCGATCGAAGCGCGGGCGATCGCCCGCGTCGTCCATCCCAACGTGGTCCAGCTTTATGAGGCGGGGCAGCGAGACGGGCTGCCCTACCTCGCGTTGGAATATGTCGCAGGGCGAACGCTGGCCGATCGGTTGGCCGACGGCCCTGCTCCACCAGCGGAGGCAGCCTCGCTCGTGGAAACGGTCGCCCGCGGCGTGCATGCCGCGCACGAACAGGGCATCCTGCACCGCGATCTCAAGCCGGCCAACATCCTGCTGGCGCCCGACGGACAACCCAAGATCACCGACTTCGGACTGGCCAAGCTTTTGTCCGAACGAGGAGTCTGCACGGCGACCGGCGCGCTGTTGGGCACGCCTGCCTACATGGCGCCGGAGCAGGCATCCGGCGCGCTGGTGGCCGAGGCGCCCACCGCGCTCAGCGATGCGCTTGGACCGCCGACCGACATCTACGCATTGGGGGCCATTCTCTACGAGTTGCTCACTGGTCGCCCGCCGTTCGTGGCGGAAACCGCCTGGGAAACGCTGCGGCAACTGGAAGGCTTCGAGCCAGTGCCGCCGCGCCGGCTTCGCCCGTCGGTGCCGATCGATCTAGAGACGATTTGCCTCAAGTGCCTGGAAAAGAAGCCCGCTCAGCGCTATGCGACGGCCGCCGCGCTGGCCGACGATCTCAGCCGCTTTCGCGCAGGCCGTCCCATCACCGCGCGGCCGGTTCGCGCGCACGAGCGGCTCTGGAAGCTCGCGCGCCGCCGGCCGGCCTTGGCCACGTTGACCCTCTCGCTGATCCTCGTGTTCGTCACAGGCTTCCTGGGCGTCGTATGGCAATGGCGGCGGGCCGAAGCCCAGCGCGAACGGACGGTCTCCGGCCTGGCCGACGCATTCAACGCCGTGCAAGAGCTCTCCTATGTCAGCCACGAACGCCGCCGCCCTTGGACGGTCAACGACCGCTCTTCGATCCGGCTCGTGCGCGAACGCATGCTGCTGCACTACGAGCGCGTGATCGAGCAATGTGCCGGCGAGCCCCGGCTACGCGCGGAGTTTGCCTCGGCGCTGGCGAGCGGCGCAAGACTGCACGGATTGCTGGGCAACAATGAAGCCAGAGTCGCTTTGGGCCGGCGCGCACTCGACGAATTGAACCTTTTCTCCGAGCGCGAACGTCGTGCTGTGCCCAACCGACTTACCGAGGCATTGGCGTGGCGCGTCATAGCCATCGGGTTGAATGTGCAAGATCGTCGCCTGGGCGCGGACGAGATCCATCGCGCTCGCGAAATTCTGCGCGCCGTGCTTCGAGAGGCTCCCACGCACGTGGATGCTTGGGTTCAATTGACGATCGTGTGCGGGAGCTATGACAAATGGGAATTCGACGTCGAGGTCCAGCTCGCCGCCGCGCAAGAAGGCCTGGCGGCCGTCGAACGACTCGGCGGCTTGGAGCCGCTCCTGCCCGGCGACCTCGAGCGCCGCGCTAAATTTCTGGCCAAGCAGTCGAACTGCGAGTTCGAGCTGCGGCGCTGGGCCGACGCCATGGAATCCGCGCGGCGGTGTTGTGACGCATGGCGCGAGCTGTTGCAGAACGGGGAGGCCTCGCTCTCCTATCAACAGGAGACCTGCCAGGCCCTGGTGCAGTTGGCCCGCCTGCAACTGCGCAACCAGCAGCGCGATGCGGCGCGCCAGTCACTTGACCTGTTGGTGCCGATGACTCAGAAGTTGATCGTGCCCCTCGACGATGGCGCCCGAGACCAAGTGCCGCCGTCCGCCCAGCCGTTCGACGAGCTCTCGGACGTCGATGAGTCGGTGACTCTGGACGTGGTCGCTCAGACCGTCGATCTGTGTCAGGCCTTCGGTGAAACGGAGATTGCCGCGGACCTTGCGCTTCATTCGATCGCGATCGCTGATCGTTGGACTTCCGTTCATGCCGCCACGCCGAAGCTCCGCTACCGACTGGCGCGCGTGCGGCGCAAGCTTGCCGGGACATTCATCAACGCCGAGCGTTTCGAGGACGCCTTGGAGCAGTTGCGCTGGGCGGAGGCGGAACTCGAGTTGCTGGAACGAGAACGCAGCTTCTCCGTGGCGAGCGAACTGCTGGCATGCGAGGACGGACTGGGCCACGCCTATCGCGCGCTCAACCAACTTCCCCGCGCGCTGGCCTGCTTTCAGAAACAAGAAACGCTGGCCGCGGCGTTCCTCGAACGAGAGGAATCGTCGACAGACACGATTCTGCGCCTGCATGCGCAAAGCCTGTATCAGCAGGGAGACGTGCTGAGGAAAATGTGGAGGCTGGCGGACGCCGCCGAGCGCTACCTGCTCGCGTGCGACGCGCTGCGCCGCACGCACGCAGCGCAACCTTTCGATGTCCTGACACAACAGCAGTTCGCCGAAGCGCTCTACTTCGCGGGCGATCTGCTGTGGCGCAAGGATCGCGAGCGTGCCAAGGCTCTCCTCGTGGAGGCGATCGACGAGTACGACGACTTCGTGGACGAGCAGCGCGACCGCGATGGTTATCGCGACCACCTCCTCAAGGCCCGGCGGCGACTGGCCGAGCAAAACGCCCCGTAGGGTAGCTCGGGGGCGGTGGGCGTCGCGATGAAATCACGCTTGGCGCCCAACGGAGAAAGCCTCATCCAATCTGCCGCCGGCGAGTGCGGTGCCGCCACCTCATGAGCCCCACGCCAGCGACGATGCTTCCCCATCCGGCTATCGATAGAGTGCCGGCCTCGGGAACCAGCACGCTTGCCACCGCGATGCCCGATCGACCGTCGGCCAGCCAATAGTTGAAAGCCACCTGGTTGTGATCGTTCAAGCCACGGCGCGAGAACCCGAAATCGGTGATTTGCGAGCCGAACAAGGAATCGCCGGTCGCGATTACCCGGTCAGCAACCGGGTCGGAGCCGGTGAACAGCCCCTTTCCGCCTCCATCCAGGTCGGCTTGAAACACCACCGTGCCCAGATTGTTTAAAGCCGGCGAAAAGTCGAACCAAGCATACGGGCCATTTACGTCGGCAACCACCGTTGCGGCGCCGAACGGGTCGACTCGAAGAATGGCTAACGTTCCCGACACGATTCCGCCCGCGATAGCAACTGCGCCCGAGTCGTTGATGTCGGGCGATCCTGCAAAACTGGAAATTCCAGCACCCGAGCTGATCAGGGTCGTGGTGCTGCCGCTGTTCCAGAGATGGACGGCGCTCGAGGTCGCATAGGCCACCGTATTGGCATTGTTGATCGTGGGACTGCCATTCTGCGTACCTGAGAAGACAGGAACCGGCGGTCCTCCGTTTCCCACGAACATGGCCGAGCCCCCCGCATCGAGCGCCCCCCTGAAAACGACACTGCCCACGTTGTTCAGGTCGGGCACTCCGAAATCGTTCAAGAACGGAGGGGCGATGGGGCCGTCGGTGTCGATGACCGTCATCAGCGGCCCACCGTTCCCAACGTAGGCGCCTTGAACTCCAGAGGTTTGCTGCGCCTTGAAAAGGACGTTTCCCGCATCGTTAATGTCTGCGGAATTGGACAATTGACTGAACGTCGCTCCAAGGGCGGCAATCGTAGTCGTGGGACCACCTGTGCCCACGTAGAGCGTGCGGGGCGCCCCGCCCGGTCCGCTGGCGACAAAGGCGATCTGCCCGTGGTTATTCAGCGATGGATTCGATGAAAAACTGGTGAAGCCGTCGGGGGCGGTCTCGTAAAGACTTGTAAAGGTCACCAGGGTGGCCTTGGCGGGTTGCTGCGCGAGCAGACATGCAATCACAAACCCGATCAGGCCGCAGACGCGTGAACTCGCGGCGCCCCAGCTTCGACCAGCTTCAAAATACGGCATGAACGGGCTCCTGAACAAAACGAAACGCCTTCCGATGCCCGGCGCAGGGGACAGGCGCAATATTGGTAATGCCACCTGGATAGGCAAAGCGCAACAAAAATTTGGGGGGAATTGGTTTTTTGTGAGATGGTGACCGCGAAGAACCAAACTGCCGCGCTCCGCCCACTGCAGAAACGCGCACCCGTAAGACGAAGGCGTGGTGGCAAAGCTTGACCATGCGTTCATCGCCGTAAGTTCGACTTGGCGATTCCGGAGCATTCTGCGCCGAATCTGGCCGCACTTTTTCTTTCTTCAACTCGCTACGGCATTTGGGCTTGTGGCGAAGGCCGCGTTTTGTGCGATTTTTCTGTTGCGCAGCTTCCCCGAAATTGGCATTAGCCGGGGCAGAGACGCGAAGCTGCGCGTCATTCCGCTTGCAACGTTGCCTCGCCGGCGACTTCTTGCACGAAGCACTGTCATCAAAAAGCACCGTCACACCGCCCCGAAGACAATCCATGGCATCAACTCGTAACACGCGTTCCCGCGCTCGGTGGTGGAAGAACGTTCGACAATCGAATCAACTCGCGGGGCCGCGGTCTCCGCAATCGAAGGAAGTCGAACGTCTCGAATCGCGACAATTGCTGTCGATCGGCGCCGCGCTGGTCGCCGACATCAACCCCGGCACGGCAGCGGCGTCACCGACCCAGGCCGTCGAAATGAACGGCTGGGCCTATTTCGCGGCCACCAGATCGGGCACCGGCGTGGAACTCTGGAGGACCGATGGCACGAGTGACGGGACCGAACTGGTCAAGGATATTCGACCCGGCGCCACGGGGTCGTCGCCGGCGGGGCTGGTGAACGTCAACGGTACGCTCTACTTCACCGCCGACGACGGCAACGGCGTCGAACTGTGGAAGAGCGACGGGACCGAGGCCGGCACCGTGCGCGTCAAGGACATCAATCCCGGAACCGCTAGTTCCAGTCCCGGCAACCTGACGAATGTGGGGGGGACACTCTTCTTCACCGCCATCGTTACAACCGATGGCGCCAACGACCGGGAGCTTTGGAAGAGCGACGGGACCGAGACCGGCACGGTGCGCGTCAAAGACATCAATCCCGGAACCGCTAGTTCCAGTCCCGACAATCTGATGAATGTGGAGGGGGTACTCTTCTTCACCGCCGTCGTCACCGCCGATGATGGCGCCAACGACCTGGAGCTTTGGAAGAGCGATGGGACCGAGACCGGAACGGTGCTTGTCAAGGACATTAATCCTGGAATTGCTAGTTCCAATCCTAGCAACCTGACGAAAGTGGGAGGAATCCTCTACTTCAGCGCCAACAACGGCACGAACGGCACCGAACTGTGGAAGAGCGACGGGACCGAAGACGGTACCGTGATGGTCAAGGACATTAACCCCGGCGGCGGCACCATTTTTAGGGGTTTGACCAGTTTCAACGGCAAGCTCATGTTCGGCGTGGAGCGCGGCGCCGATGGCGCAGAGGCGCTGGAACTCTGGAGCAGCGACGGGACCGAGGATGGAACGGTGCTGATTCGAGACAAGCTCACCTCTGCGAGCGGCGTTACTTCACTTGGGTTCATACCCAGGCCGTCCGTAGTCATCGACGAAACCCTCTACTTTGCCGCTAGCGATGGAGTGGACGGCGCCGAAGGATCTTTTCAACTCTGGAAGAGTGATGGGACTGCGGCCGGAACCACGATGGTCACGTCTGTACAAGGGGGCGTTCTTCCCGGCGAACTGACGAACGTCAATGGCACGCTCTTCTTCACCGACTGGAATTCGTTCTTTACCAACTTCAATGCGAACAACAACCCCCTGTGGCGAAGCGACGGCACCGCCGGTGGGACCGCGCTGGTCAGTGATCTCACGTTCGTTCGCGGCACTCTCCTAGCCTCGCAGCTTTCGAACGTCAATGGCGCGCTCTACTTTACGTCGAGGGCACCCGCGGTCGGCTCCGAGTTGTGGCGCGTCGATGGCCCGCCGGCCCCGGTAGGGGCAGGGGGGCCGTACCTGATCGGCGAGGGGCAACGCCTCGTTCTAAATGCCGCCGTCGGGGGCACGACCGGCGAAGCCCTTTTCTCCTGGGACCTCAATGGCGACAACATCTTCGGTGACGCGACGGGGGCGACCGCCATCGTCACTTGGGATGAGTTGCTCGCGCTAGGCATCCAGGACGGGCCGTCGTCGTACCCGGTCACGCTCCGTGTCACCGACGATCTCGGCACGACGGAGACGCAGACGTCGCTCGCGGTGGCCAATATTCCCCCGCTGGTCAGCCTCGTCGGGTCGTCTACTGCCAAGATCGATGGCGAGCAGACGTTTACACTCGTCGCCACGGATTCCGCGCCCGAGGACCAGGCGGCCGATTTCACCTTCGAGATCGACTGGGATGGTGATGGAACGTACGACGAGACCATCGTCGGTCCCAGTGGCATCCAGGTGACACGGACCTTTACGGACACGACGCGAACGATTTGGAACGTGCGCGTGCGCGCGACCGACCGGGACGGCGACGCCGGCCCGATCGCTACGCACCGCATGACCGTGTACGATCTCCAGCAGGCGGGCGATACGGTCACGTGGCGCGGATCGTCGGGCAACGACGCCGTCACGATTACCGAGATCGGCATCGGGGCGATCGAAGTCCACATGTCGCGTTTGGGGGGTGTCGGAATCGATTTGACCGAAACGTTTTTCGGCGTAGCGCGCGTCGTGGCTTTTGGGGACCAAGGCGACGATGTACTGGACGCTTCCGGCCTCAGGGAGATTTCCGCGCGGCTCAACGGGGGGGGCGGCTCGGACTCGTTATATGGGGGCGCCGCCGCGGATACCTTGCTGGGTGATGACGGCCCCGACACCATCTTCGGCGGAGCGGGGGATGATTTCATTCAAGGCGACGGACAAGAAGGTGGGAGCCGAGATGTTCTGCGCGGCGGCCCCGGCAACGACACCATCTACGGCGACGGCGCCGAAGGCGATAGGGGGGCAACGACTACATTTTCGGCGATGAGGGAGACGACGTGCTCGACGGCGCCGAGGGCAACGATCGGATCTTCGGCGGCCCCGGCAACGACACGCTCCTCGGCGGAAATAGCAACGACACGCTCAGCGGCGACGAGGGAGATGATCTACTCAGCGGAGACGAAAATAATGACTCGCTGATGGGGGGCGCCGGTCGCGACCTGCTGTTCGGATTTGGTGGGGCCGACACCCTAGAAGGAGGTTCCGGCGAAGATCTGCTCGTCTCCGGTTACATCGGCTTCGGCCTGCCCATCGTTCCCGTCTCTACCATTATGCCCATCCAAGCGGAATGGCTTTCTCCCAACAGCTACGAGGAGCGCGTCGCGCACCTCACCGGCACTCCTGGTGGGTTGAATAACGGGACAAATCTGATCCCTAGAGTTACTGTCTTCAACGACATGGAAGTCGACCTGCTGATCGGTGGGCCAGACCTCGACTGGTACCTCTATACCTTGTTCGATGACATGCTCGACGACCATGAGTCGGACGAAGAGGCGACCAACGTGATTGGGTTTCCACAGCACTAGCGCATTGACGCAGTGCGACCCACGATCATCCACGCGCCAGGGTTCAGCGGCCAGCAAGTAACCGGCCCTACTTGCCGGCGCCGACCGGTTCCCCCTGTTCGACTTCGGCGAGCGGGGCATCCTTCGTGCCCACGATTTGCACGTTTGTCGACAGGTAGTACTTCATGTTCGTCGGAGCGCGGAAGACCGACTCGCCGAACATGGCGGCGTAGCCTTCCTCGGGCACGTCGAGCGAGTAACGGTACTCGCCGTCGACCCATTCCGTCGGATACGACTTCCATTCGGCCTCGCGGAAGTCGCGCGTCGGGGCCGTGGCGACCCAGGCGACGACCTGCTCCGGTGCGAGATCGCTCTTCACCTTCAAGTGCAGCTTGTCGTCGGCTTCCTTGTTCTCCCAGCTCAATTGCGGGAACTTCAGACGCCCGGCGGCCTTCTCGTGGAAGGCGCCGATCGTGCCCAGCAAGCGGCCGAAGTCATTCACGCCGTGCCCATTGTTCGGCACGTAGAGGATGTACTTCTCGCCCTCGAGATCGTTCCAGTACAGGTTCAACGCATCGAGCGTCCAGTAGCGGTCGTTCGTGCCGTTGACGATGAGCTTGGGCTGCTTGAGGTCGTCGCGGTAGCTGTAGGGATCGACCATCTTGTTCAGAGCGATGCCGCGCTCGGTCTCGGCCTGCGACTGGATACCGCGGCGCGTGTAGTCCTCGATCTGCTCGGAGTACTTGCCCCACGACTCGAGCTGGTGCTTCATCTGCGGGCCCATGTTCAGCGTGTCGATCACGATCGGAGCGATCGCCGTGGCGCGCGGATCGGCCGCGCCGGTGAGCCAGGTGGTCCAGCCGCGCTTCGAGGCGCCGGTGACGGTGAAGTGCTCGATCGGCAGGTTCCATTCCTTGGCCGAGAATTCCTGCACGGCGTCCATCGCCTTGACGGCGCTCTTCACCATGGGGAAGAGGAGTGGCCATTCGGCGTCCCCCGACTGGAGATACTGCTCGAACGTGTAGGAGATGATTTCATCCTCGACCATGCCGTCGAAGATCGGCTGCTGCGGCACGTGCGAAAGGATGGCGACCGGGGTCTTCAGCTTTTCGACCAGCCCCGCCAACACCTGGGCCTCGCCGGGCAGTTTGCCGTTCTCTTCCGTGGGGGGGGCCGCCAGCGCTTCCTTCCAGTCGCCCCCCGAGATGAGGATCAGCGCCTGCTTCGATTCAGAAGGCTGCGACGGGCGGAAGATGAAGAGTTGATGCTTCCAGGGAATGTCGCGCCAGGTTTGCGAGGTGAGCGTCAGCTCGGCGACTTCGACGTTGCCCAACTTCTTGGTCTGACGTTGGACCCAGCCGTAGGTGTCGTCCTTCTTTTCCACGTAGTTCTTGAGCGCGGCCGTGGGATCGCTCTTCGAGGGGGCTTCGGCCAGGGCCGGAGCCGTCAGCGAGAGGGTGGCGAGCAACAGCCACAGCGTCAGCTTTTTCATCGACACGTTCACAAAGGGCTCCTCGAAAGAACTATGCGGGAGAAGGCGGGTTAGCCTGGCGCGGCCTTCCCCGGGCCGGGCCAAAGAAGCGGGGAAAACAACATCGTAGACCGCCCCGCGCGGGCCAGCAACCACCAGGGCCAGGTGTGACTGGCCAGCAGGTCGTACCGATGCCCGAGGGGCGAAGTTTCAGCCTTTTCTGGGGGCACGACGGCCGTGACGGTAAGCGCGCCAATCGTTCGCGCCGGTGCGCACCCCGCGGCAGTCCACTTCCGCGATCGACGGCTCGCCCGATAGAATCGCGGCTTCTCCACCGCGCCCCCCGCGGTCGGTTTCGTCGCATGTGAGAGTTTGCGCCGTGTTCATGGATCGAGTGGTCGAGTTATTCGGTCGGCATCGGGGAGTGGTGGCGCTCTGCATCGTGCTCTATACCGCGGCGGCGGCCTGGGGCAACGCTCGGCTGGGCTTCGACGACGTGCCGCGCAGCGTCTTTCGCACGGCCGACGACGATTTCGTCGAATTGGAGAAAGTCTTTGCCGATTTCGGCTCCGACGACAACGACTGTGTCGTCGTGATCGAACCGGCGGGCGAAGGTGATCCCTCGGGCGATCTTTTCACCCCCGAGCGCATCGCCGCCCTGCGTGCCGCGATCGCCAGCCTACAGACGCTCGAGGGCGTGGACGAGGTGCGCAGCCTGGCGGACGTCGTGGTGGTCGATCCCGTGCGCGGGGGCGCTCGCTCGCTCTTGCCGCATGAAGGCGAGCCATCGCGCGAGGCCTTCGCCGCCGCGCGTGCCGCGGCGGTCGCGCATCCCATGATCGTCGGGCAGGTGCTTTCTCCCGATGCCCGCACGGCGCTGGCCATCGTGCGGCTCGAAGGCAACTCCCTCTCGATCGGCGATATCGAGCCGCACATCGCGCGGCTGCGCGGCGTGCTCGACCAGGTGAATGCGCAGGGAGTATTGCGGTTGCGACTGACGGGCGTTCCGCCGATCCGCGTCGAGATCTTCCGCACGGTGCAGCGCGAGAGCTCGCGCTTTATCGTGATCGGCGCGATCCTCGGTTTCGGCATGGCCACGCTCCTCTTTCGCCGCTTCTGGGCGGTAATGATCGTGGCCAGTGCGCCGATTCTCGGCTCATTCTGGACCCTCGGCACGCTGGGGCTCATCGGCGAAAAACTGAACGTGATCAACACGGTGCTGCCGACGCTCGTGCTCGTCGTCGGCTTTGCCGATTCCGTCCACTTGATGCACGACATTCGTCGCTCGGTGGCCTCGGGCAAGACGCCGCTCGAGGCGGCCAAGCTGACCATCCGGCATCTGGGGCCCCCCTGCCTGCTCACGTCGGTCACGGCCTGCGTGGGCTTCGCCTCGCTGGCGGTGGCCGATCTCGATGTCGTGCGGCGCTTTGGTCTGACCTGCGCGATGGGAGCCCTGTTGTCGTTCTGTGCCGTGATCCTGGTCGTGCCGCTCTTGTCGAGCACAGCGCTGGGATACCGCCTGCAGCCGAAGCGGCTGCCCCAGGCCAGCGACTGGCTGCCGCGCGCGTTCGACCGCCTGGTCGACTTCCTGATGCGCTATCCCCGCTCGGTGACGCTCGCCGGTCTGGCGGCGACGATCTTCTTCAGCGTCATCGCCCTGCAACTCCGCCCCGACAATCGCCTGACGGAGACGATCCCGCCGGAGAACGAGTCGTATCAGGCGCTGATCGATTGCGATCGCGCCTTTGGTGGGATGCTGATGGCATACGCCCTGGTCGAATGGCCCGACGACAAGGAACTGCGTTCTCCCGAAGTGATCGACCTGATCTTCGAGGTGCAAGAGACCTGCCGGCATACCGAGGGCGCGCAGTACCCGTTGTCGATCGTCAACCTGCTGCAGGCCTTGCCGGGGCAGCCGGGCAATCTGGCTGCCCGCGTGCCGCTGTTGGCCCTGGCGCCAACCGACGTCGTGCAGCGTTTCGCGCGGCCCGACCTGCACAAGGCGCTCGTCACCGTGCATCTGCGCGATCGCGGCATCGCGGCGCATCGGCCGATCTTCGAACGTCTGGCCGCTCAGTTCGCCGACATCGAAGCGCGGCATCCCGGCATGCAAGTACATCTGACGGGGAGCGTTGTCGTGGCGGGACGCAACATCAACACCATGATCGTCGACCTGGTCACCAGCCAGACGCTGGCCGACGGCGTGATCTTCGTGGCGATGATGATCGGCTTCCGTTCGCTACGTTATGGGCTGGTGGCGATTTTGCCGAACTTTTTCCCCATGGCCTTCACGGCCGCCGTGCTCGTGATGACGGGGCGGCCGCTGCAGGTGACGTGCGTGATCGTGTTCAGCATCTGCATCGGCATTGCCGTCGACGACACGATTCATTTCCTGGCGCGCTTTCGCCGCGAGTTGGAAGTGGACGGCAACGTCCACGAGGCGATCCGCCGCACCTTCCACGCCGTGGGCGAAGCGGTGGTCACGACCACGCTCGTGCTGTTGGTAGGCTTTGCCAGCGTGCTGACGAGCGAGATGCCGACCAGCCGGTTGTTCGCCTGGCTGTCCTGCACGGCGATCGGTTCGGCCCTGCTGGGCGACCTGTTCATCCTGCCGGCGATGCTGGCCTGGTTCGTCCCCGCACGTCAACGCCGTGCCGCGCGGCAGCCGTCAGAGGCGAGCGCGGTGGCGGATGGAGATACCGCCAGCGTGGCCGCGCATTGACGCGCGGCGGGCGGGAACGCGAGCTTTCTTCGTGCTCGACTACATGTAGATCGGGTCGAGCTCGCGGCGAATGTAGGACATCGAGTGGCGGAAGCTCTCAGCACACGAGGTGCGAATCGTGTCGAGATCGTGGATGAGCCAGCCGCGCCAGTTCATGGGCTCCATCATCCGCAGGATCTCGGGGAAATCGATCGATCCGCGACCCAGCTCGAACATCGAGTTGTAGTACCGACCCTGCGGCGTATCGCCGGCAAAGTGCTCGCCGTTGGGGGCCTTGTAGGCGTGGTCTTTGGGATGGCGCGTGGCGTCCTTGAAGTCGAGCCCGACCAGGTTCGGCAGAGTCGATCGCAAGATCGCCTTCACGCTGCCCCCCGCCAGGTGCAGGTGAGCGGTGTCCCACCAGCCATAGACGTAGCGGCGATCGGTGCGCTTCAAAAAGGAACGCACATGCTCGGGCGTCTCGACCATCGAGTACATGTGGTTCTGCACGCCGATCCGCACGCCGAAGTGATCGACCGCCATGCGCCCCATGCTGCTCAGGAACTGGCACATCTGCTCGAACAGATCGTCGAATTCCTTGTCCTCGGTGCGCAGGCCCTGGGGCATCGTCGGCATGTAGACGGTCATCGTCCTGGCGCCGAAATACTGATGGATGCGCAAGATGTCGCGGGCCTGATCCATCAGCTCCTGCTGCTTCTTGCGATCGTAATAGCGTCCGCCGAAGGGGATCGAACAGAACTTCAGCCCGCGCGTCCCTAGCTCGTCGCTGAGTTGCTCGATCGACATGTTGTTGTCTTCGAGAATCTTCGGATAGGTGTGAATGCGCAGCCCGTTGAACCCCGAGGCGGCGGTCTCGTCGAGAATGCGAATCAAGGGGAGCGGCTGTCCCGGGGGCACTTCGCGCGCCCAGGAGGTGGTAGCCAGCCCGTAGAGCAGGTTCGGCCGCACGAAGGGACCGTTCGACGAGGTCGCTTCCTCGACGACTTCTTCGCTGCCGGTCGGGGAAGCAAGCGGGTTCGTATCGAGCTCTGGCTCCTGGGCACGCCCCCAGGCGCCCCAGGCGAGTGCCTGGCTGCCGGCGAGAGCTCCCAAGGCCCGTTTCTGAAATTCACGTCGACTGAGGGAACGCATGGAAGGCAAACTCCGATCGCGAAGCGAGGTGCAAAATAGGGGAGTACCAGCCGACGTGGCGGCCAGACCGGGGCGGCACGAACACCGCGAAAGGGAGCCGTTTGGGCCACAGGAGGCCAGTATAATCCCCCTCCACGAGCAGGGCAAAAAACCGCGCAAGAACTTGGCGGCCAGCACTTAGGGTCAGGCAGGCACCTGCCCCACGGCCCCGCCACCGCACGGTTTCTACGGGCACTCGGACGGGTCAGTTCGGCCGGTCCATTTCCCAGGCAGGTTGAACCGTGCGTCGCGAAGCGACGCGATCAAGAGTCTTTGAGCTTGGTCAGTTCGGCCTCGGCCTGGGCGATCTCTTGCTCGAGGCGGCGGATGTCGTCCGGTTCGTCGGGCTGCTGGCGGGCTCCGGCCAACTGCTGGCGAAGCTTCTGCAGCTTCTGCTTGAGGACTTCAACGCGTTTCTTGGCCTTCTTATCCATGCCGGTCTCCGCCTTGATCGTGGGAATCGCCAGGTTGCTGAGTTGCCCCGGTGTCGAACGTCGCCGCGTGCGGGTTCGGCCGGGCAAACTCGTTCGTATCGGTCTGCACGTAGGCCGCTTGATGTCCGTGCGTGGCGACCTGCACCAGATCGGGCTCGACATGCACGATCGGTTCGTCGTGATGAAGGCGCAGGGCAGCCAGCATCGCGGTGATGTTCGACAGCTTCAGGCCGAGCCCCTCGTAGAGCGATTCGATCTCGCTGCCGTACGTCTCGCCGCGCGCGTCGTCGAGCACGCGTTCTTCCGCCGCGACGATGCGTTCGCTGAGTTGATGGACAAGCAGGTCGCGGGCCTCGCGAAGAATCTCGATCGCGCGCAGTCGGTCGTGCATGGGTAAGCGCAGCTCCGCAACGAAGGGATCGGGCCGCTTGATGTCGAGCGGCCCCACTCTTCGAGCATAATTCGAGATCATTCGTTCGGCAAAAGTGGGCTTAGGCGGGGGGCGCCACCACCGCCGGCTCGGTCGGCTTGGGCCCCTTGAGCGGCTTGTCCGCCATCCGCAGCACGCCGGAGATCATCACCAGGACGATCGCCAGCCACATGTTCAGGTTCAGCCAGAAGCGGGAGTTGGCGCGAATTTTTTCGGTCGATTTGCCCCGGCCGACCAGGGCCGCCGCGATGTACATGATCATCAACGCCAGCAGAAACTTGATGCCGAAAAGGGGATGGTAGTAAGGGATATCGCTCAACTTGTACTTGATCTCGAGCATGGCAATGTTGTAAAGCCCGCTGACCAAGAGGAAGCCCAACGACAACATCACCGGCATGAGCCACCGCGAGCGGACGGCCTCGGTCAGGGCCTTGCGCTGCTCTTCCGACATCACAGCGAGCGAGGGAAGCAAGGCGGTCCGCATGAAGATCGTGCCCCCCACGGCCGTGATGGCGGCCAAAATGTGCATCCAGCGAAAGACGATACCGAGAATGTCGAGGAGCACGCGGCGGTTCCTTGGAAGCGAGAACAGAGAGGCGAGGAAACTGGTTTGCCGCATCCTAAGAATGCGATGGGGCGCTGTCTAGTTGGGAGGCGAGTGCCTGCGCGAGGTTTCGTCCGTGCCAACCTGGCCTCGGCGTGCTGCGGCGTCCTAGGTGGCCAGCAGTCGATCGACCAGGGTCAGGGCCTCGGCACGCGAGTGGATTTCGCCATCGAGTTGCGCCGCGCGCAGCGTGGCGATCAGTTGTCCCATGCGCGGACTGGCGGGCACGCCGTGCGAGAGGAGATCGTGCCCCGAGACGAGGGGGGGAGGATTCAAATCGTCCGGCGTGCGTATCAACTGCTGACGGCACCAGGCGAGATCGTCGTGCGGTTTGCTGGCGGCCTGCCGGATGGCCGCGACAAGGGCGATCAAATCGTCGATCCCGGGTTCGATGAGCAACGGTTGCGTCTCTGACCAGCGACGTCGGGGCGCGTCGTCGAGGGAGCGCTGCTGCGTCACGAGCCAGGCGGCCCGTTCGGCCTCGCGCGTGGCCAGACGCCAGCTCCGTGCGAGCGACTCGATCGCCAAGCCTGGCGCCGAAACACGATGGGCGAGCGCCGCCAGGGCCAGTGGAAACGAGGCCTCGCCGAGTGCCGCCAGCACGGCCAGCGTTTCGCGCCAATCGCTCTCGGGGAGCCCGTCGAACTCCGGCGCCACCACCGAGAGCAGCGTCGTTTCGCGCAGCAGTGCCATTCCCTCGGCGCGGCGCGCGTGGCTCAGCACCACTCGCATTTCGGCCGCGATGCGCTCGGGACTGACCACGGTCACCTGGTCGGCCATCTCGACCAGGGCGGCTTGCGTCTCGTGATCGAACGTAAAGTCGAACGTGGCCGCGAAGCGCACGGCGCGCAACATCCGCAACTTGTCTTCGGCGAAGCGTGCGCGCGGTTCGCCGATGGCCCGGATCAGGCGACGCTGCAGATCCTCTCGCCCGCCGACGTAGTCGATCACGATTTTGGCCACGGGATCGAAAAAGAGCCCGTTGATCGTAAAGTCGCGCCGCGCGGCGTCATCTTCGGGAGAGCTGAACGTGACGGCATCGGGATGGCGGCCATCGCTGTAGCTTGCATCGCGGCGAAAGGTGGCGACCTCGATCAGGCCCGCCCCGGCCGGACCGCGTACGGCGACGACGCCGAAGGCGATGCCGATCTCGAGCGTCCGCTTGCGGCCGAAGGCCTCGCGAATCTCGAGTGGCGTGGCATTCGTGGCGACGTCGTAGTCCTTCGGCGTGCGTCCCAAGAGTTGATCGCGCACGCAGCCTCCGGCCCAGTAGGCCGTATGACCACGCGCACGCAGTCGCTCGACCACCGAAAGGGCAAAGTCGCGCTGTGCTTGAGGGTCGGTCGGAGCCATGGGAAGCCGTCAGGTCGAAGTCGCGCCGAGAAACGGACGATAGATTACACGAATCGGGGCCTGGCGAACGAGTGTCCTCGTTCGACACGCCGTGGCGACACAAATCACTCGCGGCGTGGATACGATCCCCGCAGCTTCGAGACCCTCATTACCAGCAAGCTGCTCAAGCGACGCTGGCCACGTGGGCCAGCCGTTCGCGCAAGAGTTGCTCGGCGCGGCGGCGGTTCTTGCTCCCCACCAGACAGGCGCGTTCCTCGCCGGCGCGCAGGAAGTGGAGCGTGCTCGACGCCAGCTCGCTTCCCAGGCTCTGTTCGGCGGCCAGCGTATAAACGGCCATCTGCAGTTCGTAATGTTGTGCCAGGTCGTCGAGCGTGGCGGACTTCGTATCGTTCGTCTTGTAGTCGAGCAGATGCCACGTCCCACGTGCGTCTTGATAGAGACAGTCGATATAGCCACGCAGGTAGCAGCCGGGCGGTATGCCGTTGGTATCATCGGGGCAGGCCAACATGAACTCCAATTCGGTGTAGACCGCCTGGGCGTGGGACAACTCTGCCGCCCGTGGTGACTTGCAAAAGTGGGCGACAAGTTCTGCTGCCTGCTGTAGATCGACACTGGCGACCAGGTTCAGGTTCTCGGCCTGTTCGCGTACCAGCCGCGGCAAATCGACCTGGCCTGCCCAGGGGGTCTCGGCCATGACGGCATGGACGAGCGTTCCCAGCGCGGCTCCTCCGCTTCGAAGATCGGGCTCGATCGTCTCGAGGTCGAGCAGTTCGCCCCGCTCCTCGTCGGCCACGATTTGTGTGGAATGAAGGTCGCCCGACAGCCGAGAGACGGAAAACTGCCGTGGCGCCAGCAGACGCACCGGGACGGGCGCCACCAGCCGGGGCAGTTGGCCGGTTGTCTGCCGACCGGCGCGTTCGAGACCGGCGAGCGTTTCGGCAAGGTCGACACGCGGTTTGCTCGTCGTCCCTCCTGCGGGCAGCGGGGGCTCCGTCGATGTGACCCGCACCAGGGGGCGTTCCATGCCGGGGGGAAGCACGCCGCAAAGTTCGCCCGTCGCCAGATCGAAACGCCGCGCGAGCAGTTGCGTCCAGGCACCGCCTGGTTCTCCCAACGATTCGACGGAGCTTGCCAGCATCAGGTAATCGGCCGCGCGGGTCGTGGCCACGTAGAAGAGGCGTCGCGTTTCTGCCTCTTCTTCGGCCTGTTCGACCAGCGCAAGTAATTCATAGCCGGTCGTGGGCTGCTTGTCCTCGCGCTCTTGCGGTACGCGAACGAGCGGTCCGAGCTGGGGGTCGAACGCCATGCCGGAACCACGCGCGAGCGACTTGCGATCGAGGTCGGGCACGACCACGACCGGAAACTCGAGCCCCTTCGACTGATGGATCGTCATCAGTCGCACGACGTCGGTATCTTCCGACTGCGTGGCGGCCGGCGGTTCATGCGGCTGCCTCGCGACGAACTCGGAGAGTTGTGCGATGAAGTCGTCGAGCGTGAAGGTGCCAGTACGATCGAATTGGCGCGCCTGCTCGACCAGCTTTTTCAGATTCGCGAGCTTGCGCTCGCCCAGAAACTCGGCCAGCAGAATGGCGTCGTAGCCCGTGCGCGCGAGCGCCTCGTTCACCAGCGCCGCCACGGGCAACCGATCTTTCCTGGCACGCAGCTCGCGCAAGGTCGCGGCGGCAAAAGCGGCACGCTCCTGCTCGGCCGGAGCAAGCTGCCGCGGTAGTTTCTGGGTGAAGAGCCCCACAGCCAGCCCGCCGTTCTGCCTGGCCAACCAGTAGAGTGCTTCGTCGGTCAGCGAGAAGAAGGGGCTGCGCAGCACACCGACGAGGCTTACTTCGTCGCAGGGGCTCGCCACCGCCCGCAGCAGGTTCAGTAGGTCGTGGATTTCCTGCTGCGCGTAGAAGGCATGCCCGCCGACGAGGTAGTAGTCGAGTCCATAGCGTTGGAGCGCCGTTTCGTAATATTCGACGTCGGACAGGGCGCGAAACAGGATGGCGACGTCGCCTTGCCGCACGGGGCGCAGGTGGGGCGCTTCGCCCGGCTGCTTGCCATGGTCGACCACGAGCGGCGTCCTCTCATCGATCAGCGTGCGCAGGCGGCGCGCGATCCAATCGGCCTCGCGCTGCCGCTGTTGCGATTTCGAGAGATCGTCTTCCTGCTTCGGCGACCAGAGAAACTCGATGGCGGGCTTCTCGGTCAGTTGTGGGCGGTGCGCAGCAAGCGGCTCGTAATGGTCTCCCAGCGAGTCGAAGAACAGCGCATTGACGAAGTCGAGAATCGCCGGCTGACTGCGAAAGTTTCGCGACAGCGGCAAGCGGCCCTGCTCGGGAGTTTCCTCGCGCAGTCGGCGAAAGACACTCGGGTCGGCTCCGCGGAAGCGGTAGATCGACTGCTTGTGATCGCCGACGAAGAACAGTTTGCCACGGGCGAGTTCGTTGCCGCAGAGGGCCTTGATGAGCGACACCTGCAAGGGGTCGGTGTCCTGGAATTCATCGACCAGCAGCATCTGGATGGCGCTGGCGGCGTTGCGGCGGACATGCTCGTGCGCCGGATCGGTCAGCAGCGCGCGTGCGCCGATCAGCAGATCGTTGAAATCGAGCTGCGCCGCTTCCCGCTTGCGTCGCTCGTAGGCAGTCGCGACTTCTGCCGCGACGTGGATCAGCCGCAGTCCGAGATCGGCCGAAACCAAGCAGCCGCCGAGATCCAGCTCGACGTGCTTGCCGACTTGATCGATCTCGGCTCGGAGCGACGTCAGCCGATTTTTCACGCGCTCGTATACGTCTTCGCTCGGCCAGACTTTGGCCGAGCCCCCCCCTTGGACCTTGGCTTGCTCACGAATGTCTCGCAACAACTGCGCCGGGTTGCTCGGCAGGGGATCCGATTGAAGCTGCGGCAGCAGGTCGAGCAATATCAAACGGCGCTGTTGCATGACCGGGTGATCGGGCACGTGCTCGCGCAACAGCTCCGTCAATTCGATCGTGCCGCGAGACGTGGCCAGGCGTCGCAGCAACGCGGGCAGGGCCGTGGCTTGTTGATACTGCTGCCACAAGGTCACTAGCGCGGCGGGCGTTTCTTGAATCCAACGCCCGAAGTCGATGTCCTGTCGCGACTCGACCAACTGTGCCAGGTACTCGCGCACGCGCGGCAGCCCCAGCCGGGCAACCAGCTCGAGTGCCGACTCGTCGCGCGCCGTCAAAAGTCGCCGGAGTTGATCGTCCATCGCTTCGGACAAGATCGTATGAGCTTCGGCCGTTTCGATGACCGAGAAGCGAGGATCGAGGCCGGCTTCGACCGCGTGGCTGCGCAGCAGCGAACCACAGAACCCGTGAATCGTGCCGATCCGGGCACTGTCGAGATCGCGCAGCAACGAAAGCCAGTGCCCGGCGTCGGCGTCGTCGGCGCCGAGCAAGCGCCGCCGGCAGGCCTCGCGGATGCGATCGCGCATTTCGCGCGCGGCGCGCTCGGTGAAGGTGATCGCCACCAATTGCGAGAGATGCTTCACGCGCCGCTGCGCCGGGCCGTGCGGATCGAGATGCGAGAGGAAGCGTTCGGTCAAAACGAACGTCTTGCCGCAACCGGCTCCGGCCGACAACGCCACGGAGTGCTTGCGCTCGGCAATGGCCCGGGCCTGCTCGTCGGTAAACCTGGTGGCGGCGGTCATGGCAACTTGTCCAAGGCGCGAGTCTGGTGAACGCGGCACACGGTGCGAAACGTACACCGGCTCGTGCAGTCTTCGTCTTCGTTCGACATGGGGAACCTGCCCGCGCGGATCGAGCGCACGAGGCGCAGGACCGTCTCGCGCAGCTTCTGCCGGCGAAGTTCCCATTCGGGGGCTCTGGCTAGGCGTTTTTCGTCGTCTACCGCCAGGGCCAGCGGTTGGTGAAAGCCGCGCTTGCGGATCTGCCAATAGCCGGCATTCCAGGGCAGGGCCTCGCTGCCGGCCAGCAGCAGGTCTTCGGCGGCGTGCGTGTAAATGTCGAGCTGCAGCGAGGTGGCGTGGAACTCGCGCAGCTTTTTGGCCGAGGGAACGTAGCCCGTCTTGTAGTCGATGACATTGAACACGACGCGGCCGCGGTGTTCTCCCACGTCGAGCCGATCGATGCGCCCCCCGATCAGGACCGTGATATCCCCCTCGGTAATAATGAGTGGCTCGACGGTGGAGATCGCATCGTCACTAGGGGCCGGCAGCCCGAACGACACCTCGAAATGCCTGGGAGTCGGCGCCGCGTCGAAATCGCTCCAGCTTTGGCTGTAGCCCTGGTGCTGCTCGGCATACAGTCCGGCCCAACCACCGATCACGCGCCGGTCGATTTCGTCGAGTGCCGCGGAGAGCGTTTCGGCGTGCGCGCTGGATTGCAGCAGCTCGGCCAGCGTGGCTACGAAATGCTCGTCGAGCGCGGTGCGTGCGGTATCTCCCTCGATCTGCTGTCGATGGAGCAACTTGAGCGTTTCGTGCAGCAGCCAGCCGCGCCGGGCGTGATCGATCTGCAGGCCGAGCTCGTCGAGCGGCGCCGCGCCTAGCACCTGCTCGGCGAAGAAGCGGAACGGGCATTGGGCGTAGAGCTCGAGCTGGCTGGGGCTCCACAGATGCTCGTTGCCGAAGTCGCGCGCGAGTTGCGCCAGCGTGGCTTCGCCCACAACGATGCCTTCGTAGATGCCGAATTCCTCGCGACGGCTTCGTTCGCGCGTGAGGCGCAGGCCGGCAACGATGTTCGCGCCCGCCGTTTGCGTGCGCGCGGCATGCGCGAAAGCGGCCAGCGCCTCGGGTTGGCCCGACAGCGACAGATCGGCGGCCCGGAGACGCGCTTCGCGCAGCGATAGGGGGTCGTGATCGCGCGGCACCGGCGAGAGTCCCGTCTCGGCATGTCGCGTCACGCCGAGGGGGCCGAAGGCGCGTTCCAATTCGGTCAGAAAGGGACTGGCGAGCAGCGGTTCGCCTCGCTCGTCGAGTGCCGGATAGCTGAGCGTGAGCCGACGCCGAGCACGCGTGACCAGTTCATAGAAAAGGAGCATTTCCTTCTGGTTCTGGTCGGCACGCAACTCGAGCGGCAGTCCCGCCTCGCGGAAGGCCTGGTACTCATGCTCGGTGTAGAAGCGGTCCTCGCGCAAGGCCGCGGGAAAGGATCGCTCGGTGAGCCCGGCCAGAAAGAGGTAAGGAATCGACAAGGCGCGCGCGGCCGGCGCCGACACGACGCGCACGCACCCCGACTCGTCGCGGCGCCCCTGGGGGCGATGCCAGCGCGCCACGTCGGCGAGCAGTTGATAGAACTCGTGCCGCGAGAGTGTCTCGGCCTCTTCTCCCAGATGTCGCTCGAGCTGCGCCAGCCGTTCGAGCGCGGCCAGCAACTCGTCCCACGCGATGCGATCGTCGGCCGAGGCCGCGTGAAGCAGCCCCGTCTGCTGGGCCAGTTCCGTCAGCACCGCGCTCCACGTGGCAAGATCGGCTCGTGCCGGAAGGCGATCGTAGACGGCGGCCAATCGCGTCAGCGTGCTTCGAGCCTGGGTCAGGTCGCGCTGTCGCACGGCGACCATCGCCTCATTCTCGCGCTGCCCCTCTTCGTCGAGCGGCGCGCGTTGGTCAGCGCGTGCGAGTGCCCACTCGATGGCCTCGAGCAACTTGCGGCGTCCCGAGGGGATCTGCAAACGTCGCACGACACGTTCGATCGCCGCGGTCGATGTCTCGGCGTGCCAGCCCTGCCAGCGCGGTGCGAAGTAGTTGTTGCCGACGGCGGCGAGCAGGCGGCGATAGGGCCAGTCCTCCTGATCGACGCGCAACAGATTGAGCAGGGCGATGATCGGGGGGCGATCGGTCAGCGCCGGCTCCCCTTCGAGAACATAGGGAATTCCCTGTTCGTCGAATACTTCGCGCACCAGCGGCGCCCAATCGGCCACCGAGCGAAACACGACGGCGATCGCCTCGGCGGCGACCGGCGCGCCGCCGTGTGCCGGATCGCCATCGACGAGCAACTGCTTGATCCGCCGGCCGACCAGTTCCAGTTCGTTCAGGCGGCCTGCTGCGGCCAGGATTTCTAGGCCGCGGTTGTCGCGCGCCGCCGCGATGTGGCGCGGATCCTTGAAGAGCTGCGATTCGATGTGCGCCTGGGCCGGCCACGAGGCGCGCTCTTCGCGCGGCAGATGTTCGACGCGACTCCGCGGATGCCGCCTTTGGAGTTCCTCGAGCGTTGCGCGGCTTTTGGCGAACAACTCGTCGCGGTCCGATTCCGGTTCGAGCGGCAGCGAGATATAGAGGTCCTCGATCCGCTCGGCGAGAAACTCGAGCATCTCGTGCTGCGTGCGCGTGAAGTCGGTGAAGCCATCGACGACGGCGAGACGCACCCGCGCGTACGCCCCCAACTCCCCCGCGCGAAGATGCTCGCGGGCCGACCAGAGACGCCCCTCCGAGTCGTAGAGCTGGCAGCGGTTCAATTCCTCCTGGTACTGGCGATAGAGGGTGAGCAGTTCCCGGTCTTTGGCCGCCAGCGAGCCGCGGGTGCGGCAGACCTGGGCGAAATCGTCGGGCCAGATCTCGATGCGTTTGAGCTCGGCGATCCATTCGGCCAGCAGGTCGACGAACCCGCGCGAATCGGCGATCGCCGCGAAGTAGGGGAGTTCGCCACGCTCGAGGGCCTGGTCGACGAGTCGCCGCAGCAGGCGGCGTTTCGACAGGCCATCGATGGGGCGCGCCGGCTGCGGCGCCGATTCGACGATACGGAAGGCGAACTCTTCAAAAGTCGCTACGCCCGGCGCGAGAAAGCTGCGTGCGGCGCTCGTCAGCAGGTTCCGGCGCACCTCGTTCGCGGCGCGATGGGTGGGGGCCAGCCAGAGGCAACTCGCAATGGCCAATTTACCCAGCGATGGTCGATAAAGTTGGAGGAGTTTAGCGGTCTTGCCGCTGCCGGCCGGTCCGGCGACGAGGTGGACCCGGGCTGCCATGGCGCTCCGTCTTTTACGTGTCCACCCAGTGGAGGGAGAAGCTGGGTGGTTCGGGCGTTTTTGTTTGACAGAGGAGAGTAGGAACCGCTAAGATCGACCCTGTCTTCACCGGAACAGGACAGCGACCCGCGCTCGCATTGGGTTCGCGTACATAGCTACTTCGGAAGCGTAATATCAGGCGTTTCTGTACGCCTGTCTAGATCCCTCATCGTTTTCTTTCTTTATCCTTGTTGTCGCGAGGAGGCGTTCCATGTCTCGATTCACTCGTATCCGCAGGGGGTTCACCCTGGTGGAGCTGCTGGTGGTAATCGCCATCATCGGCATCCTGATCGCGCTGCTGTTGCCGGCCGTGCAGGCCGCACGCGAAGCCGCGCGCCGTTCGACCTGCCGAAACAACATGAAGCAGATCGGTCTGGCGTTGCACAACTATGCCGAGACGTTCGGCACGTTTCCCCCCTCGGCCACCGGTTCGATCATCCGTGGTACCGGCGCCCTGCAGCCGCGTCCCGGTAGCTATCACACCGGACGTAACCGTTTTCCGAACGGCACGGACTCGGATGGTCACATCTACAGCTTCCTGGCGCTGATCCTGCCGCAGATGGAAATGGGCGCCCTGCACGGCATCATCAATTTCAATCGCCCGACGTTCCAGACGACGGCCATCAGCGGTCTCGCGGTCGATGCAAACAATCCTCGTGCGGCGGGCACGTCTATTCCTGGTTATATTTGTCCGTCGTTCTCTGGTACGCACACGTCGATCGCCGATGAATACGGCGGTGCCAGCACCACAGACCTTGCCACGTTGGCTCTTGGTCAGCCTTATATCGCATTGCCGCTGTCGCAGTATCAAGCCGTCGGCGCCTCGACTTGGGAAAAGATGCTCGGCGTGGCCACGTCCAGCTCGACCAATCCGGTGCCCAATCCAGACGGTGCCATGTATCCCACCTTCCGTGGGCGCGAATCGCACACCCGCTTCCAAGACTTCCTGGACGGCACGTCGCAGACGTTCTTGTGCGTCGAGACTCGCGAACGTCGTTACGCCACCTGGTACGATGGTTTCACATCGTCGCTCGTGACGCTTTACCACAAGAATACAGATCCTGCAACCTTGCCGAACAATAGCCAGTTGTTGCCGCCGAACTCGGCCGGAAACCCGAATCGTTTCCGTACGACCGGCCCGAACAGCAACATCACGAACCTGAACTTCGGCGCTGGCCAGATCGATCAACGTATTGATGCCACGACGAAGCATTACTACATGGGCGTCCCAGGCAGCAGTGGCCCCACTTTCCCACCCGTAGCGGCCGGCACGCCCAATGGATTCAACGGCTGGAGCGCTAGTTGGGATTATGGCCCCAGCAGTGAGCACTCCGAAGGTGCCCATCACCTGATGGGTGACGCCAGCGTGCAGTTTATCCAGAACGGTATCGACGCCGCCACCTACTATGCCCTCACGACCCGCGGTGGTCACGAGTCGCACAGTTGGGAGCCCGGCCAGTAGTCGTTCTGGTCACTCAATCGCGTAAGTTCGCCGCACGCTCTTACTCTGGTGGGAGCGTGCGGCTTTTTTTATGCGCGGCACCCCTCCAGCAGAATCGCTCGTTCATTTGCCGCACCTAAAACGCCCGCGCCGCGTGGCAGTGGCATTTTCTTGACGCGACGTACCGGAACGCCTAACGTATCAACGTCTGTCCATGCGTTGTGGGGGCCGCGGATCCCATCTGTCTTGAGCGAGGTGGCGCGGCCTCTCCTCCAACGTCCTGCCCGGTGTGTGATTCCCGCTACGTTCCCCCCTTTCGGTCGTGGTTCGTCAAAGTTTCGGAGTGATCCGCCATGTCGCAAGGGGGAGATCCCTGGCGCGGTTGCGTGTCCCTGCTTGGGATCGTGGTCTGCCTGTCATTCGTCTCGCCGCTGGCCACGGGGGCGGAACCGCCTCTGCACGAGCGTATCGACGAGCAGATCGCGGCGCACCATGCCGGGGCGATGGCCGAACGCGCGAGCGATGCCGAACTGCTCCGCCGCCTCTATCTCGACCTGACGGGCCGCATCCCCACGACGTCGGCGGCGCGCGCCTTTCTCGACGATCCCTCCCCCAACAAACGCGAGCAACTGATCGATCGCTTGCTCGCCAGTCCGGCCTATGCGCGGCACATGCAGCGCACGTTCGACGTGTTGCTCATGGAGCGGCGTGCCGACGAGCATGTACCGGCCGCCGAGTGGCAGGAGTATTTGCGCAGTTCCTTCGCCACGAATAAGCCCTACGATCAACTCGTGCGCGAGATCCTCTCGGCCGACGGTCTCGATCCCGCGCAGCGGCCCGCGGCGAAGTTTTATCTCGACCGCGCCGGCGAAACGAACATCGTCGTGCGCGATGTCAGTCGCATCTTTCTGGGCATGGATCTGCAGTGTGCCCAGTGCCACGATCACCCGCTGGTCGACGACTACAAGCAAGACTATTTCTACGGGCTTTCTGCTTACCTCACGCGCAGCTTCATCTTTACCGGCCAGGACCAACCGGCCACGATTGCCGAGAAGGCCGAAGGTGAGGTGAAGTTCAAGTCGGCGTTTCTCGACGAGCCGGAACGCCAGACGGGGCCCCGCGTGCTCGAGACCACCTCTCTCGTGGAACCTGCCTTTGCCGAGGGAAAGTCGTATGTCATTGCCCCGGCCGAGGGCGTCCGCCCGCAGCCGCGCTTCAGTCGCCGGGCATTTCTGGCGACGGATTTGACCTCGCCCGAGAATCGCCAGTTCAGTCGCACGATCGTGAATCGACTCTGGGCGCGGATGATGGGGCGTGGTCTGATCGAGCCCTTGCACTTCGATCACAGCGATAATCCACCGTCGCACCCCGAGTTGCTCGATCTGCTGGCCACCGAATTCACCGCCGGCGGATTCGATCTCAAGGCCTTGCTGCGCGAGCTTGCTCGATCGCAAACCTATCAACGTTCGAGCGAATGGCCGGCCGACCTGGATGCCCAGGCTTGTCCGCCCGAATCGTTCGCGGTGGCGAATCTGAAGCCCCTCTCCCCCGAGCAACTGGCGGCGAGCACGCTCGAAGCCACGGGCATGTCCGAGGCGATTCGTGCCGAGTTCGAACAGCAGCTTCGCGGCGATCCGCGCCTGGGCGAGGTGCTCGCCGCGGACGAAGAACGTCGCACGCTGCGCGAGGAGATGAGCGAGCAGCGACTGAACGCACAACTCCTAGGTCAGCTCGGGCAGTTCGTCGCCTTGTTCGGCAACCTGCCCGGCGAGCGGCAGGACGCCACGGAGGCCACGGTCCACCAGGCCTTGTACTTCTCGCACGATGGAGGCATGGCCAGTTGGCTGACCCCCTTGGGACAGAACCTGGCCGCAAGGGCCGTGTCGCTTTCCGATCCCGCGCTGGCCTGTGACGAGATCGTGCTCAGCGTGCTGTCGCGTCGTTCCACGACGGACGAGCAGCAAGAGTTCGCCCATTTGCTCGCGGCCCAAGGCGAATCGGGGCGAGCCACCGCCGTGTCGGAGTTTATCTGGGCGCTCCTCGCGTCGAACGAGTTCCGCTTCAATCACTAATATGGACTGCACCTTCTGGGTGTAGATGAGGATTGAGCCATGCAGTGTGCCTACGCCTGCCGCTCGACAGAACACTCGATTGCGCGGCGTTCCTTCCTCGGAGGAATGTTGGCCGGCGCCGGCGGTGTGCTGGGAGGCGCCTTCGGCGGCTTCGCACGGCCGGCCGCTGCGCAACAACTCGCCTCGACCCAGAAACGCGTCCTCGTGGTTTATCTCGCCGGCGGCGTGAGCCAGCTCGAAAGCTGGGATCCCAAGCCCCAGACCGACACCGGCGGACCGTTTCGCGCGATCCCCACCTCGGTGCCTGGCATCCACATCTCAGAGCTGCTGCCCTATACGGCGCAGCAGATGCACCACTTATCGATCGTGCGCAGCGTGAACACGAACGAGAACGATCACGGCAAGGGGAGCTACATCATGCATACGGGGCGGCGCGAGGAGCCCGCGCAGCCCTATCCGCATTTGGGATCGGTGGCCGCGAAGTATCTCTCGCCGGAGGATGCGGCGCTACCCGGCTACATCCACATCACGCCGGGAGGCAACGGGGTCAGCGCCAGCGAAGCCGCCTTCCTCGGCCCGCGTTATGGCGCGGTGACTTTGGGTAATGGCGAGCCCCCGCGCAACACGAAACGCGCCGAATCGTTGACCGAAGCCGCCGACCTGGCGCGCAACGATCTGCGGCGCCGCCTGAACGATCGGTTCGTCGCGCGACGACGAACCGCCGAGACCGAGGCCTACAGCTACTCCTACGAGCAGGCCCTCAAGTTGGTCGCCCAGCGCGAGCTGTTCGACGTCACGCGCGAAGGGGACGCCGAATTGGCGCGCTACGGCACGCACGATTTCGGCCGTCATTGTCTCCTCGCGCGGAGACTGCTCGAGCACGGCGTGACCTTTGTCAAAGTCTCGCATTCGAATTACGACACGCACAACGAGAACTTCGACTTCCACATCGAGCAGTTGGGCGAGTTCGATCGCCCCTTTGCGACCCTGGTAGGCGACCTGGCCGAGCGCGGCATGCTGGAAAGCACGCTGATCGTCGTCATGTCCGAGTTCGGACGGACGCCGCAGATCAACCATCTCTACGGCCGCGATCATTGGGGCACGGCCTGGTCGGTCGTGCTGGGGGGCTGCGGCATCCAACCAGGCGCGGTCATCGGCAAGACGAACGAAAACGGTACCGCCGTGGCCGATCGTGAAGTTAATGGTGGGCACCTGTTCCATACCTATCTCAAGGCGGTCGGACTCGATCCCCACGAAGAGTACGTTATTGGCGGACGCCCCATCGCCATGGCCGATCCCTCGGCCGACGTGATTCAGGAACTGTTGATATGAACGAAGCTCCCGCCGCCCCGGCCGAGAATGCTACGCCCGCACCTGCTAGTGCCGTCGATCCGACAAAGACGCGCGCGGCGCGCGAGTTCGAGTACACCAGTCCCTTTCTGGCCTGCCGCTTCGATCCGACGGGCACTTACGTTTTCGCCTCGGCGCAAGACAACACCATTCAGCGTTTCCATCTCGAATCGGGAGAGCGCGTGGCGTTGGTCGGGCACGAGAGTTGGCCGCGTGGCCTGGCCTTCTCGCCCGCGGGAGACATGCTCTTCAGCGGAGGCAACGAAGGGCGCTTGATCGCCTGGCCCGCCGGCGCCGCCCCGATCGAGCCCGCTCGCGTCGGCGAAGCCCATCAAGGTTGGATTCGCGCCGTGGCCGTCAGTCCCGGTGGTTCGCTCGTGGCCACGGCGGGCAACGATCGCCTGGTGCGGCTTTGGAACGCGACGGACGGCACGCTCGTGCGCGAGCTGGCGGGGCACGAGAGCCACGTCTACAACCTGGCCTTCCATCCGAGCGGGGTTCACCTGGTCTCGGGCGATCTCAAAGGCGTGATCCGCCAGTGGGACGTGGCCAGCGGCGCCGAAGTGCGCACGCTCGATGCCAGTCGGCTTTGGAAATACGATGCCGGCTTTGCTGCCGATATCGGCGGCGTGCGTGCCATCGCGTTCAATCACGATGGCACCCTGCTGGCGTGTGGCGGCATCACCGATGTCTCGAACGCCTTTGCCGGCGTCGGCAATCCGGCGGTCGTGCTCTTCGACTGGGAGAGTGGATCGCCGAAGCTGGTACAACTCTCGAAAGAGAATCTACAGGGGGTGGTGTGGGGCCTCACCTTCCATCCCGACGATTTCCTCGTCGGCGCGACCGGAGGAGGCGGTGGGGGCTCGCTGTTGTTTTGGCGTCCCGATGCCGAACGCGAGTTTCACCGCCTGGCCTTGGCGGCCACGTCTTGCGATCTGGCGCTTCATCCCGACGGGCGACGACTGGCGGTGGCCCATTACGATAAGAAGCTACGGCTGTACGACATGACGGCGGCCTGAGCGCCCGTCGTTCCATCGCGGTGTGCGGTGACGATGCACCGCTCGTTTGTTCTCCGCCGGCGCAGCGTGGCGGCTACTTCTTGCCGCCGATCGAGAAGAGTTGCGAGACCGTGCGGATATACAGCCGCCCGTCCGCGACGGCGGGCGTGCTGCGGCATTCTTCGCCGAGTGGGATCTTGCCCAGTTCTTCGAACTCCTCGCCGGCGCGGAGCACCATGACTTCACCATCGTCAGAGACGCAGTAGAGTCGATCGTTCACGCAGATGGGCGAGCCCGAGAAATTTCCGCCGACGCGTTTGCGCCACACGACTTCGCCGTCGGCCGCGTTGATGCAGGTGACCACGCCATTGTCGGCCCAGAGAAAGACGCGATCACCGTGTACCAAGCCGGTCGGTACATAGGGGGCCGATTTGTCGATGCGATAGGCCTCGGCCGGTTGGACCTTGCCATCGGCCGTGCCGGGTTTCACCGCCACGACATAGTTGCCGCCGCCCCCCGAGCCGCAACTGCCGAAGATCAATCCCGCGGCGACGTAGGGAGAGCTGACCGAGCGTTTGTCGAAGACGGAAATCTCCCAATTCACCTTGCCGGTCCACGGC
The DNA here is from genome assembly GCA_019636335.1 of Pirellulales bacterium. Lineage (NCBI taxonomy): Bacteria > Pseudomonadati > Planctomycetota > Planctomycetia > Pirellulales > Pirellulales bacterium. The sequence continues at coordinate 282,589 of JAHBXR010000002.1, forward strand.
TCGACGCTGGTGATGCCGTGCGCGCCGCTGTTGAAGATCAATTCCGGCGGACCGCTGGGGGGGTGATAGAGGCACGGCGTGGAGTAGGCCACCACATTAGTCTTGCGAGGGGTCTGCCACACGGTCTTGCCCGTCATCCGATCGACAGCGAGCAGAAAACTCTCGCCATCCTGATCGTTGCCCAGGATGATCAGATCTTCGAACACGACAGGGGACGTGCCGCAGCTATGCTGGCTCTTGAACAAGCCCAGATTGCGTCGCCAGACTTCGTTCCCTTCGTGATCCAGCGCAATAAAGGCATACTCCTCGGGCGACGACCAGGCGACGTACACATGGTCGGCATCGACGGCCGGCGTGGGCGTGGCGAAGCTGTTCCGCTCGTGCTTCGTATGGGGCGAGCCGTCGTATTCCTTCGTCCACAGGATCTTGCCCGTGGTATCCAAACAGATCGCGGTGCGCGTCGTGCCGTCTTCGGAAGCCGACGTGAGAAAGATGCGGTCCCCCCACAGCACGGGGCACGAGTGGCCCAGTCCCGGCAGCTTCGCCACCCAGTTGTAATCGTCGGCCGTCCAGGTGACCGGGATTCCGGCCGACTCGACGACGCCCGTCCCATTCGGACCGCGGAAGCGGGTCCACTCCTGCGCTTCGACCGCGTGCGAGGAGAGGGGGCTCGCCGTCAAAATAGCACACAACGCCAACGCACACACGCTGGCATCGGAGACGAAAGACAAACGCATAGAAGAAAACTCCTCGTCGCGAGTCGTACGGGCGGGGTTGTTTTCTATGGCGGTGGTTGGGGTAGGGCAGCCCTTGATGGTAGCCCATGCCAACGAGACGGGCTAGCAGTTTCGCCGTGCGGCTCAAATCCGGTGAGGCAGCATGCTCAGAAGTCGGCTGCCGTTACTTGCGATCGATGCCGTACTCCTCGATCTTACGATAGAGCGTGGCGCGGCCGATGCCCAATAGCTTGGCCGCCTCGGGCACGTTGCCGTCGCTGCGATCGAGCGCTTCGCGAATCAGGCGGCGTTCCCAGTCATCGATGCGCAACGTATCGAAGCCCCCTCCGCCATGTGGATCGCGCAGGCCCAGGTCATCAGCCTCGATGCGATCGCCTGCCGCCAATACGACGGCACTATCGATCACGTTGCGCAATTGACGCACGTTGCCGGGCCAGTTGTATCCCAGCAGGCGGCGCTTTGCCTCTTCCGCGAGTTCCAGCCGCGGGCGACCGTGTTGCTGGCGGAAGTGCTCGAGGAAGAAATCAATCAACCGCGAAACATCACTGCCCCGCTCGCGCAAGGGGGGAACGAACAGCTCGAACACGCTCAACCGATAATAAAGGTCCTCGCGGAACTTCCGCTCGCGCACGTAGGCCTGCAAGTCCTGATTCGTGGCGGCGATGATCCGTACGTCGACGCGGATTTCCTCGTTGCCCCCCACGGGCAGGAAGGGATGGCCTTCGAGGATGCGCAGCAGCTTGGCCTGCCCCTGCAACGTCATCTCGCCGACTTCGTCGAGAAAGAGCGTGCCCAGGTCGGCCTGCTGAAAATAGCCCACGTGATCGCGATCGGCCCCGGTGAAGGAGCCTGCCTTGTGGCCGAAGAGTTGGCTCTCCATCAGGTCGGCCGGAATCGCGGCGCAGTTGACCGACAGCATCGGCCGATCGGCGCGCGTGCTGGCGCGATGCAGCGCGCGGGCGACAAGCTCTTTGCCGGCGCCACTCTCGCCGCGCACCAGCACGCAACCCGTGGCGCGCCCCAAGCGGCCGATCTTCGACTTGAGCTCGAGCATGGGCGGACTTTCGCCGATCAGCTCGCCGAAGCCGGCCGATTTCTCCTTCAACCGCTGCAAATCGGTCTGCACGCTGACATCGTGGCGCGCCCGCACCAGGGCCACCGCCGAGATGTTGGCGAGCGAGATGGCGAAGTCGAACTGCGACTGCCGGAAACGTCCATGTTCGAGGTAGGCGTGAATCGCACCAACGACTTTCGTGCCGTTGAGCAGAGGCACGCACAGTGCGTCGGCATAGTGACGCAGGGTTTCGTCGGTCGTGCCCCCGCCGCGCTGGCTGGCGATCCAGATGGCGTGCCCTTCGGCCAGCACCAGGTGCGTCAACGATTCGCTCAAGGGCAAATCGCGCAAGGGTTGCTCGGGCAGGAACATCTTCGGCGTGAGACGTCCGTCGTCGCTGACCCAGAGAAAGGCCGCCAGCGACGCGCTCGTGCGGTCGCGCAGCAGATCGAGTGAAATGCGCACCACCTCGTCCGGCGAGGCGCAACCGAGCAGCTTGATGCTGAGCTGGTAGAGCAGCAGCAGGTCGTGGGCCTGTTCGAGATCTTGAATGGCGCCGATCGCCAGGTTGGCCGTGTTGCTCGGCCCGACGATCGAGTCTTTGACCAGCGTCTGCGTGACGCCGGGGTCGGTATCGCCCGTCGAAGTCGGCGGCTGGGCACTTTGTTGAAAGGCGAACTCGGTCGAGCCCACGCGCACGTGATGCCCGGGCACGAGGGCCGCCTCGTCGATCTTCTGACCGTTGACGAACGTTCCGTTGCGACTCTCGGCGTCGCGCACGTGCCAGGTGCCGTTCGCATGGACAAGCACGGCATGAATGCGCGAGCAGAGGGGATCGCTCAGCACGACCGTGCATTCCGTGCCGCGGCCGATCGGGTTCTCGCGCGCAGGGTCGAGCAGGAAACTGTCGCCGGCACGCTTGCCGACGGTCATCGTCAGATAAGAATACACCGGCACGAGAGCACCACTCGCTCGAATCAGCTCGTTACACCGCGCCCGCTAGTATAGCCGCTCTGCCGTTGTGGGTGAGCCATCCGCGGGTTTACGGCCGCAGGCGGCCATCATGCCCCACCACCATCCGGCGCGAAAGGTGCGAATCGCAACGTCGACGAACCCTGCCTGACGCACCAGTGCGGCACAGGCCCTGCTGCCGAGAACGGCATTCTGTGGCCGTCCGATGATCCGCAGCCACCACGTGCCTAGCCGGCAGGTGAGAAAATCGTCGCACCAGTCGGTCAGCACGAGTTGTCCCCCCGGTCGCAAGACACGCCGGATCTCCTGCAGTCCCCGGTTGGGGTCGTACCAGAAGTGAAACGCGCTCGTCGACAGGACCGTATCGACCGACGCGTCGGCGAGAGGGATGTTCTCGGCCACCCCTTCCAGAAACGAAGCTTGGGGGAGATCCCGTTGTCGCGCGAGGTGCAACATCTCGGCGCTGGGATCGATTCCCACGGCACGGATGGTCGGCTCGCGCTCCGCAAGCTTCGCCAGCACATAGCCCGTGCCGCAACCAACGTCGAGTACCCGAGCTTGTGGTAGTGGATCTAGATGCGCCAGCGTTTCTTCGGCGGTCCGTGCCAGGTAGCTCCGCCACCGCTGGTCGTACGAGGGAGCAAGCTGGCGATATTCTTGGCGAACGGCCTCGAACAGCGTCTCTTCCATGGCTTGAGTTTGTCGTTCCGTCCTTCCGCTGTACAGAACGTCGGCTATGATGCGCGAAGCACGCCGGCTAGATATCGGAACAGTCGCTCATGGTCGATTGCTTCCGCGCGATAGCCCACATAGCCATCCGGCCGCACGAGAAAGCCCGATCCGCTTTGCGGAACATAGACGTGTGCGAATTCGTTGCGGCCGTCGCTCAACATCGGCAACCCTTCGAGTGCGAGCACATCGCTATCCGCATGCACGATTGCGAGAACCTGGACCAGGCTTCCATACCGGGCCCGCAGTTCTGTGGCCAGCGCGAGGAAGCGTTCGCCATCTTCAACCGGTGACGATTCGCTGGAATAGAGCAACAGCGTGTGCCGTGGCCCGCGCAGCAGGTCGAACAGCCGCTCGTCGTGACGCACATAAGGACGCCGCAGACCGGTCACGTCGGGCGCGCGATCTCCGGCCAGCGGTCCTGCCCAGCGCTCAGCGGCATCGGCCGGTTCGTTGGCCACCCAAGGGCTATCGCGGTAATGGAGCCACAGTTGCGAATCTTCGCGCAGTGGCTCCTGTTCGTCGACGTCTCCTTCCATCACGCGATTCATCCGCGCGGTCGTGCGTTCGACGATCTGCCGGCCGATCTCGTGCCGCTCCGCGTGATAACTGTCGAGCAGTTTGTCGGCCGCGCGGCCCCGCACGGCCAGCGCCAGCTTCCACGCCAGGTTGTAGGCGTCCTGTAAACCAGCGTTCATGCCTTGTCCGCCGAGCGGTGGGTGCAAGTGGGCCGCGTCTCCCGCGAGAAACACTCGCCCCAAGCTGTAACGCGGCACCAGGCGATGGCTGATGCGATAGAACGACGACCACCGCAGGTTGCTCGCCTTGGCTCCCGCCGGGTACAGATAGTCGAGCATCTCCTGAATCGCCTCGAGTGGTGGGCCCTCGTCGCTCGCCCAGTGAGCCTGGCCGCTGGTCGTGAGATCCTGGGGTAGCATTTCCTCGGGAGCGACCGTGCTGAAGCGATAACGCCGCGAATCGCCGGGCACGGGTATGCACGCGCCCGCGCCGCGAAACTCCCCTTTTTCGATACGGGCCAGCTTGTACCCATACCCGCGCTCGAGCGTCCAATCGATGTCGATATCGGCCAGCATGAAGACCTGCGCGTAATGCTCCCCCTCGAAGTGGAGGTCGAGTGCGTGCCGCACGGCACTCCGTCCGCCGTCGCAGCCGACGACATATTTTGCCTGTACGGTCTCTACCGATCCGTCGAGGTGCTTCAAGCCGACGGTGACCAGGTCTTCTGTCTGGGCGAGCGAGACCAACTCGACACCACGCTCGGCGCCTCCAGCGAGCGTACCGAGATGTTCGGCCAGAATCTGTTCGGCGTCGTACTGGGCGAGGGTGAGAAAGCCGTATGCCCCCTCGGGGAGCGCGGCGCTGGAGATCTCCATGTCGGTGCCATTGGCGATGTTCACGAGCCCGCGCAGTCCCATGCCCGCCGTCAGGGCCTGGTGGACGATGGCCAGGTCGTCCCACACCTCGAGCGTGCGTGGCGTGATCCCCAGCGCCTTGCAGTGGGGCGATGGCTCTAAGAGCCGCTCAATGAGACGGCAGCGAACGCCATGCCGGTGCAGCTCGGCCGCCGTCATCAAGCCCACGGGCCCAGCCCCCACCACGAGTACGTCCATCATTTCACTCATGACAATCCTCATCAGCAACTCAAACGCGAACGTTGGTCGAAAAACCAGCGGTTCACTCAACCTCCGGAATCCTTCGCGTCTTCGCGGTGATCTCTTTTTACCGCGAAGACGCGAAGAGGTAATCATTCTTGCTGATTTTCGTGGTTTTCTATCTTTCTGGTGTGAATTCCTTGAATTGTCTACGGAGGGAGGCTGCAATGGGCCAATCTCGGGTATTCGTGAGCGGGCTGATTGGTCAAGACAGGCGGATGGTTCATGGATCGTCGATGGTTCTGCGGAGCGCTGACGGCGGCACTTCTCGTGTTCGCGCTCGTTGATGGTTCCAAGCGTGTTGTCGCCGATGACAAGGACACGTCTCCCATCGATCTGACGAAGGCGCAGCTGATCGTTCCGCAGGATCTCGATCCGCCCGCTCGCAAGGCAGTCGAGATGCTCGTCGACGAGGTGTGGAAGCGAAGCGGCGTGCGCTGGAGCATCGCACATCAGCTTGCTGCCGATTCCATGGCGGCCACGATTCTCGTCGGTTCGCGCGAGAAACTCGCAGGCATCGTGGGCGTCGCGGCGTCCCAGCTTCCGCCTGCGAATGCACCATCACCTGCCGAAGGCTACACGCTGCGCTCGACGGCTGACAAAGCAGACGCGGCGGCTCAAGTCATCATCGCCGGCAACGATTCGCGTGGTGTCCTATTCGGCGTCGGGCATCTGCTGCGTTCGCTCGAGATGCGGCGTGGCAGCGTGACGCTCCCCCTGCCGCTCAACGTCACCACGGCCCCGGCCTATCCGATTCGCGGCCATCAACTCGGCTATCGACCGAAAACGAACTCCTACGATGCCTGGGATCTGCCGCAATGGGAGCAGTACATTCGCGATCTGGCCATCTTCGGCGCGAATGCCATCGAGTTGATTCCGCCGCGCTCGGACGATGACGACGACGGTCCCCATTTCCCTCGGCCCAAGCTCGAGATGATGGCCGGCATGTCGCAGCTTGCCGCCGACTATGGGCTGGACGTGTGGATCTGGTATCCTGCGCTCGACGGCGATTACTCGCAGCCCGAGGTGGTCGAGCGTTCGCTCCAGGAATGGGGCGAGGTGCTTGGCAGCCTGCCGCGCGTCGACGCCATCATGGTGCCCACCGGCGATCCGGGCGACTCGCCGCCGCGAGAACTCCTGGCGCTCCTCGAAAAGCAAAGCGCGCAGTTGCGCAAGCTGCACCCCGGCGCACAGACGTGGATCTCCGTGCAAAGCTTCACCCAGGAAGCATGGGACGACTTGATGAAGCTGCTGGCAGCCGAGCCGGAATGGCTGGCCGGAGTGGTCTACGGCCCGCAGACGCGCGTCAGCCTGCCGAAGCTCCGCGCGGCGCTTCCCTCGCGCTACCCGATTCGCCGTTATCCCGACATCACGCACAGCATGCGCTGCGAGTATCCCGTGCCCGATTGGGATCTTGCGTACGCGCGGACACTCGCGCGCGAGCCGATCAACCCGCGTCCGCAGGATGAAGCGACCATCTTCCGCGCGTATCTGAGTGAATCGATCGGCTTCATCACCTACTCCGAAGGTTGCAACGACGACGTGAACAAGGCGGTGTGGAGCATCTTGGGCTGGGATCCCGAGGCGAATGTCGGCGCCACGCTGCGCGATTTTGGCCGCTATTTCATCGGCCCCGACATGGCCAACGATTTTGCCCAGGGGTTGCTCGCGCTCGAGCAGAACTGGCGCGGCCCGCTCCTGGTGAATGACAACGTGTTGAATACGCTGGCGCAGTTCCAGGACATGGAACGCCGCGCGTCGCCCGCACAGCGCGCCAACTGGCGTTTTCAGCAGGCGCTGTACCGCGCCTACTACGATGCCTACCTGCATCGGCGACTAACTTACGAGACACTGCTCGAAGAAGAGGCCACGGCCGCCCTCGCTACGGCGCGCACCGTCGGCAGTGCGGCCGCACTCGACCGCGCCGAGGCCATCCTGTCGCGTGCCGTTACCGAACCGGTGGCCGCCGACCTGCGCGCCCGCGTGTACGAGTTGGCCGAGGCCCTCTTCCAGAGCATTCGCATGCAGCTTTCCGTCGAACGCTATCAGGCGATCGACGTCGGTCGCGGGGCCTCGCTCGATACGATCGACGTGCCGCTGAACAACCGCCTCTGGCTCGCCGAGCAGTTCGCCGAAATCCGCCTGCTCGAGGGGGAACGCGAGCGGCTCGAGGCGATCGACGGGCTCGTCCACTGGACCGATCCAGGCCCAGGCGGTTTCTACGACGACACGGGCAATCCGCAGCAGATGCCCCATGTGGTGCGCGAGGATAAGTACGCCGAAGATCCCGGCTTCCTCGAACATACGACCGTCGGCTTCCACAACCTGCCGAACTGGCGCCTTTCGTGGTGTACCCATGTCGATGGCTTGTACGACACGCAGGTGAAAATGCACTACCCGACGCTCGATCCGCAGGCGCGTTACAAAGTGCGTGTCGTCTACGGCGGCGAAAATCGCACGGTGAAGGTGCAGCTTGCCACCGACGATGGCGTCGAGATACATCCCTACCTTGCCAAGCCGAATCCGTTGAAGCCGCTCGAGTTCGATATTCCCCCCGCGGCCACGGCCCTGGGCTCGCTCACGCTCGTCTGGACGGCCGAGCCAGGACGTGGCGGACCGGGACGCGGTTGTCAGATCGCCGAGGTGTGGCTCATCAAAGTGCCACAGTGACCTGCACGCCGCACGAGAGATCGGCCCGAGTAAAAATGAGTGCCAGCGTATATTCGCTTCATCGTTTCTTGACGTGGTCCCGTTACGCTGTCGGGGCACGTCTGTTTTTTTGACAGCCGCCGTGGGGTGCCTTAGAACTGCCACCATTGCCCAACTCTTTCGACGGTAGAACCTCGTAGCGGCGGGACAGCGCCACCGTAACGCCGCGACTTGATCGCACTGGAGTATCGCCACATGGATCGTCGTTCGTTTCTGCTCGCCACCGGTTCACTTTCTGCCGCCGCACTCTGGTCGTCGCGCGCGACGGGCGTCACGCGACGCTTTCCGAAGCTGGCCGATCATCCCTTCCAGTTGGGCGTCGCCTCGGGTGATCCCTCGTCGACCGGTGTGGTCCTCTGGACGCGGCTGGCGCCGAAACCGCTCGAAGGGGGCGGCATGCCGGACGAGGCGGTCGAAGTCTCGTGGCAGGTGGCGGACGACGAGCAGATGACGAAGATCGTCCAAGAAGGCAAGACCCCGGCCGTGCCCGACTGGGGGCACTCGGTCCACGTCGAGGTCGACGGCCTCCAGCCCGATCGCTGGTACTGGTACCAGTTCAAGGTGGGGAACGACACCAGCCCGAAGGGGCGCACGCGCACCGCCCCCGCCGTCGGCACGACGCCGGAACGACTGCGTTTCGCCTTCGCGTCGTGCCAGCACTTCGAGTCGGGCCTGTACACCGCCTACGAGCACATGGTCCGCGAGCCCCTCGACCTGGTGATTCACCTGGGGGACTACATCTACGAAGGGCCCGGCCGCGACGGCGGTGTTCGCAAGCACGTGGGACCCAAGCTCGATTCGCTCAGCGACTATCGCAACCGCCACGCTCAGTACAAGACCGATCCCCACCTGCAGGCCATGCATGCCGCCGCGCCGTGGCTGGTGACCTGGGACGACCACGAGGTCGAGAATAACTACGCCGACGGGATCTCGGAGAAGGGGACCACGGTCGAGAACTTCCTCGCGCAGCGGGCACGTGCCTACAAGGCCTACTACGAGCACATGCCCTTGCGCAAGTCGTCGTTGCCCGAGGGGCCCATGATGTCCCTTTACCGGCAGGTGGCCTTCGGCGACCTGGCCAATTTCTGGATCCTCGACACGCGGCAGTATCGCAGCGACCAACCGTGCGGCGACGGCGGCAAAGATCAATGCCCCGAGGCCCTCGATCCCAGCCGCACCATGCTGGGCGCAGCGCAGCGCCAGTGGCTCTTCGAGGGGCTGACCTCTTCGCCGACGAATTGGAACATCCTGGCGCAGCAGGTGATGATGGCCCGCGCCGACCGCCGGCCCGGCGAAGAACGCATCTTTGCCATGGATCAGTGGCCCGGCTACGAAGGGGATCGCCGCCGCGTGCTGAAGCACTTCTACGACAGCAAGGTCAAGAACCCGGTCGTGCTGACGGGCGACATTCACAGCAGTTGGGCGAACGAGCTGATCGCCGACTTCGACGATCTCGATTCGGCCGTCGTCGGCACGGAGTTCGTCGGCACGTCGATCTCGTCGAGCGGCAACGGCGATCCCACGCCCAAGTACCTGCCGGCGCTTTACGCCGAGAATCCCTTCGTCAAGTACCACAATCAGCAGCGCGGCTACGTCAGTTGCCAGGTCACGCCGCAGCAATGGCGCACCGACTACCAGGGAGTGGACTACACGAACAAACCAGGCGCCCCGCTGGTAACCCGCGCCTCGTTCGTCGTCGAATCGGGCAGCCCGGTGTTGCACACGGCCTAAACGCAGCCAAAGTCCCATGCGGAACTTCTCGAGTCGCTGCCTCGCGATCTTCGTCGGCGTTGCGCTTTATGCGTGCGGCGAGATCGCACGGGCAGAGGAGTTGATGAGATAACGCTCAGCCCCCGCTGGCTTCCGCCCTTGGCTCTGACTGGGCCTCATCCTGCTGCTTTTCCGACTTCTCTTGCGTGTCCTTCTTGCCGCTGTCTTGCATCAGCAGGCGGCGGAACATTTCGCCGCCGCGGCGGCCTTGCCCTGGGCCCGTTTCGCCCCCGCCGCCGAAGAGCTTCACCGCTTCGTCCGCGATGTGCGCACGCTGCTCTTCCGTCAGGTCAGCGTTGCGCCACTGCTTCATGAAGCTCATCATCATCGCCGGCGCGAGCTTCTGCATGATGTTGTCATCCTCGCTCACCGTCTGGAAGAGGATGAAGCACATCTCGTCGTCGCTGTCGTTGCCGAAGAGGACTTCCTTCGGCGGCGTGCTCGGATTGTGAGGATTATCGGCCGAGTTGTCGTACCAGGCCTCGATCTGCACCTCGGTCCCCTTGGGCAGCACCTTGGCTTCCTTGTAGACGTAGACGTCCTGCCAATAGAACTTCCAGTCCTTGATCCAGATCAGCGATTCCGTTTCGCCCGAAGGATACGTGGCGGTCACCTTTACCTCTTTGCCGATCAGATGCAGGTGGGGGAAGACCGAGTTCAACGTCAGGTCGGTCGGCAGCTTGAACGAGGTCTCGATCTTGTGCCGCGATTCGCCCGGTGGAATCGCCACGACCAGCGAGCCCGTGACGAACATCGACTGCGTCTTCATCTTTTCCTTGGGCTTGTCGGCAAAGTACAGGCCGACGCGCGACTGGTCGACCTCTTCCTTGCCGCTGGGATGCAGGTGGAGCTGCAAGAGCACGTCGGACTTTTGGGGAATGCGATAGCCGACGTCCTCGGGATAAAAACGGGGGGTCATCCCCGGCGTCCACACGCCCAGAAAGGCCGACATCGAACCTTCGATCGAGCCCGACGAACGATAGCCCGGCTCGGGCGTCTCCTCGTCGCGGCGCCGCGAGCCCCCCGTCGTGTCGAGCCCGATGATCGCGTGATGCACAACCGCGGGATTGCCCGGGCGGAACTCGATGCCCACGAGCGTCTTGTCCTCGGGGATCTCGATCGGCAGCACCCAGTGATGGAAGAGATCGCCCCCGTCGGCCGGCACGGTCACCGTGGTGGGCGCTTCGAGCACCACGTCGGGCGTGCCCAGCCGCCAGCCGCTGGCGAACTCGGGCTGGGGAGGCAGGTCGGCCTCGTCGCCGCGCGGAGTGCCCGAGGAGGCCCAGGTCCTGAGCAGCTCGATCTCGCGTTCCGTCAGCCGGCGCTCGTCGAGGAAGGCACCATGTCCCAGTTCGGCCTGCCAGGGAGGCATGGTGCCGGCGCTGGTGATCTCGGCCAGAAAGTCGGCCCGCTTGGCGGCGTCGTCATAGGTCAGCAGCGGAAAGGGAGCGACTTCGCCTGGTCGGTGACACTCGGCACACTGCGCGAACAGGATCGGCGCGATGTCGCGGTTGTACGTCACGGCGCCGTCGGCGGGCAGTGTGGCTCGCTTCTCGAAGGGGCAGCCAATCGTCTCGGTCGAGGCGACCGCGATCGTCTGGCCTTCAGCCAGCGCCGTCATCGCATCGAGCAGGTTATGCGTGGTGGGGGCGGGACGTCGCTTGCCGACGGCGGCATAAAGATCGTCGATGCGGCCGCGATAGACGATCTCACCCTTCGGGTTCATCACGAAGGCCTGCGGCACGTGCGTCGGCCGTAGCATTTCGGCCAGCTCGCCCGACGCGTCGAAGACTACCTGAAAGCCGATCTTGAACTCGTCGGCAAACGCCTTGGCAGCAGCACGGCTCACCGAGCGATCGGAGAGAACGCCGATCAGGTGTACCTTTTCGGCAGCGGCTGAGGCCGCGATGCGATTCAGCTCGGGAATGTACTGCCGGGCGATGGGGCACTCGGACGAGATGAAGACAAACGCGGTGCCGGCGCGGCGCTCATTCTCGACCAGCGAGACCGTCTTGCCCGCCAGATCGAGCGGCTTATAAAACCGCAGATCGGCCTTGCCAGCCGCAGGCGGTACAGTCTCGGGCTTGGCGCCCCAGGCCGGAGTCGCAACGAACAACGCGAGGAACGCCAATCCGTGCATCGTCTTCATGGATCACACCCGAGTGGTGGGAGAAATGGGGCGAAGAGGAACCGCCGCTCTTCGAACTCCGCGAACAGCGAGGGGACCGCAGAGCGACGAGCGGTTACCCGACAGACGAATGTCGGTCGCTGCGCCAAGAACCTCTGCCGCGCAGCTAGGGATAATACTCTCCGAGTGGCGGGCGAGTTGCAAGATGAGTTCCTTGCCCAGGTTACCATTCGTGGGGGTAAGCTACGCGATCAACTCGTGCAGCACCTCGCCGCGGACGTCGGTCAGGCGGAAGTCGCGACCTTGGAAGCGGTAGGTGAGCCGCGTGTGGTCGAGGCCCAGCAGGTGCAAGATGGTGGCCTGCAGATCGTGCGGGTGGACCGGCTTTTCGACCGGCGCCCAGCCGAGTTCGTCGGTGGCTCCGTACGAAACGCCCCGTTTCAGCCCACCGCCGGCCATGAACATCGAATTCGAAAAGGGGTGATGGTCGCGTCCCAGGAGCTTGCCGTCCTTGGTGCGTCCCTCGCGGAAGGGGGTGCGGCCGAACTCGCCCGTCCAGACGACGAGCGTTTCGTCGAGCAGTCCCCGCTGCTTGAGATCGGTAATCAGCGCGGCCACGGCCTGGTCCATGGGCTGGCAACGTTTGATGAGCCCCCCCTCGATTTCCTGGTCGGCGCTCGTGCCGTGGAAGTCCCAACCCCAGTCGAAGAGCTGCACGAAACGCACGCCCCGTTCGACGAGACGCCGGGCCAGCAGGCAGTTGTTCGCGAAGCTCGCCGCGCCGGGCTCGGCCCCGTAGGCCGCGATCACGTGCGCCGGCTCGCGGCTGATGTCCATCGTCTCCGGCACCACCGTCTGCATGCGGTAGGCCATCTCGTATTGGGCGATTCGCGTCTGCGTCTCGGGCTGGCCGAGTCTGGCCCCCTCGATCTGATTCAATTCGGCCAGCGCGTCGAGGCTCATCCGCCGCAGCGAGCGATCCATCCCCTCGGGATTCGACAGGTACAGTACGGGATCGCCCCCCGTGCGGCATTGCACCCCCTGATACACCGACGGCAGAAATCCGCTGCCCCAGGCCACCTTGCCCGCGCTGGGGAGCGAACGACCCGAGACGAACACGATGTAGCCGGGCAGATCGCGATTCTCCGAGCCGAGACCGTACGTGACCCACGAGCCGAGCGACGCCCGCCCCTGCGCCCGGGGGAAACCCGTGTACAGCAAGAGCTCGGCCGGACCGTGGTTGAACTGCTCGGTCCAGACCGACTTGACGATCGTCAGCTCGTCGGCGATGGCCGAGATCTTCGGCAGCGCCGCGGAGAACCACGCGCCGCTCTGGCCGTGCTGCGCAAACTTCTGCCGCGTGCCGAGCAACTTCGGCGTGCCGGAGGTGAAGGCGAATTGCTTCCCCTTGGTGAGCGACTCGGGGCAATCTTCGCTGTCGCGGCGGACGAGTTCCGGTTTGTAATCGAGCAGATCGAGATGGGGTGGCCCCCCCGACATCGAGAGGAAGATCACATTCTTCGCTCGCGGTGCGAAGTGTCCCGGCTTCGGCAGAAAGGGATCGACTTCGTCGGCCGCATCGAGCGTCGCGGCGCGAACGGGCCCTGCTTCGAGCAGGGCCAGGGCGATGCTCCCCAGGGCGCAGGCCGAATCGCGCAGAAAGTGCCGGCGCGTCCGCGCGGCCAGTTGTTCGATCGCCAGAGGGTGCATCGCGTCTCTCACGGTTTGGTCAGCGTTTCATCGAGATTCAGCACCACGTTTGCCACTACGGTCCAGGCGGCCGCCTCGATGGGATTCATTCCCGCGGGCAGCGGCCCCATCGGATTCGTGGCCAGCGCCGTGGCCTTGGCCTCATCACTTGCAAGTGACGCCTGCGCCTGGTCGAAGAGCGCCACGAGTCGGTCCGTCTCTTCCGGGGTGGCCGCGCGACCGACGGCGAGCCGGATCGCGCGAGCGGTGCGTTCCGCCGTGGTTGCTCCCGTATCCGCCAGCACGCGGCGAGCCAGCGCCTGGGCGCACTCGACGAACACCGGGTCATTCAGCGTGACAAGCGCCTGCAGTGGCGTGTTCGTGCGCATGCGGCGCAGCGAGCAGACGTTTCGTTCCGGCGCGTCGAACGCCACGAGCGAAGGGTAAGGCAGGTTGCGCCGCCAGCGCGTGTAGATCGCGCGGCGATGGGCGTCCTCGCCTTGGCTCGTCTCCCAATCCGTGCTGCTGCCGAAGGCGGCCGCCAGTCCGAAGGAGGGTTGCTGCGGTTGGACGGGCGGGCCAAACATCTTCTTGCTCAACAAGCCCGAGATGGCCAGGGCCTGATCGCGGATCGTCTCGGCCGCCAGACGCACGCGCGGTCCCCGCGCAAGCAGGCGATTGTAAGGATCGCGCGTGGCCAGCTCGGGATGCAGTTTCGACGATTGCCGATACGTCGCCGACATGACCAGTTGCTTGAGCAGACGCTTCGTGTCCCAGCCACTCTCGCGATACTCGACCGCCAACCAGTCGAGCAACTCGGGATGCGACGGCGGATCTCCCTGCATGCCGAATTCTTCGGCCGTTTCGACCAGTCCGATCCCGAACAACTCCTGCCAGAGTCGATTCACCGCGACGCGCGCCGTGAGCGGATTGTCGGGCGACACGATCCACTGTGCCAACCCCAGGCGGTCGAGCTTCGTCTCGGCCGGGGCCGCGTGCAGCACGGCAGGCGTGCCGGGGGTCACCGGATCGCCGGGGCTGAGAAACTCGCCGCGGTGATAAACGAAGCTGGGACGCGGCGTCCCGTCACGCATGATGGGCACCGTTGTGCTGACCGTGGCGTGCTGCTTCTTCGCCGCACGGAGCCGTTTGTCGAGCTGCTTCCATTCTTCCGACAACTCGCGGTGATGCGACTGGAGCTTTTGCCGTTGGGCCTTGTCTCGTTGATCCGCCGCAATGGCGAGAATCTCGCCGATTTCCTTGGGAAGCACATCGGCCGCCACCGCTTGCTCCCAGGCCGGCTGTTGCTCGTCGCGCACCTGGGTGGCGGCATCCCAGGCGGCCTGCGCGACGGCGAGCTCGTTCTTCGTCTGCGCGAACTCCGCGTCGCTTCCTGCCGCGGCCACTTCGATCGTCGGTTCGTCGGTGTTGAAATCGTCGGTGTTGTTGAAGATCGAAAAGACCTGGTAATACTCGCGCTGCGAGAAGGGATCGTACTTGTGATTGTGGCACTGGGCGCAGGCCATCGTCGTCCCCATCCACACGGCAAACGTGGTGTTCACGCGGTCCACCACGGCGGCGTGGCGGAACTCTTCCAGATTCACGCCCCCTTCGGTGTTGAGTTGCGTGTTGCGATGGAATCCCGTCGCCACGATCTGTGACGTGGTGGCCCCTGGCAGCAGGTCGCCCGCCAGTTGCTCGAGCGTGAAACGATCGTACGGCATGTTCGCGTTGAGCGCCTCGATCACCCAGTCGCGCCAGCGCCAGATGGTGCGCGGACCGTCGGGGGCGTAGCCCTGCGAATCGGCGTAGCGTGCCAGATCGAGCCAGAGCGCCCCCCAGCGTTCGCCGTACGCGGGCGAGGCCAGGAGACGATCGATCACCTTTTCATAGGCGTCGTCGCTCGCATCCCCGTCGAAGGCGGTTACCTCTTCGGGGGTCGGAGGGAGGCCCGTCAGGTCGAGCGTCACTCGCCGCAACAAGGTCGAGCGATCGGCCGGTTCGCTCGGCGCGAGCCCTTCCTCTTCGAGCCGGGCCAGGACGAACGCGTCGATCGCTCCCTGCGGCCATTGTTCGTGACGGACGTGCGGCAGCGCAGGTCGCACCGGCGCGACATAGGCCCAATGCTTCGCATAGGGGGCCCCGGCGGCGATCCAGCGCCGCAAGGTCTCGACTTCCGACTCCGTCAGACGCCGCCCCATCTCCTCGGGGGGCATCGCGAGTGAGGTGTCGTTCGCGGTAATCCGGGCGAGCAATTCACTTTCGTCAGGCTTGCCCGGCACGATTGCCCGCTCGCCGCTCGGCAACTCGGCGCCGGCATGCTCGGCATCGTCGAGTCGCAGTCCGGCCTGCCGCGAGCCGTCATCCGGTCCGTGGCAGTTGAAACAGTTTCGCGCCAGGATCGGACGCACATCGCGCAGGTAGTCGACCGGCGGCGCCGCGCCAACACGGGGCGGCGCGGCGCTGGCCCACAACGCTACGGCGACGATTCCCGGCAGGATGAAACTCGCACGAGACACGCAAGTCTCTCCTCGAAGGTGGGCAAGGGCCAAGATGGGCAGGTGGCATGTATGAGAGACCTCTAGGATACCCCCCACGGGTGGCCACGAACAAGCATTTGTGCCTGTGTCTCGGTCTCCTTCGTCCGAGGGGGTGTTGTCGATCGAGTCGACGTGCTGTGTCGACACATTCGACATGCAGCGCAAGCGGTCGCCGAAAGTGGGGGCAAAAACACGCGGTTTTTGCACTTCGTGCGTTGTTGGCAGGCTGGCACGAACTTTGCCCTGCTGGGGCAACGGGCAGATCTGCACATCCTGGCTCTACCTGCTCTGCTAATGACCATTTCTTGAGACGACGTTCAACAGATCGTCACCGCGTTTCTGCCATCATCCGCGGTGCCGATGCCGTTCGGCGCATCGTCTCTTCTTCTTGCCGCCCGGCCAACGCGCTTCCCGGGCCGACGTCGATCTGAACTCGGTCGCTGCACGCGACCGCGCGGTGAGGTTCCCCGGCGGAGACGATCCCTCGGTTTGACTCGGGCGAAACGGCTCGGCGGCATGCTCTGATTCACGTAGCAGTAGCCGTGCAACGCACCGGTGCCCTGCGTGTCGACCTTCAGATTCCCGTGAGCGTTAGGAATGGAGACGATCGGTTGATGACCCCTTTGCTTCGAATCGTGTCGTGTCTGGCGATGATCGCCTGCGGCGAGATTGCCGCTCCTCTGCTTGCCTCGGAGCCACTACGTCAGGCATTGGAGGCCGAGTTGGCCGCGATCGAGTGTCCCGGCGCCATCGTCGGCTTCGTCCAAGGGAACGCCGCGCCGCAGGTCTTCGTGCTCGGGATGGCGGACGTCGATTCCAAGGCCCCCATGCAGCGCGATTTTCACATGCGCGTGGCCAGCGTCACGAAGCCATTTTTGGGAACCGCCGTCCTGAAACTGTGCGATGAAGGAAAGCTCTCGCTCGACGATCCCATCGAGCAGTATGTGCCCAGCGTGCCTGGTGGCGATGCCATCACGCTGCGTCAATTGGGCAACAACACCAGCGGTCTCTTCAACGGCATCGAAAACAAGGAATTCCAGGCCGCGATCGTCGCCGAGCCGCAACGCGTTTGGCGCGATACCGAGATCCTCGCCTTCGCCACCTCCCAGCCGGTCTACAACGAGCCGGGGGCCGCGTGGCGCTATTCGAATACGAACGCCGTGCTCCTGGGCATGGCCATCGAGAAGGCCACCGGCGAGTCGTACGAGCGCGCGATCGAGCGGCACGTGCTCGAACCATTGCGGCTCCGGCAGACCGGTTTCGCCACTACGCCCGGTCCGCCTGCACCGGCGCCGAGTGCCTATCGCAACGGGTACAAGCACAAGTGGCTCGGCTACGGCGATACGTTCTACAACGTGACGCCCTACAGCGCCGCGTGGACTGGCGCCGCCGGCAATATGTATTCCACGGT